>JBAVKA010000127.1:0-2970 GCA_049688075.1 Gammaproteobacteria bacterium
AAGTCAGGTCATCCACCTGACTATACCGTAACCAGATAGCGTCTGGCTGGCAAACATACGCCATCAGCAAATAGACTCAAGGTCAGGACCATGCCGATCAAGCGAATTTCCTGCAGAATATCAGCACGTTGATCCCGGAGCGGACACAAGCGCTCAGGCTTGCGTCAATCAATAACGGTGAGGGCGTGTCGATTAACAGGACCAGATAGAGCTGTGCTCTGGGATCCTTTATTTGATTCGACATGATAGATATTGAAGCAGATCTCAAACCCTTCCCGCTGGAATCCTGCGACGGGGAGACAGCAAGCGGGACACCGGGGACTATTGACGGGCACTCATGCCAGCCGCCTGGAATCATCGCCGGCGAGATCAAGAACGATATGGGGCGGGATATCAGTCAGATAAGCACCGGCGTTAAATACCCAGGTTTTGCCGATCCGGTCGACCCATGCTCCGCCGGGCTTGTACGGGCTCTGGTGAAGATGTCCGGCAAAAACGAGGTCAGGCTGGTACCGCTCGATCCATTTGTTCAGTTCCGTGCCGCCAATGAAGCGTTTGCCGGTCCAGCTGGTCGGTGACTTGTCCGGCGGTGCATGGTAAATCCAGATCCACTTGTCGAAGGCAAGCTGACTGGCCTGCTCGAACTGTACGGAGACCTCCCTCCTCGATACATCGCCGTCCCACCACGGGAAGATCGTGACGAGCGTATCCTGGAAGAAGACATTGTCGCCGTCGATATGCACCTGCTCGGCACGGACTTCCTGCAGCCAGGGCGCGACATACTCGTCCGCCTCGTTCTTTTCATTACCGTCATGATTGCCGGAGCACACCAGTAACCGGGTCGCAGCGCTGATTTTCTTCAGGTACTTCTTCATGACGACGAACTGCACACCCAGATCCATGCTGGAGGAAATATCCAGCAGATCGCCGGCGATGATCATGGCGTCATAGCTGCCCGACTGACTGGCCAGCCAGTCGAACTGCTTGAGGCGGTAATGGAGATCGGAAGCGACGAGGATTTTCATTGGCGGGGAATAGCGAGAGAGATGTCAACCCGAATTGTTTATCCAGGTGGTCACACCAGGGCATGCCACGGTTTTTGTTGTACGAGCGTGACAGCATGGAGAGCGGTTGTCCAGCTGACAGGCTGCGAACCCTGTCTCCACTCCCTGTATGCTCTGTTATGCCACTCGTGGCTAGTTCTTCTCAGGCATTACTGAGGAATGGTGACTGGTAATTAGCCACTCGGAACCATTCCAGTGGTAGGTGTAGGTGTAGCGTCCGCTTACGCTATCCCCTGTCTTCGCGAACGTGAATGTGTAAAGACCTGCATCGAATGCCGTGTTGCACCCGATTTCAATGAATCGCAGGTCAATCTTGCCGGAGGGGCAGTTCTCCAGAAAATGATGGAAGTAATCCTCCTTCTCGGCAGGCGTGAGACGCGGCTTGTTTGAAACCGTGGGTAAGAGTATTGACCGCTCCGCGTAGTTGGCGACCACTTTATGTGGATCATCCGTCTGCAACGAACGATTCCAGCGATCGAACAGTGCCGCGATTTCCGCTTCGGAAGTAGCCTTGCAGCTTTCCGTCCGCGTGCCCTGCGCACTGGTCTGCGCAACCTGGTTTGATGCACAGCCCACAAGGACTGCAGCAACAAGAAGAAAACCGAAAAACTTGATTTTCACGAAATCATCCTATCGAAGTGAGGGTGCCTTTGAGGCATAACGACTGCCATAACCGGCGACATAATGCGAAGCGCAGCGAAGCTTTTTGGCGTCAGTGTTTATGGCCTTGATAGGCTCATTTTGCATCTAATCACCAGCCGCACCACTGACTTTCACAAGGAATACCATCTCCATCGCCGTCCATTTTGGTACCTGGGCAATTATGTTGATAAAATTCAGCTTCCTCACATGAGTTCATTTCCGAGCAATATACCTTGCCTGCACAACTATAATTACTTCTATTTTCTTCTTTTGTTTCATAAGAAGATTTTGATGTGGTTTGCCCCTCGCGATGCTTATTGCTAGCGACGAATTTGTTGTATGCAAATGAACCGAGAGATATCAGCAAGACAGTGGTAATAACTCCAGAAAACCAACCACCATTATTTTGTATCTTCACATTTCTTCTGACTGGCCTTTGTCTAACTTCTGCAACACCTTCGATCCTGGCATTAACTGCTCTTTTTTTGCGATCATTATCCGTGTGAATTTGATAGATAATAACGTCGCCGACTTTAGGGCGACGCTCCATCCGCTTTAGTGCCGAAACATGGATGAAGATATCTCTTCCATCCTCTGATGCGATAAATCCAAATCCTTTATCGTCATTCCAGCGTATCAGCTTTCCTTTTTTAGGATTATTATTCATCGGGCGTATTTTTTGAGCATATAAGGGAAAAATGTGCTCTGGCACCATTTAACCTTTTTATTTAATACTCGGATGGTGATCATTTTTTAGAAGAACAGTGTAATAGACCGATTCAGTACTATTGGTTATATGCCACGTCGGCCTTGCGTGGGAATGTTAGATGCTAGACCGATTGACTTCCACTCTGAACCGAGCTGGACCGCAGCCTTATACGTTGTATTACGTACTCACAAGTTGCCGATGGAACCTGATCACCGCCACTCAATCGCGCCCGATCTCCCCTACGCTCCAGGCCTGCAAGGTCAGGACCTGGGTTTCAACAAATCCTTGAGATTGGCGAAGGGGCTATGGGTGGCGGCCGGTTCTGATTTGCCGCCCGCGGCACCACCGGCGACGGGTTCATCCAGGTAGCGGGCGTGTTCGTTGTCGTGGCAGTAAAGGCACAGCAGTTCCCAGTTGCTGCCGTCGGTGGGGTTGTTGTCGTGATTGTGATCGCGGTGATGCACCGTCAGTTCGTGCAGGTTCGCACGGGTGAATTCACGGCTGCAGCGCCCGCAGATCCAGGGGTAGAGCTTGAGCGCCTGTTCCCGGTAGCCC
>JBAVKA010000128.1:0-1729 GCA_049688075.1 Gammaproteobacteria bacterium
ATGGACCGGGTGGTGTGCGGCGACGTCGGCTTCGGCAAGACGGAGGTGGCCATGCGGGCGGCCTTTCTGGCGATCCAGGACGGCAGGCAGGTGGCCGTACTGGTCCCGACCACGCTGCTCGCGCAGCAGCACTTTCAGAACTTCCGTGACCGCTTCTCCGACTGGCCGGTGCGCATCGAAGTGCTGTCCCGCTTCCGCAGCGGCAAACAGCAGGAAGCGATTATGGCCGGGCTCGCGGAGGGAACGGTCGACCTCGTGATCGGCACGCACAAACTGCTGCAGGCGCAGGTCAGGTTCAAGCGCCTCGGTCTGCTCATCATCGACGAGGAGCACCGTTTCGGGGTCACCCAGAAGGAACGGCTGAAGAAACTCCGCGCCGAGATCGATATCCTTACGCTGACGGCAACCCCGATTCCCCGGACCCTGAACATGTCGCTCTCGGGGCTGCGAGACCTGTCCATCATCAGCACACCGCCCGCTCATCGCCTTGCAGTCAAAACCTTCATTTCCGAATGGAACGACGCGGCCATCCGCGAGTCCTGTCTGCGCGAGATCAAGCGCGGAGGCCAGATCTATTTCCTGCACAACCAGGTGGAGTCGATCGAGCGCATCGCCGGGGAAATTGCGCGCATCGTTCCCGAGGCCGGCATCGGTGTTGCCCATGGCCAGATGCGCGAGCGCGACCTGGAGCGGGTCATGCTGGATTTCTACCACCGGCGCTTCAACCTGCTGGTGTGCACTACCATCATTGAAAGCGGTATCGACATACCCACGGCCAATACCATCATCATCAACCGCGCGGACAAACTCGGACTTGCCCAGCTGCACCAGCTGCGCGGGCGGGTCGGGCGCTCGCATCACCGGGCCTACGCCTACCTGCTGACGCCCCCGCGAAAGACGATGACGGCAGACGCCGTCAAGCGACTGGAAGCAATCGCCTCGATGGAGGATCTCGGCGCCGGGTTTACCCTGGCCACGCATGACCTGGAAATACGCGGCGCGGGCGAACTGCTGGGCGACGAGCAGAGCGGCCAGATCCACGAAATCGGCTACACGTTGTACTCGGATCTCCTCGCCCGCGCCGTAAAGGCCCTGAAGGAAGGCCGCCGGCCGGAACTGGAGAAACCGCTTCACCAGGGTCCGGAAATCGATCTGTCGCTGCCTGCCCTCATACCCGATGACTACGTTCCCGACGTCCACAGCCGGCTGGTCATGTACAAGCGCATCGCCGGCGCCGGGGCCATTGAGGAGCTGCGCGAGCTGCAGGTAGAGATGATCGACCGTTTCGGCCTGCTCCCGGAAGCGCTGAAGAACCTGTTCCGGGTGACCGGGCTGAAACTGACGGCCGCCCCGATGGGCGTCACCAAGATCGAGCTTGGCCGGCAGGAAGGACGCATTCTGTTCGGACAGGAGGCCGCCATCGATACCCAAAAACTGGTAGAGTTGCTCCAGCGCCAGCCGGGACGCTATCGCTTCGAGGGCGGTAACAAGTTGCGCTTCAGCGGCGACTTCGAGCAGGACGAAAAACGGTTTGCCGCGGTGGCGGAGCTGCTCTCCACCCTAGGACGAGACCCAGAATGACCAGACTACACGCACTATCCAGACCCGCCCGCGGACGCATGACCCTTACGGGACTGTTATGCGTGCTGGCTGCACTCGGCTGTTTCGGCACCCGGGCCTTGGCTGCTACCCGGTACGATGTCGAGGTGATTGTCTTTCGCTATCTCGC
>JBAVKA010000129.1:0-2257 GCA_049688075.1 Gammaproteobacteria bacterium
TCGTGTGATTCAACATCGATGACCTGTACGGTGTCGTTGTCCGGGTGGGCGAAGTTGACCCAGACCTGCCGCCCGTCGGGTCTCGCCATGACGAATACCGGCTGGCCATGCACCGGGATGGCCGCTAACTGCCGCCAACTGGTGGTATCGACGACCAGTACCTTGTGTTCACCGACCGCGGGCAGGAAGGCCTGCGTACCGGCGAGCGCCCAGCCTTCGAGGTGCGGCATCTTGTAGACGGGCAGCTTTTCATCGTGGGCCGCGTAGCCGGCGAGAATCCGGCGGACGCCGTTTTCCGGGTGCCACAGGTCGAGCAGCGCCAGGCTGTCCTCGCCGAACAGCCCGGCGATGTAATAGCGTCCATCGGGGGTGATCAGCGCGTCGTAGGGTGCGCGACCGATGTTCCGAAAGCGGGTAACCGCCGGCTTGTGCGGATCGGTAAGGTCCGCGATCCAGATCTCGCCGGCGTCGTAGAGACTGAAGACAAAGCGATTGCCGGGAGCGTCCACCAGTCCGACGACTTTCGAGAGTTTGCCCGGCCTGAATTCGGCCGGGATGTCGGCCACCGGCTCGAGCGTTTCCGCGTCGAACACGCGTACGCCGCCGGGTTCGTAGTTGGAAACGGCGACGAGATGACCGTCCTGGGAGATGGCGCCGCCGATGCTGTTGCCTGCTTGCAGGATGCGCTTGACGAGGGTGTCGCTCAACAGGTCGACCTTGGTCAGTCCGCCGTCGCGCCCGAACACGTAGGCGTAGCGCTCGTCGCGGGAGAATACCACCGAGGCATGCGACAGGTCGCCGAGTCCGTCGACTTCCGCGAGACGCGTGTCCGTGCTGTGCTCGACGATCAGCAGCTGCCCGCTGGCGCGCTCTACGACGACACCGAGATCACCCGTGCCGCGTGGCTGTGCGGATGCGGGGAGGACAATGAGCAGTAAAAGTAAAGGCAGCAAGAATCTCACGGGTGTTTCTCCGTGCCGGATATGTAGTCCACCAGCCAGGCGATTTCAGTCGCGCTCAATAGCGGTTTCCAGGGCGGCATGGGGGTACCGGGGCGTCCCTCGCTCACCGTCGCGATCAGCTGTTCGCGTGATTTTCCCTGCAGGGCCTGCGGCGTCAGTGCGGGTCCGAGGCCGCCGGTCAGGCGCATGCCGTGACAGGAACCGCAGTCCTGGAGCAGGAGGTTGCGCAGTTCCGCCTGGCGTTCGAGAGACAAGGTATCTGCCTGGATGGTATTGACCAGCAGGAGACACACACACAGTGTCAGGACGGCATTATGCATGGCGTAATGGCGGCTTTTCGATAACGGGCAGTAAGCCGTCGAATGCGCCCGCCAGGGCGGGCGTGGCGCCACAATGAATGGGTAGACTGCTTGTCTCATGACCAGACCGCCATTTACTGCGGTTTCGGGCGGCGGGAAGGAGAGTCAGTTCTCCTATCCGCAGTGCCTCGGCTCAGTAGATATCGTGCATGGTGTTGCGGACGTTGAACTTGCCGGTCGGGGTCACCAGCCGCTTGTCCTTGATCACCGTTTTCAGCGTGCGAGTCTTGTCATCAACCACCACGATGGCGGATTCCTCATCCTTGCCGCTCCAGACAGAGAACCAGACCTCATCGCCGGAGGCATTGTATTCCGGCTGGACAACGCGCTTGGGTCCTACGCCCTCGATACCGGCCCATTCGGCGATCGGCAATACCTCATAGCCCTTGTCGAGGTGTTTCACGTCATACACCGCGACGCTCTGGCTGATTTTCGCATCCGGGTTGAGCGGCGAATCCACCCACAGGTTGTTCGATTCGGGGTTCGACTTGACGAACAGCGATCCGCCGCCCTGACCCTTCAGCGTGCGCACCACCTTCCAGGCATTCGCCTTGTGGTCCTTCGGGTCGGTGCCGATCATGGTCACATTTTCGTTGCCGAGCGCGCTGGTAACCCAGACCGGTCCGTATTTCGGATCCTTGATGTTCGCGCCACGACCCGGGTGCGGGATCTCGGTGACATCGACCAGCGCTTCCAGATCGTCGTCCCTGGAGTCTATCACCGCGATCTTGTTGGACTTGTTGGCCGCCGTAAGGAAATAACGCTGGGTCGAGTCCCAGCCGCCGTCATGCAGGTAGCGCGCGGCGGGAATCTCGGTGACCTTGAGGTTGTCGATATCCTCGTAGTTCACCATCAGCACCTTGCCCGTCTCCTTCACATTGATGATGAACTCGGGATGCTCATGCGAGGCGACAATTGCCGCGACACGCGGCTCCG
>JBAVKA010000130.1:0-2399 GCA_049688075.1 Gammaproteobacteria bacterium
CAAGCGTAAGCATCCTGAGGTGGAGGTACAAACGCCGTCCAAGGTGCGTGAACGGTTGGCCGGTTGACACCCGGCATGGACGATCCTCAACCCCGCCACTGCGGGGTTTTTGTTTGCCAGCGACAGGGCGTGAATCCACGATATCTACCCTATTGCAACGCGCACTGACCTTGGATTTGATTGGGGAGGCGATGGCATGACCGAGATCCGCATCGATCAGACCGGCCCGTCCTAGGTGAAAGCCGTGAGTGACGGAATCCTGACCGTCACTGTCCCAATCCGCATCACACGTCGTGGAATCTGCAAAGTCGTGACATTGCCAGACGGCGGGCCGTACACAACTACGTTGTTCGGATGACACATCGACACCGCTCCAGCTCGCCCGCGGGCACCGCTGGTTAGCCTTGCTGGAATCGTGTGAAGCGAAGTCCATGAAGGAGATTGCCATGCGTGAGGGGATTGACGACAGCTACGTGAGCCGCATGGTCAACCTGACCACGCTTGCACCGGATATCGTTGCCGCGATTCTCGACGAGATGCTTCCGCCGGAGGTGACGTTGTTCGAGTTGGCGGCGGGGCCGCTGCTGTGGGAGGAACAGTAGGGGAGGGTTGATGGGGATCGACGGTCTTCGCCCATCATCATCCCAGGGTTGGGCACTTCAATGTCACATAGAATCCGAACGCTCAGTGGGCCGGTCAACAGATCATTGATTCCTTCCCGTGGGACACAGCGTCCAAGTATCTCCTGAAGGATCGAGCTAATGTTTATGGAAGTGAATTCTAGGGGCGCGTCAAAAGAGTGAGTATCGAAGAAGTGTTCACCGTGCCATGAAGCCCCTGGCAGATTGCCTTCGTGGAGGGCGTCATCGGCAGCATCCAGTGAGAAGGCCTGGACCATGTCTTGGTGATGAACGATCGTCACCTGAAACGTATCTTGAACAGCTACGTTGATTATTACCACCGTTGACGCACGCATCTGTCGCTGGAGATGGGCAGTCCCGAGTCTCGATCCGTGCAACCACCAGCGATTGAGAGGGTAGTAGAATTTCCCGAAGTCGGTGTCTACATCACCATTATGAACGGTTGGTGGCTTGATAGCGTGTAATACGGGCTTTTGGGAAGCACAGGTTACGGGCATCACCTTCAGGTACCTCGGCTGACTCATTCGTGCCAAGGTGTAGTTTCATACGGCACCAATCTCGGGGTCAGAACCAGGCGAGCACGGCGACCAGCAGCCTGCCCGCGATGTCCCAGGAAACATGCTGGCGCGTGGTCAGCGTCGAGAGCGCAATGCCGCCGGGCCAGAGCATAGCCACCAGGCGATGCCGGCGAGCGTCGCCAGGGCGACATGCAGCGAGGGAAAGGCATTGTTCGGCGTATCGGTCAGGTGCAAGGTGTGCCAAGCGAGACCCAGAAGGCCATCATCCGGCGTCGGCGGGTGCGGAACACAGGTCGGATACAGCACGAAGACCGGCAAAGACACCAGTGTGGCGAGCAGCATTGAATAGAAAGCACGGCTGCGCGTCGCGTCGTCGCCCGCCGTGGCCACGGCCCATGGCACCCGCATGAACTGCGACAAGTAGACCCAGATCGACGCGGGGACGAATGGGAATGTCCATATTCCGGACGTCATTATCGTGCTCTCGCACTTCGACTCTGAGGGTAACGAGCGGAGGCGACACAGCGAAGTGATGCCAATGGGGCGAATCTCCAGGGGATGCCCGATTGGGCGCCGGATGGCGTCATCTCACTCGGCGCCGAGTCGATGCGCCGAACCTGGGCGAGCCGCCGAAAAATGTGCACGAGAACCTCAACCGGATGCTGGCGGTGTTCGGGTGCGGCTAGGGCGCGGGCTCGGCGGGGGTCGGCGGGGACTCGGGCGCCGCCGGTTCGCAGTGCCCGACTCGCGTACCCGAGATATCCGCGACTACGATCGCGGAGTCGCTCTGAGTGTGGGTCTCCATCCTCATTGCGGCCGTGAAGTGGACGGTGCTCTCGACCGTCACGCTCGAGGTCGCCTCCCAGGTGAAGCCCGCTCCAATGCAGCGAATGCGGTAGTCCACCTTGCGCGGGTCGTCCGACGGTTGCCGATTCCGCTCGCAGCGCGCCTCGACGCCTTCCAGCTCAGGGGCGAAGTAAGAACTCAGGTCCTTGAGCTCCTCGCCCTGGAGACACTCTTCCGTGTCCTGGACGGGCTCCGCCTTGCCGTTGGTCGTGCTGGCTACGTGCAGCTTCCAGCGGCCCGGCTCAAGCTCGCTGGCGGCCTGGGCACATGCGGCAGTGACTGCCCCGGCGATCAGGCCGGTCACGAGCCGTGAAGACAGGCGGGCGCGCGTCATGGTTACGACCCCTTGATCCGGATCTCGACCCGGCGGTTCGCCTGGTGGTCCGCCTCGGTG
>JBAVKA010000131.1:0-2902 GCA_049688075.1 Gammaproteobacteria bacterium
TTGGTCTAGACAAAATTATAAGTACCTAACCACATACAAGAAGGCCCGGACACATCGAGCCAGGACCCATATTGAACGGAACCCGAAACCATGAAGGCTTGTTTGTCACCATTGCTGAAGACACAACACCCCAAAGCGTAATCATTGACACCTCAGAAAGTGGCGAAAGTAATTACAACTGTATCGAAATTAAATAACTAGCACAGCTCCCAAAATGGTGACCTTCGATTCGCCGTTTTCTTTTTCACTATATGTCCTGTTTTGCTGCACTCCTGCCGTTCGCTAGTTTCCCGAGAATGGCAGAAATTGGCCGAAAGTGTGCGTACAGATTGCTGGGCGCGAACGTCCTGTTCTGCTGCATTCGAGACCTGTACCGGGGAAGCGGTTTCGTCCTTTTATGGCCGGTTCCTGTCCTACACCAGACGCTTATATAAGATTTCGGTACTAGGCGGGAGTCGACTAATTCCTACAGTCACTGGTTATATAAGCATTGGCTTGACGATCCTTTGTTGCCGTTACGAGCAGCCTGTACTCCATGTAAGTATAAATACTAGTATCATTTCTTCAGGGAAGGACTAGACTTACGTCTACATTACTCCTCTCTATTTGCTCCCACAGAAAATCCAGATCGGCGAGTGTTGCTTCACACAAGTGGTCGGCTAGGGAAAAGCCATGTTTATGGTGAACTTTCCAGACTGTAAAGCCATTAAACAGAATTCACGGAGATCCTGTCATGAAGAAATCAAGTCTGTGGGGTACGGTCAGCGCTTGTAGTGGTATTTTTATCGCATTCTTCCTTATCGTTACGGTGTCACAGGCAGCGCACAACAGTGAGCACCAGTTATCCACTGAAGACTGGAAAGAAGTCATGAACAAGGTGGATCTCCTGGAACCCTCTGGTCTAATGCCGATGTTGATGCCGATCATCATGCTCAATAGAGACACACTCCAGCTCACCGATGAACAGGTGAATGCATTCCGCGCATGGCGCAAGAAGAATTACACACACATGGTTAATATCATGAATGAAGTAATCGAGAAGATGGTTGAATTTCGCATTGAATCGTTATCGCCCGATGTATCGAAAGAACACCTTCTTGCATCACAGTCAGAAATACAGGAATTACAGCGCCAGCTACTGAAAATTAAACTCTCGTGCAGAGAACTCATCATGACCACCTTCACAGATGAGCAATGGGAGAACTTCGCATTCATCGTTTCTGACAATCCCAAGCTTTCGAGTCTCATATCACAGGTTAATACTGTAAATTACGAACCTAAACACTAGGGTCTTCTGATTCGTTTCAGGGCATCGAGTAAATACCCGCTTATGATTGAATCAGGTCATTCAGAGAAATAATTGCCGAGCATTAAGGAGCAATCATGAGAACATCGCACCTGTCTGTGGCTATTTTATTCAGTGCTGCGTTATCAAACCCATTCTATGTATATGCAGGATCGGCTGATGGGAACGGAGATAAAGGGACAAAAACTGAGCCTGTTTCCAAGTCTGATCCTGACTGTGATCACACGAACGGTCTGCCTTCGGACCGACTTTTTTCTTTGACGTTATAGCCCCGACTTTGGATACCGCGAGAAATGCGATCTCAAGATGAGAATGTCCGAAGTTGTGGCATTCCTGCCCTTCGCCAGTCATCCGGGAAGGTCAGGAGTTGGCCGACAGCCGCCTTTATGGAATCTCGCATCAGCGGGGTTTTCTGTCTCGGGGAATGTCAACTCTGCCCCCGAAAGTTGCCGTACAGACCGTGCCATTAATTACTGCGTACAGTTATTGAAAGAACTCCAAGGGATCGTCATGACCATGTACACGCCCACCCGTAATGTTCTCTCAGTCCTTGCGGCTGCCACATATAAGCAATATCAACACCCGCAATTGCAGTTATCTGATCCTGCCCGCCAACGATGGACACCCTGTTAAGCGAATACACTACGCGACAGAGGTGAGCCATGACAAGACGAACTCAAGCGAAGAAGACGACGACCCGGAAACAGTATTCAAAGGAATTCAAGGATGAGGCGCTGGCGCTGGCGGAGAGGCTTGGGGTACCGACGGCAGCCAAGGAGCTGGGCCTGCACGAATCTCAGCTTTATGGATGGCGGGTGAAATTCCGAGCCGAGCGAGATCAGAGCGAAACGGAGCGAAATCAGGCCACCGAGATTGCCCGATTGAAACGCAAGGTAGCCGACCAGGCAGAGGAACTTGCCATAGTAAAAAAAGCGGCCGCATACTTCGCCAAGAGCCTGAAGTGAAGTATGCATTTATGGGGAATCACTCAGGCACATTTAGAGTATCCAGCATGAGTCGGGTCCTACAAGTCTCCCGCAGCGGTTTCTATGCCTGGCGCAAACGCCAGAGTGAGTCCTCGTCCAGGCAGCAGCGCCGGAAACACATGGACGATGCAGTAAAGAAAGCCTTTGATGCGAAGAAAGGCCGTTCCGGCTCACCGGGGTTGACTCTGGATTTGGCAGATGCAGGTCAACAATACGATCGCAAGACCGTGGCAGAGAGCATGCGCCGCCAGGGACTTCGTGCCAAGGCCGCCAGGAAGTTCAAAGCCACAACGAACTCGAAGCACAGTTTGCCGGTAGCGCCTAATCTGCTGCAGCAAAACTTTACAGCGACAGCACCCAACCAGAAGTACGTCAGCGACATCACGTACTTGTGGACCGACCAGGGATGGCTGTACCTGGCCACCGTGATCGACCTGTACTCGCGTCTGGTGGTCGGCTGGGCCATGTCTGAACGCATGACGACCCAACTGGTCTGTGATGCGCTACAGATGGCCCTGTGGCGTCGGCGCATGCCGAGCGGCGTCATCGTGCATTCGGATCGCGGTAGTCAGTATTGCTCAGCAGCCTACCAGACACTGATCAGGAAACA
>JBAVKA010000132.1:0-25469 GCA_049688075.1 Gammaproteobacteria bacterium
GGTGAACGGCTCGGCCTGCTCGATTTCCAGAGCGCCGCCAGGATTTCAGGGGCCCGCTTCAGCGTGATGCAGGGATTGCTGGCGCGTCTGCACCGGGCGCTGATCCAGCTCATGCTGGATACGCACACCCGGGAGCATGGGTACACCGAAGTGTACGTGCCCTATCTGGTGAACGCCGACAGTCTGCGCGGTACCGGGCAGCTGCCCAAGTTCGAGGAAGACCTCTTCCGAACCTGCAGCGAACCGGCGTACTACCTGATACCGACTGCCGAGGTGCCGGTCACCAATCTGGTGCGTGGAACCATTACCGAAGATGATGCCATGCCCCTGCGCTTTGTGGCGCATACCCCGTGTTTCCGTTCCGAGGCCGGTTCCTACGGCAAGGACACACGCGGCATGATACGCCAGCACCAGTTCGAGAAGGTCGAGCTGGTGCAGGTGGTCCGCCCTCAGGATTCCTATGAGTCGCTGGAAACGCTCACCGGCCATGCGGAAAGCATCCTGCAACGCCTGGAACTTCCCTATAGAGTGGTGGCCCTCTGCAGCGGCGACATCGGCTTTTCTTCCGCCAAGACCTACGATCTCGAGGTGTGGTTGCCGGGTCAGCAGAAATACCGCGAGATTTCTTCCTGCAGCAACTTCGAGGCCTTCCAGGCGCGGCGCATGCAGGCCCGCTGGCGCAATCCGCAAACCGGCAAGCCGGAGCTGGTGCATACGCTGAACGGTTCAGGACTTGCCGTCGGACGCACGCTGGTCGCGGTCATGGAGAATTACCAGCAGAAAGACGGTTCGATACGCATCCCCGCAGCACTGCAGGGCTACATGGGCGGGCTGGAGTCGATCGCCGCAGTTTGATTATCGTGCCTGACGGGGTTGATCCCCGACACCCTGTGGCTGTTGCGGTTGACGGGGAACAAAAAGCAAGGCGCCGGTCGCGCCGTTCTTCCGCCAGGTGAGGGCAAGTTTCCCGGACATGAAACTGTAACGCGTTACCTTCCCGAGCGCGTCCAGGTAGCGTTTCTCCAGGTTCATGACCTCATCCGGACAGGCCATGCGGGTGCCGCCGATCTCGCTTATGCGCATATCGCCGGGCAGTTCGTCACCTTCCTTTACTCCGGCAAAATAACGGTTGCAGGCACTCTTGCCGGAGATGCGATCGCCGTCGAAGACCAGCGTGATTTCGGGTTGCGGCGCCAGCTTCTCATTCACATCCAGGCGGTTCAGCACCCATTCCGTGCCGGCGAGATCGGCGAGCGACAGTGTGCCGGTGATTCGTGACGGATTGACATGCAGTCCCGATGCATCGAGGACCCAGTAATGCGTGGCTGTTTGCGAGGGACAGCAGGCGGCATCCCCGGGACCCTGTTGTACCACGTCGAGTTCGATCCTGTTGCCGATGATGCGACCGGCCCGCACCTGTACACGCTCACCGATCAGCGCCGTATCCAGAGTGTAGGGTTTGTCGTCACGCAGGGCGGTTACCGCGAGGTAGGTGTAGACGCCCGATCCGCCGGTACTCTCCCAGAGAAGCACGACAGCCTCATCGTTTCCGTCGGCGTTGAGGTCACCGGTCAGGATGAAATCATCAATCAGTCCAACGGCCGGGCGCGAACTGCCTCCCGCCACGAAGGGTTCACCCTCCCAGCGGCCATTCGTCAGTGTGATGGCATGCTCGAAGATGCCCGTATAGGCTATATTGCCCAGTTGTTCCGGTGTGGGGGTGGCCTCGGCCGGTATGACTGCAAGGACACCCAGAATGGCCGCGCCGGTTGCAATCAAATACTCGTTGAGATGTATCATCAAACGACTCCTTGATGCATGGGTGGTGTGCCCATGTGTTGGGATAACGCCTTCAGGCTTTCCTCTTGTTATTATTTCAACAAGCGCAGTTTCCGCTGCAATTGCTCCGTTCTCGAAAGCTGGTAATCGAATCCATAGGGCGCCGCTTCCCAGTGCCCGTACATGGGATTGGGGAAAACAATCCATTCGCGGCCCCAGCGTTGCGCATAGCGCTCCGCCAGTTCACTGCGCACGGATGGATCGGCTCTTGAACCGGTCACGAAATCCTCCAGGTTGTCACCCAGCAGGAGCAGGATGCGGTATTGTTCCGCAACCCCGGCGCGGTAATCCGACTTGCTCTCGCCGTTAGCCAGTAACAGCCTGGTTTCGTCGGGGAATGGCAGCCGCAGATATCGAAGGTTCCTTGTCGTGCACTCACGCAGTGAGTCCCTGCGCGCACTGTAGTAAAAAACGCTGACACCGTGAGCGACGGCATAGTCGAGAAACTCACGGGCTCCCGGGATGGCAGGGGCGTTCACGTCCCGGCACCAGTCTGCAAAACTCTCGGGAGAGTAGCTTCCCAGCCACCGTATGATCCGTACTTCATAGCTGGTGTCATCGAGTATTGTTTCATCGAGATCGGCGATGATCGCCGGCGGCAGACCGGTGGCGTCCCCTGTCTGCTCCAGAGCGGCAGTCCAGCGCGGGTCCGCCAGCGCCTGATCCAGATTCATACGTGCGAGGCGGTAGGTCTGCCGGGCGATGGCCGGGTACTCGGCAGACGATTGCCGCCAGAGAGCGGCATTCAGCATCTCGTGGGTAACGGGCTCCGTCTTCGATTTCGTACATCCTGACAGGACCGTGCAGAGCACGAGCGTTGTCACATACAAGCCGCAGCGGATACTGTTGATCCTCTGCACACGATTTCCGGGCCCGCCCAGGGGCGGGTGATCCCTCCCGGCGGCGCATCGTAGCGGGATGCGGAGTACAGGCAAAACAGGCGACATAACGCGGAACCTCGGGAGACGTGAAATGGTAGTGCGACTACGTAATCTGCAACCCTCTCCGGGAGACAACGATGCAGCATCAAACTGCGCAGAGTTTAACCGGGCTCGCCGGTCATCGCCAAGTTCGACAGGCGCCTTGCAGTCGGCTGATGATTTCAGACAGGCGGGTGATGCAGGCACCGGTTATGCGGGGAATTGGAACAGGGACAGAAAAAAACAGCGGTTTCGACAGCGCTCTGCCGGCGGCGGACCTGCAGGAATTTCAGTGGCCGGTACTGGCCAGACGGGTGGGTACCATAAACTGGTGTACTGGCTTGATAAGGCTGCTCAACCAGGCACCGCCATTGGGGCTTTCCGCCAGTGCCACAATGATGTATTTGTGGCCTTCCGCCTCGACAATGGCGCTGTCGGCATGCCACTGCCGCCAGGATCCCGACTTGCGATAGATCTTTGCATCGGGATAGTCGGCAAGGCCCTTCACGAATTTGTGATGGATCCCCGGGTTGCCCAGCATGGATTTCATCTCGCGGGTCAGCCGGGGTCCGACCAGTTTCCCGGATTCCAGCAGGTAGTAGAATCGCGCGGTCTGCATGGCAGTGGCGCCGTGTGACAGATTATGCAGGGGATCACGCTGATAGGCCGCCGATTTGCCGTACTCCTTGCCGACCCAGAGTCCGCCGTTCACTTTTGGATCGTAAAGGTCATACTTTCTGGATTGCAGTATGCCGAGCAAGCGCTGCTTGCCGACGCGGTTCAGCATGTGTGTGGCGTCTGCATTTGATGATACCCGTATCATCCGGGTGAGCGATTCACGGGTGTCCGTGTCCAGCTTCATTTCGCCCCGTTCGATTTCCACGAATGCACCCAGCAAAATGGCGATCTTGGGGAGACTGGCGGCGTATTGCATTTCATCGCCGTTGACTGCGGCCACACGTGGCTTGTTCAGCCGGGTAATGTCCACCAGTGCGACGCTCAGCTTCCCGGTTTTCACGGCCTTGTCCAGACCGAGTTTTGTCAGTGTGCTGTTCAGCTGACGTTGCAGGCTGCTATCGAAGGAATTCCAGAGGGAGGGGGGGGTGGTCGTCGTGTCGGCCATTGGCTGGCTCGACATGACTAGTGCGATAACGCCAAATAGGGCTGCACGGATCAGACGCATATGCGGTAGCATGATATCAGTCTCGTAAAACCCGGGTCAATCACCAGTTCACATTAATGTCGACGAAATCCACTTCTGAGCAATACGGGAAAACCCGTATCCAGTCCCTCAAGGTTCGCTCCATCATCCTGTTCTCGAACTTTTTTTTGATAATTCTCGCGTATTATCAGGTCAAGTCGGCGAGCCGTTCCCTGCTCATCGAGTACTGGGGGTCGGACAACTTCCCCTGGGTGTGGATTGCCTCGGCCCTGGTCCTGGGAAGCTTTATCGGCCTCTATCACCGTTTGGTTGAACGCTACAGCCGTCTTGCGGTGGTGCTGGGTTCCTGCCTGATGTTTATCGTCCTGCTGGTGGGTTTCCGGGTGGCGCTGGACGGGCAGGGTACGGTGGCCTCCGTTGCCTTTTATATATTTGTCGATATCTTCAGCGTCATTCTGGTGGAACAGTTCTGGAGTCTCGCCGATACCGTTACCGAAGCCGATGCGGGCCGTAAATCCTACTGGTTTATCGGCAGCGGCGGACTGCTGGGCGGCGTCATTGGCGGTGCCGCCGCCACCGCCATGCTTGAATTCACGCCCATGCGGACACCGGACCTGCTGCTCTCGTGCGCGGCTATCCTGATCGCCACCTTCCTGCTGAATCTGGCCATGGGACGCATGGGACTGTATCGGGAAGTGCCCAGCGAAGGACCGCCCGTTGTCGTCGCCGGCGGGTGGCGTGCGCTGATAAAAAGCCGCTACCTGATACTCATCGCCTGCGCCTTGCTGTGTTCACAGCTGGCGCAGCCGGTTGTCGAGTTCCAGTTCATCAAGGCGGTGGAGGCAAGCTACACGGCGCTTGATGCGCGAACGCAGTTCATCTCCAGCTTTTTCAGCGTACTCGGCCTGGTTTCGATCGCGATCAACCTGCTGGTCACGCCGTTCCTGCATCGTTACCTCGGTGTCATGTGGGGCATGGTGACCCAGCCGGTCGTGCTTGCCGTGTCATCGCTCGCCTTCATGGCCCAACCTACGCTGATGATCGCCTCCGTGATGAAGATCGCAGACCGGGGGCTGTCCTACTCCATCAACAGGGCATCGAAGGAGCAACTCTATATCCCCGTGGATCCGGTACGCACCTACCAGGCAAAAGCATGGATCGACATGCTTGGCTATCGCCTGTTCAAGGTATTGGGGTCGGCGATAATCCTGGTGCTCGCGAATTGGATTCCGCTGGGCAAGAATGCCGTGCAGCTCGGCTGGATGACGCTGCTGATCTGTCTCGCCTGGTCACTCGTGCTGGCGCTGCTGGCCAGGGAATACCACACGTTCGTAAACGAGACTCCGGCAACAGTCTGATGGCAAACGCCAGACACACCGATGCGGCCGCACTGGCCTTCGCCCTGTTTGCGGCGACCACGATGATCGCGCAGCAGGTGGCCGGCAAGGCAACCCGCGATGCGCTGTTTCTATCCAATTTCGACGTCACCAACCTTCCCAAGGTGATGATCGCCTCGGCCATCGCCTCCATGGCGGGCGTGCTGATCATGTCACGTCTTTTGTCACGGTTTTCTCCTTTCTCGCTGGTTCCCGCGGTGTTTGGCGTCAGTGCGATTCTCTTTATCGGCGAGTGGCTGCTGCTGGGTTTCCATCCGGGCGTCGCCTCCGTGGTCCTGTATCTGCACATGGCGGTATTCGGCGCCATACTCATCAGCGGATTCTGGTCCGTCATCAATGAAAGATTCGATCCCCATTCCGCCAAGCAGCGTGTCGCGCGCATTGCCGCCGCGACGACTTTCGGTGGCGTCGTCGGCGGGGTGCTCGCGGAACGGGTAGCCGCATTGCTTGACGTACATACCATGCTGTTGTTCCTGAGCGGCCTGCACGTCGTATGCCTGCTGGCGGTCAGGGGTATCGGCGTGCCGGCACGCGGACTCCAGATCGATCAGAACGTGAAAGCCCGCTCCGCCTTCAGCGTCATCTCCAGCACCCCCTATCTGCAATGGATGGCGATGCTCATGGTCCTGATCGCCGCGATGGCGGCCTTGATGGACTATGCCTTCAAGGCAGAGGCCTCCGCCCACTTTACCGACAGCGAGTCGCTGGTGGCCTTTTTCGCGACCTTTTACGCCATCATCGGCGTGCTCGGCTTCGTTCTGCAGACACTGTTAGGCAAACGCGTGCTGCAACGCTTCGGAATCGGCATCACCATCGCCATTCTGCCGGCGGTTGTCGTGCTGTTCGGTACCATTGCCAGTGTCTTTACCCAGCTCTGGTCGATGGTGATGCTGCGCGGTGGCCAGGCGGTTTTCGTGAATTCCTTTTTCCGGTCCGCCTTCGAGCTGCTCTACACGCCGCTGCCCCCGCACAAGAAACGACCCACCAAATCAATCATCGACGTGGCCAGCGATCGGCTGGGCGACCTGCTGGGCAGCGGTTTTATCCTCCTGTTGCTGTTTATTTCACCGCATCTGCCGAATGCTGTGATCGCAGGTTGTGCGGTTATCGCCGCCCTGCTCGCGTTGTATGTGGTGAATCGACTCAACCGGGGTTATATCAACCAGCTCGCGCTCAGCCTGCGCAAGGGTGTCGTGCGCATCGAGGAGGGTGACATTGTGGACGCCACCACGCAGCAGATCCTGGCGGAATCCCATGCCTATTCCGAACGAGACTTTCTCAAAACCAAGATCGACGCCATGCAGCAGCGTCACAGCGCCGCCGTCATGGACGAGCCCGGATCGAAGGGCGATGCCGCACAGTTCGCTGGTATCGTTGCCGATCTCTGTTGCGGCGATACCGCTCGTGTGCGGCGCGCCCTGAACAGCTCGCTGCTTGACGTGCGCCTTACACCCTACCTGATCCCGCTGCTTGGCAATGATGAAATCAGCGAGGATGTGCGCACCGAATTGCGCTGGCTGGTTCCCAGAATCATCGGTCAGCTGACCGATGCCCTGCTGGATCCGGACCTCCCGCTGCTGGTGCGCCAGCGTCTTCCCGGGGTGCTCGAGGCAAGCCACAACCCCCGCGTCATCGAGGGCCTGATGCTGGGCATGACGGACCATGCCTTCAACGTGCGTTACAGTTGCGCCAGGGCGCTGTCGCGCATGCGATCGAGAAACGCAAAACTGCGGATACCCCGGCAGAAGGTATTCTCGGCAGTAAAAGACGACCTTCATGTCAGCCCCGAGAAATGGGAGGGACGGGACCTGGAACTGACCCTGGAATACGATCCTGGCGAACCACTGGCTCACCCGCACATCGATCGGGGACTGGAGCATGTGTTCACGCTGCTGGCGCTCACGCTCGATCCTGACGCGGTGCATCTGTCCATGCAGGCGCTGCTGAGTGCGGACGAGAATCTGCGCGGCACCGCGCTCGAATACCTCGAGAACGTCCTGCCAGCCGATCTGTACGGTGACCTGCTGCAGCACCTGGATAACAGGGAAGAGGGTCGCACGGTAATGCGTTCCCTCGCTGAGATTATCGCCGAGTTGAAGTCGGTTACACACACCGCAGGTCACCGGCGCTCCGAGGAGAACTAGAAGCCTGTCCGAGTAATCTGTGCGCCGCCGCAGTAGCAACATGATTACTCGGACAGGCTCCTGCGGCCGTTCAGTCGTTACCGCGAGTCGCCGATCTGATCAGGGCGTAGTCCTCCCTGCGCGCCGATCGCAGCAGATCCTCCACGTCGTCACTCGTGATGCCCAGCGCCTCCAGGGCGGCTGCGCCCAGTCGCATGCTGGCCTCGAGTGCTTCGGGTAACGCCAGGGTGGCGCCGGCGTTGACGAGCAGGCCGCTGCTTGCCAGATCCCGGGCGCGGGCAATCACCGTCACCCGGGGATAACCGGTGCGGATATGGGAAACCGCGCGCAGTGCCGTCGGCACGTCATCCACCGTCAGGATGACCAGGTCGACCCGCCCGATGCGGGCAGCCACCAGCAGCTCAGGATCACCGATGTCGCCGTAGAAGACCCGAAAACCGTCCTGCTGGCCCTGGGCGACCCGCGCCGGATCCGAGTCGAAGGCGATGAACGGCACACCGCTGCCGTGGAGCATTACCGCCACGGTGTGACCGACCCGGCCGTAACCTCCGATAATGACCCGGACGTCCGAGGCCTCCCCTTGCAGGTCATAGGGCAGGGTGCCGGTATCCCCTTCGCGTGTCTCCTGGCGCCGGGCCAGCCGGTCACCCAGGCGTACAAGCAGGGGCGTGAGAAGCATGCTGACCGAGATGACGCCCACGGAGATCGCAAACGTGATGTCGGTGATTACGCCCAAGGCCTTTGCCGACCCGAAGAGCACGAACCCGAACTCGCCGCTCTGGGCCAGCAGGAATGTGACACGCAGTGCCACGCTGCGCGTGAGCCCGAAAGCAAGGCACAGGGCGAGCAGTACCAGGATCTTGATGCCCAGGATCACCATGACCCGCACGGAGAAGTCCAGGGGTTGGGCGAGGATGGCACCGATGTCGATGGACATCCCCACGGCTACGAAAAAGAGGCTCAACAGCAGGCCCTTGAAGGGCTCCACGTGAGCCTGAATCTGGAGGCTGAAGCGGGAACCTGACAGCAGCATGCCCATGAGAAAAGCGCCCAGCCCCATGGACAGGCCCGCCTCGTGAGTGGCCCAGGCGGAAAGGAATACGGCCAGCATGATGACCAGGGCGAAGGCTTCGCGGTTGTTCTGGCGCACCAGACGCTCCAGGGCGAAGGGCACCAGGTAACGCCCAAAACTCCATAGCAGCAGCAACATGCCAGAAACGACACTCAGCAACTTCCACACAGGAAGATCCTGCGAGAGGACGTGGGTCTCGGACAGAAACGGCAACAGGGCCAGCAGCGGGACGATTGCCAGGTCCTGCATGAGCAGGATGCCGAACGCGGTTCTGCCATGGCGACTGGCGACTTCCCCGCGATCCTGGAGCAGTTGCATCACGAAGGCGGTGGAGGACAGGGCGAGCGTCAGACCATCCAGCAGCGCTGTCTTCCAGGAAGCCGCGTAGGTCAGGGCATAGGCGCCGATGAGCGCTCCCGAGATCAGGATCTGCAACGATCCCAGGCCGAAGACCTGGCGGCGCAGCGCCCACAACTGGCGGGGTTTCATATCCAGCCCGATAACGAACAGCAGCAGCACCACGCCCAGTTCGGTGAAGCGGCGTACATCCTCCACGTGGGTGGTTACGTAGGGTCCGGGCGAGTAGGGACCCACCACCATGCCGGCCACCAGCAGTCCGAGCACCGAACCCAGGCCGAGGTGCTTGAACAGCGCAACCGCTATCGAGGTGACCGCCAGCAATATCACGGCCGAGAACATGAAGCTGTCCAGATCCATTACGATCGTTTCACATCGTCTGTGCGGGTAGTGCGGGCGCAGCCTTTTCCTGTTTCGGCAGCGGGTGTGCCGCTTCAATGAGCCGGTGGATGCGCGTCGCCAGCGTCTGGTGATCCACGGCGGAGTTCTTGCGCAGCACGTTTGAAATCAGGGTGACCATGTAATCAAGCCGGTAGTCGCCGGCGGGGCTCTCGACGATCGCCACCGAGTTCATGTAATTCCTGACATTGCCCCTGTACTTGCCGCATTTGAAACCTTCCTCTTTCTTGCAGGAATACAGGGAACCGGACTTGAAATAGAGCGCGGCATCCTTCAGCGCCGGGGAGGAAGCGTAGCGAATGCGGTGCTCCGTCATGTACAGCAGACGCTTGATTTCACGACTGGAAAACTCATCCACAAGGCGGCCCTGTTCCATGCGCAGGATATATCGCATCAGCTCGCGTGCGGTTCCATAGCTGCTCCCGGGGCCCGGTACGCGTCGCTTGCCTTCCGCGGTGAAGAAGCTGCCCTGGCGCAGCAGTTCCAGGTCCAGTCCGTTGCGCGTGACCGGATCGTAGAACGTGCGCTCGAACAGCCCGGTCAGTTCCTTGCGGGGCGTCTCCCGGAAAAATCGCTGGATCTCGGCCTCGGATGGCGGATACTCCCTGCCGTACTGACGCAACAGCATGACTTCGCGCATGACCATGGCGGCCGCGGAATTGGAACTGGCGGAGAGCGCCCAGTCCAGATACTCCCACAGGGAACCCTGATCGCCGTCGCGCAGCGTGCGGCGGGCAAGTTTTTTCGCGGCGACATCGAAGAGCCGGATGGTGTGATGATCCGTGTGGCTGAAGGCGTCGGCCGTGACGATGGTCTCCTTGAGGATCTGCCGGCGTTTCGCCAGGTCATCGGGCCAGGTGTCCGCCAGTGCCTGGAAGAGGGCGAGCGCCACGACCAGTTTTCCGACGCTGCCGACGTTCTGCCGGTGATCGCCGCGGTGCTCGGCATAGCGCGGGTGTGACGGGTCGGTAATATCGAGAACTGCCACGCCGTAATTGCCGGCATTATCACCGAGCAGACCAAGCACTTGCCGGGTGAATACGGGATCCGGGACGGGCAGTTCCAGATCCCTGTAATCGAGCAGACGCAGGTCTACCTGTGGCGTCATCAGCAGGGCGCCCGGGGGCTGTTTGCTGCCCGGTATGACGCCCTCGCTGGCAAGACGCGCGCCCTCGACGCGCCGGATGCCGGTCTCGGCATAGCCATCCAGCGGGTAGGCGTTGACCCGGGCTGTTCCTGCCGCCATGGCAAGCAGCAGGAGCAGCGCCGTGAGGCGTGCGGGTTGCCTCATTGCGGAACCTCCTGCATGTCGACGATTGAGACGCTATCGTCCTCCAGCGCCTGGTCCATGCGCTGGAGGTACGCGCTGCCCTGCGCCTGGCGGCTTTCGAGGAAGGGGCGAAGCTGGAAGAGCTGCAGTTTACCATCGAGAAAGCCGAACTCGATGTCCGCGGGTACCGGGTTGCCCGCATCGTCGGTTATGGGCGGAAAGCGCTGCGGCAATTGCCTGGCAAACTGAATGAGTTGCCGGATCTCGGCAGGCTGCAGCACGGTTTCATCGCCGCTCACCGGCAGAGTCTCGATCCCGCCGCCGGGCGCGGGCATGCGCCGCCAGGGCGCAGTCGCCGTTGCCAGCACGCGCACCGAGGCATCGCGCGTGTCGATGCACAGCGACTCGGCGGACTGGCCGTCCACCGCGCCGCCCACGCCCTCGTTGACGGCGACCGAGAGTATCGCGGTATTGCCGGTATCGATATCGGCAGTGACCATGACACCGGACTTGTCGTTCGGTACCGATTTGAGCAGCAGCACGGCCGGGTAGACGTCTTCGGGATGCTCCATGTGCGTCTGGCGCCAGGCGAAGGCGCGCGCCGTGAAGGGCGAGGCCCAGACCCGGGAGATGCCGGTGACGATAGTGTCGAAACCCACCACATTGGGCAGGGTGAGATTCAGGCCGGCGCCGGTGAAACCCGGGAGATCCTCGACGTTGGTATCCGAACGGATAAACACGCCCAGTCCGTCCAGGCTGCCGAATGTCCTGACCATGGCCGTGTGCAGTCGCTGCTGGAATGCCGGATCGAGCCGGGCATGGGCGACCAGCTCATAGAGCTCGGCGCGAAACGCCTCGGTCGCTTCGCGTCGCTGCGCCGAGTCGACCGGCAGTGTCTCGAGACGCCGGTATTGGACCACCATCCAGTCGAATACCGTCTGATCCGTACCGCGGTAAGGCTGCTCCAGCACGGTTTCGCGGAATACGCCGAAGGGTATCGCCAGCCCGGGTGCAACCGCTTCCGGAAAGTGGCTGCGCAGTTCGCCCAGCTTGGCCGCCTTGGGACCGACGATGCGGCCGGAATCACTCGCGCGCAGCGCGTCAAGGTCAATGAAATCCCTGACACCGAGATCGAGTTTGTCAAGATCCGGCCGGATTACCACGGCCTGCTGCGTGTTGTCCTCACCGAACACGGCGTTCCAGTGCTCACCGTCCTGCGCCAGTTCGACCAGCCCGGCCGGGCTGACGGCCAGTACGACCCTCTCACCGTCGTGCGCCGCTATTTTCGGGAGCAGATCCTCGTCGACGCCTACGTTGGGAATGCCGAGGTTTCTCGCCAGCAGCTGGATATGGGAGAGTGGATTGCCCTCGCCGGCGGTCAGGATGCCGGCCACCGGCGGCAGATCGGTGGTGGTTTCCGGCAGCAGGTAAATACCGTGCGGATCGAAGTCATCCAGCCCGCCTTCACTGGAACGGGCATGCAGTACGCCGCGCGCGAGGCCGGGATTGAGGGCGCGGAAACCGGCGCCGATTTCTTCACCGAAGAGTTGGTAGCGCACACCAGCCTGTCGGTTGGCATCGCGCAGCAGGCTGTCGAGCACCTGCGAATAGAACAGCAGGGGGCTGCCGCGCAGCTGGTCCGGAATGAAGTGCAGGGCCAGTGGCTCTATCTCCGAGAGTTTTTGCATGGCGTCGTGGAACTGGAATCGCAGCGTCTGGACAGCCCATCCGGGCACGCGCGCCAGATACCCCAGTTCCTGCCGGTAGACTGCCAGCGGTACGCGGTTTCCGTCGAGGCGGGCCAGGGATTTCTCCAGCTCGCTGCGACTGCGGCGGTTGATCAGGCCGGTTCCATAGGCCGCATCGACGGCCGCTGCCAGCCAGTCAAGCCGTTGCCGTCGGGTGGCCTGCGACAAGTGTCCGCGAAGTTCCGCGCTGGCGCGAAAATAGTCAGCCTCCACCTGCAGGGAGAGATCCAGAATACGCAAGCGGGCCACGGTCTGGCGGATGTCCGGCAGCACGTCACGCAGATCGGCCAGCAGTTGCGCAGTGGTCGCCAGGCGATTGCTTGCCGAGGAATCCCGGCTATACGAGGTGGCCGCCGTGAGCAGCAGTTTCTGCAACCAGTCGGCCCTGGTGAAGACGCGTGCATTCTGTTCGAGCAGATCCGGCAGCGCGACTGCCGTGTACACAAGGTCGATTTCGGCTGCCAGAGTCTCGTATTTTGCCCTTCGTTCGGGATCCTTCACCGCAGCGGCATAGTCGCGCACGCGCTGCGCATCCTGTGCGTCGGGTGTGCCGTGGACCTTGCCGCGCAGGGTTATAAAGCCGGGGTCCTCGTCGGAGAGCGACGCCGAGAGTTGCCGTACCCGCTGCACCGAAGCGCTGTCCTTGCCATGCGGCACCAGGGAGGCGCCGATTCGCAGCGCCGGATAGCGCAGCGTTATCCATTCCGGTTTTCCGCTCAGTGCCACCAGCAGGTCACGCCCGCCCGCGCGTTCGTTCTCGTCCTGGATGGCCCCGCGGTAGAACAGGGCGCGGCGCAGGATCCAGCCATTATCCACGCTGACGAGGAACCGCTCGATCAGCAGCTGGTTGTAGAGGTCGAGAAAATCGGGTTGCATTGTGAGCGCTGCGGCATCGACGCCGGCAAGGACGTTGGCTATCTGATAACCGTCGGCGCGCAGTTCCCGGGTTTTTTCGCTCCACTCACCATGCTGATGACCGCCCTCATGCTCGGCGCAGCCAAAGGGCTGGGGAGGGAGGACCGCGCCGTCCTTGCAAAACCAGCGCAGCCGGGAAAACGGTCCGCGTTCTGCAGTTTTCATCTCCATGATCCATTGCCGGTATTTCGCGCTATTGTCCGTATCGACGGCTGCCACCGGGACGGACGCGGCGGACAACACCAGGGTGAGCAGAAGGGATACTAAACGGGCGTACATCGGTAGTTGCATGGCAGGATTTTCCTGATTTTATCTCTGCGGGAAGCATATCAGGACTGCCCCTGTTTCGCGCCCGCCCTGCGCGCGGCCTTGTCGAGCAACGCCAGGGTCTGTTAACACGTGTATGATCGCCGCGTTGCTGTCTGAAATCAGGCCAGGCAAGGCGCGAGGAAGTAAGTTTAGTGGTGCTAAATGAACGACGAGCAACGCCGCATGGCCTGATTTCAGGCGCAACCTGCAGGGACGGAGCCATTTCCCTGCAATCCGGCGTTAGCGCTTACTGGTGTAGCCTGACTACACGGCACTCGCGCTGCCTTGTCTTGCGAAAAAATGGCCTCCGACGCGACGACCATGCACATGTTAACAGGCCCTAAAAAACGCGGATCGGCAAACCCGCCACGTAGGGTCGGCGGTAAAACAGCAGGCGTGCGCCGCCGGGTTCCTGCAATACCAGTTCGTTTTCGCTGCGCGCGAACTGGTAGATATTCACGGCGCCGGTTTGAGGTGTGTACATTTTCACCAGGTCGTCATTGATATCGAGGGCGCCCGCCAGGGAGGTCATGCTGTTTCGCAACACGAAGCGATTGCCCCTGACCTCGAGAATTTCACCGCTCGTTCCGTACCACTTCCCGTCGATCAGCGAGGCACCGGGATAGGCATTCCAGCGGCCGGGAATCCCGCCCCAGGGCTGGACGACGGGCAGGCCATAACCCCTTCTGGCGAAGGGATTAATGCCCGGGGGTGAGGCCCAGGGATTGCCTGCCATGGGCAGCGTCCACGGCAAAGCCCCAACTCCTCCGCCAGGCCATCCACCCATCCCGGACATGCCGTTCATCAGCGGCCATCCGCCGGCGCCTAGACCGTAGGTATTCAGGGGCGAATTCCAGGAATTCGAGTTGTTCGTGGATTCTGCCATGATATTCATCATGGTCAGCATCATACGAAACATGAAACCGAACATGTCTCCCATCCCGTCGGCAGCTGCCGGTATCGGCAGCGACAGGGCGCAGAACAGTACGACAATGGCCCGTATGTTTCTCATCCCGTAACTGGCACGTACTCCCTGTGGAATCCCCATAAAAGTAAGTCTAGGAAATCATCGGCTTGTTATTGCCGGCGAGCGAAGAATACTATATCTAGGTATTTGCATTCAAATATATACGAGATTTAGTAGTTTGGTGCAGGATGGTAAGAGCCGGCTTCAGTACGTAATGCTACGTACATCCGGTGAAGTTTAATCTGAACTTCATGCAGGTAAAATGCGACGTCCATGTTAATCTTTACAAGATAAACATATTTATATGAAAGACATGAAAAAACTACTGGATTTGCTGGGCGAACGCATCCTGTTTCTGGATGGTGCCATGGGCACCATGATCCAGCGCTATAAACTCGCGGAAGCCGATTACCGCGGCGAGCGTTTCGCCGACTGGACCTCGGATCTTAAAGGTAATAACGACCTTTTGACGTTGACACGACCACACGTCATTCGCGAGATCCATGACGCCTACCTCGAGGCGGGTGCGGACATCATCGAGACCAACACTTTCAATGCCACTCGCGTCGCCATGGCTGACTATCACATGGAGGAGCTGGCCTTCGAGATCAACGTGGCCGCCGCCCGGCTGGCGCGCCAGGCGGCGGATGCGTTCACGGAGCGTACCCGCGGGAAGCCGCGCTTCGTCGCCGGCGTGCTCGGCCCGACCAACCGGACGGCGTCGATATCCCCCGATGTGAACGACCCGGGTTTTCGCAACATTCACTTCGACGCCCTGGTCGCGGCTTACACCGAATCGACCCGCGCTCTGGTCGAGGGCGGCGTGGACCTCCTGCTCATCGAGACTGTCTTCGATACCCTGAACGCCAAGGCGGCGGTGTTCGCCATCGAGTCGTTTTTCGAGGAAAGCGGCATCCGGCTGCCGGTCATGATTTCCGGCACCATCACGGACGCTTCCGGCCGCACGCTGACCGGCCAGGTCACCGAGGCGTTCTGGAATTCTCTGCGCCATGCGCGGCCGATCTCCATCGGACTCAACTGCGCGCTGGGCGCGAAGCAGCTGCGCCCGTACGTGGAGGAGCTGTCGCGCCTGGCGGACACTCATGTGTCCGCACACCCGAATGCGGGACTGCCGAACGAGTTCGGTGAATACGACGAGACGCCGGCGGAGATCGCCGCGGAACTTGGCGACTGGGCGGCCCACGGCTTCATCAACATCGTCGGCGGCTGCTGCGGCACCACGCCCGAACACATCCGGGCGATCGTCGATGCGGTGAGCGAACACCCGCCACGGCGGATTCCTGAAATCGAACCCCGCTGCCGGCTGGCCGGACTGGAGCCGCTCACCATCGGCCCGGACTCGCTTTTCGTCAACATCGGCGAGCGCACTAACGTGACCGGGTCGATTCGGTTCAAACGTCTGGTCATGGAGGGCGATTACGAAACGGCGCTGGAGGTGGCGCGCGAGCAGGTCGAAAGCGGCGCGCAGATGATCGATGTCAACATGGACGAGGGCATGCTGGATTCCGAAGCCGCCATGGTGCGGTTCCTGCACCTGATCGCGGCGGAACCGGATATTTCGCGCGTGCCCGTGATGATCGACTCCTCGCGGTGGACGGTGATCGAGGCCGGCCTGAAATGCATCCAGGGCAAGGGCGTGGTCAATTCCATCAGCCTGAAGGAAGGGGAGGCGGAGTTCCTGCATCACGCCCGCCTGCTGCGTCGTTACGGCGCAGCGGCCATCATCATGGCCTTCGATGAACAGGGCCAGGCGGACAGCCGCGCGCGCAAGGTCGCGATTTGCGCACGGGCCTACCGGTTGCTGACCGGGCAGGTTGGCTTCCCGGCCGAGGACATCATCTTCGATCCCAATATCTTCGCCGTCGCCACCGGCATCGAGGAACACAACGGTTACGGACTGGCCTTCATCGACGCGGTGCGCGATATCAAGGCGACGCTGCCTCACGCGCTGATCTCCGGCGGCGTCTCCAACGTGTCCTTCTCGTTCCGCGGCAACAACCCGGTGCGCGAAGCGATTCACGCGGTGTTCCTCTACCATGCCGTTCAGGCCGGCATGGATATGGGCATCGTCAACGCCGGCCAGCTCGGCATCTACGAGGAAATCCCGAAGGCACTGCGCGAGCGTGTCGAGGACGTGATCCTCAACCGCCGGGACGACGCCACCGAGCGCCTGCTGGAAATTGCCGAGCAGTACCGTGGAGAAGGCGCCGGCGAGGAAAGAAAGGAGGAACTGGAATGGCGCAGCTGGGCTGTCGACAAGCGCCTCGAGCACTCGCTGGTCAAGGGCATCGCCGACTTCATCGAGGCCGATACCGAGGAAGCGCGCCAGGCCGCGGTGCGTCCGCTGGATGTCATCGAGGGTCCGCTGATGGCCGGCATGAATGTCGTCGGCGACCTGTTCGGCGCCGGCAAGATGTTCCTGCCGCAGGTGGTGAAATCCGCCAGGGTGATGAAAAAGGCGGTCGCCTACCTGCTGCCCTACATGGAGACGCAGACGGGCGCCGCTGCACAGACCAACGGGCGCATCCTGATGGCGACGGTGAAGGGCGACGTGCATGACATCGGCAAGAATATCGTCGGCGTGGTGCTGCAGTGCAACCGCTACGAGGTGATTGACCTCGGCGTCATGGTGTCGGCCGAGGTCATTCTGCAGACGGCGCGCGAGCGGCAGGTCGACATTATCGGCCTGTCCGGCCTGATCACGCCTTCGCTCGACGAGATGGTGCATGTCGGTAGTGAAATGCAGCGTCAGGGTTTCACCGTGCCGCTGCTGATCGGCGGCGCCACCACCTCGCAGATACACACGGCCGTGAAGATCGACCCGCAGTACCAGGGCGCCGTGGTGTATGTTCCGGACGCTTCACGCGCCGTCGGCGTGGCCAGCAGCCTGCTGAGCGCGGACCGCCGCGAGGAGTACATCGATGGTATCAAGCAACGCTACGGTGAACTGCGCGAACAGCGCCAGAGCCAGCAGAAGACGCGCAAGCTGGTCGCCCTGGCGGAGGCGCGCACCAACCGTTTCCAGACCAACTGGGGCAAGTACCATCCGGCAACGCCCGAGTTCCTCGGCACGCGGGCGTTTGCGGACTATCCGCTGCCGGAACTGGTCAACCGCATCGACTGGGGCCCGTTCTTCAAGGCCTGGGAGCTGACGGGCAAGTACCCGCAGATCTTCGAGGACAAGACAGTGGGCGAGGAGGCGCGGCGCCTGTTCGAGGATGCACAGACGATGCTCGAGCGGATCATTCGCGAGAAATGGCTGACCGCGCGCGGCGTCATCGGCTTTTTTCCCGCGAACAGCATAAACGATGACGATGTGGAACTGTACACCGACGAGTCGCGCAGCACGGGGCTGACGGTGTTCCACTTCCTGCGCCAGCAGATGAGCAAGCGACGCGACGCGCCCAACCTGTGCCTCGCGGATTTCGTCGCGCCGAAGGAGACCGGGGTGGCCGACTATCTGGGCACGTTCGCGGTCACCGCGGGCATCGGCATCGAACGCAAACTTGCCGAGTTCGAGGCCGACCACGACGATTTCCACGCCATCCTGCTGAAGGCGCTCGCCGACCGCCTCGCCGAGGCCTTTGCAGAGCGGCTGCACGAGCGCGTGCGCAAGGAATTCTGGGGCTATGCCATGGGCGAGAACCTTTCCAACGCGGAAATCATCAAGGAGGAATACCGCGGCATCCGCCCGGCACCCGGCTACCCGGCCTGCCCGGACCACACCGAGAAGGGAATACTCTGGACCCTCATAGACCCGATCGAGAACGCCGGCATGCATCTTACCGAAAGCTTCGCCATGCTGCCGACCGCGGCGGTGTCCGGTTTTTATTTTTCCCACCCCGAATCGGATTATTTCGGCATCGGAAAAATCGGCCGGGATCAGATCGAGGACTATGCCAGGCGCAAGGGCATAACCGTCAGGGAAGCCGAGCGCTGGCTCGCGCCGGTGCTGGGCTACGAGGTTTGACGGATTCTGCACGGTTAGCTGCTTGTGTAAGGCCATGCCTCAGTAAGACGCTGTCGTGAGACTTGTGTACGACGGGATGAACCAGCAGTGAGGCGATCAGCACATCACGGTTTGCTGATATCAGTGCCAGGGGTGGTGCTGGCGCTGATCATCGGCGCCGTTCCCGCGGAAACCAGGACGTCGCGTGAACCGGTCAGTAGCGAGTCAGGACATCGGGTTCAGCCGCAACTGGCCGCGGGTGACCACACCATCGAACTTCGACACAACGGTCTTCAACGTCGCTATATCGTTCATGTGCCGCGCCGGGTGGCGGGTCGTCAGGCGCCGGTCATGCTGGCGCTGCACGGCGGGGGCGGCAGCGGCGCGCAGTTCCAGCGGGAGAACCGGCTCGATCCCGTGGCAGACCGGGAGGGCTTTCTGGCGGTGTATCCCGACGGTACCGGGCCGTTGTCCGGACGGCTGCTCACCTGGAATTCGGGCGTTCACTGCTGCGGCTGGGCGCGCAAGCACGGTGTGGACGATACGGGTTTTCTCGTTGCAGTGCTCGATGACCTCGGCGGGCGGGCGCTGATCGATCCGCGGCGCCTCTATGTGACCGGGCATTCCAACGGCGCGATGATGGCGTACCGCCTCGCCTCTGAACACGCGGATCGTGTGGCCGCCATCATCGCTGTGGGCGGCGCCATGGACGTCGCCGGATTCAGGCCCGCACGCCCCGTGGCGGTGCTCGATATTCACAGCGTGGACGATCCGCGGGCACTCTACGCCGGCGGCCCCGGCCCGGCATTTCCGGGCACGAATCACCGCGTCGATCATCAGCCCGTGGAACGCGGGCTTGCGCTCTGGGCCGCGAACAACGGTTGCGACGCCACACCGCAAATTGAGGACACCCTGCGGGGAGATGACCGCAATCCGGGGCAAACCGCGACACGACTTGTCTACACGGATTGCCGACCGGACGGCGACGTGGAACAACTGCGGCTGGCCGGTGTCGGCCATGGCTGGCCCGGCGTGGAAGTTGGCTGGCTGCGCCGGCGGATAATCGGACCCGGCACAACCCTCGTCAACGCCTCGGAAGAGGCCTGGGCATTCGCGTCGCGTTTCAGCCGCTGACGGTACAGGCTGACCGGTTGCCGAGCCTGATCAAATTCCTTTCACCACCAGCACGGCGCAGCTGGTCTCGTTAAGAATGCGCTCGGTGGTACTGCCCAGCAGTACGCGTTCGAGGCCGGTACGGCCGTGGCTGCCGGTCACGATCAGGTCGGCATCCCGTTCTTTGGCGACGGCCACGATCAATTCGTCCGGCCGACCGTCCAGCACCAGACCTTCCGCGTCGATGCCCTCGCTCTTCATGTGCTCCACGATCCGCCGGACCACCTGCTCCGCCTCCTCGCGGTTTTCCGGGGCGTGGCCGGGGGTGGTAACCGAGACCACGGTGCTTTTCGCCTTGCAGAACCCGGCCATGCTCGCGGCGGTAATCGCCGCGGCATCGGCGAAACGCGATCCATCGGTCGCGAGCACGATGTGCCGGCCCTCGACCCGGGCGGAGCGCGGCACCACCATGACATTGCAGTGCGCGAGGCCGATGACCTGCGCGGTGGCGTGGCCAAGCATCAGGCGGGCAAGGCCGCGGCGCCCGCGGCGTCCCATCACGATCAGGTCCACTTTCAGCCGATCCGCCAGGTCGACGATCTCCCGGTCCACCGTCTGGCCGTGAATCAGGTGCGTTTCGCACGCGACACCCGCCACCGTGGCCTGTTCCATGATGCCGTCGAGGTGATGTTGCGAGGTTTCCATTTCCTGCTTGAGAATCGACTCGCCGAGGGCTTCGTGTTCGACGCCGGTCGCCACCAGTGACATCACGTTCAATTGCGCGTTGCACTTGCGCGCCATCCCGATGGCCTCGCGCACCGCGGCGGCGCTGAATTCGGAACCGTCGCTGGCGACGAGGAAGCTTTCGAAACGTCCGAGCGGCGATATCTGCGGACTTGCCGGCGCGGCCGCCGCAAAGGCCGGGGCGCCTGCCGGTACGGCGATGGCAGCGGTTTGCGCGGCAACGACCGCCGCCGCCGCCTCGCTGAGGCGGTGCTCACGCATGCCCCGGTACAGGGCCTGCAGGATCATGGCGGCGCCGAACACCAGGGCGAAGGCGAGCGTACCCTCACCGAAGCCTTTCATCGTGCCTGCGTTGCCCGCGTCCAGGGTGCCGATGAACCCCAGGTCGGACAGATAGCCCGGGATGTAGAAGAATCGGCTTACCAGCACCAGCAGCATGATGGTCGCCATCACGAACTTCACCACGTAGTCCTTCACGTAGGTGGTGCCGATGGCGCCGATCTGGATGCCGAACAGGGAACCGGCCAGGATGATCATGGACAGACGGATGTCAACGAACCCGTCCAGGGCATAGAAGAAGCTGCCGCCCATCCCCATGACGAAGGCGATGACCAGTTCGGTGGCGCTGGCGACCAGGGCCGGGAGGCCCAGAATATACATCATGGCGGGCACGCCGATGAAACCACCCACGGCGATAGTGGCCGCGAGCAGTCCGGTTGCGAAACCCAGGGGAGCCAGGATCAGGAAGGAAACCTTCGCGTCCATGCTTCTGAAGTGGATCATGGTGCCGGGGATGTGGGTCCTGCGGACCCAGCGCACGATCGGGCTTGACTCCCCGGGCTCCTGGCGCCCGCTCTCGCCATGCTTTTCGCGCAGCCCGTCGCGCAGCACGAAACCGCCCACGATGCCGAGCACCACCACGAAGACGCCGGAAACGTAGAGGTTGGTTCCGGCCACGCCGAAAGCCTCGCGGATGCCCACCATGACATGCTTGCCGAACAGCACCCCGGCCTCGGCGAAGAGACCCATGACGACGCCCAGCTTGATGTCCACCTGACCGTATTTGTTGCGCTTGTAGGCGCCGACCAGGGCCTTGGGGAACTTGTGGGCCATATTGCTCGCCACGGCGACGGCGGCCGGCACACCCAGACTCATCATGGCCGGCGTCAGCACGAAGGCGCCACCCGAACCGATGAAACCGCTGACCATGCCGCCGATGAATCCGACCAGGAACAGTATCAGGATCGTGGTGAGATTGAGATCGATAAACTGAATGGATTCCATGAACTGCTGCCTACTTTTTCGCCCGCAAACCCAGCAGATCCCAGAAGTGCCCGGTGAAGGCGCCGTGTACGAAGGAGAAGACCAGGGCAATGGCGATAGGCACCAGGGCATAAATCTTGTGCTCGCCGTGACGATTTATGGCGGCCAGTTCCGGTAACTTGTCGGAGAAAACGAAGAGCAGCATGTACAGGCCGGCACTCGCCGCCCCCAGGATGAGGGTGAGTACAAGCGCACGTGGTGAACGGCCGGGTGTCTTGCTGGATGCAGTCATGATGGTCTCTTTAAAAAATATTGAAGATAGTTTCAAGGCTTATCCGGAAAACTGGCAAGTTTACCGGGTAGCCGGGAAAAGCGAAATATCCTGTCGGTGAATGCGGGAATTTTTTTATATAGACATGCGGAGAAAATGATCCGCTCAGCCCTCATGACCGGCCGGGTGCGACGCCGTCATCAGCCGATACGGCGGTGAAGCGCCGCTGTCCGTCCTGATCACGTACAATATGAGCATGGATATCCCCATGTTCAAGGCGGCCTGTGCCACAGGATCTGACTGGCGCGTCATCGCCGAACAGTGCCTGGCGGAACTGGGATCCGGGACTGAATCCGCCCGTCTCGGCCTGATCTATATCACCGAACCGCTGGCGCCTGAGCTCGACAGGCTGCTTGAACGGCTGCGCAGCGGCACCGGCGTGCGCGACTGGATCGGAACCGTCGGCAGCGGTATTTGCTGTACCGGGCGCGAGATTTACGATGAACCGGCCGCCGCCGTCATGCTCGCGGCACTGCCCGAAGACAGTTACCGGCTGATTCCGGCCGGTCTCGATGCGCTGGCGGAGATGCTCACCCTGAATCGTGACTGGATCGCGGCAAATCAGGCCCGCTTCGGGATTGTCCACGGGGACCCGCGTAACGGCCACGTACCGCAAATTATCGAATCCCTGTCGCTGGAGCTGGACCCCGGCTTCCTGGTTGGTGGTCTGTCTTCGGCCAGTGAGGGGAATCATCAGGTCCAGATCGCCGGAGGCCGTTACGAGAACGGCCTCTCGGGCGCGCTCTTTTCCGCCGAAATTCCGGTTGTCAGCGGCCTGACCCAGGGGTGCACGCCGCTCGCGATGAAACATACCGTTACCCGCAGTCAGCGCAATATCCTGGTCGAACTCGACGGGCGGCCGGCTCTGGACGTATTCAGCGAGGACATCGGGGAAGTGCTCTCGCGTGACCTGTCGCGGGTCGCCGGCTATATCTTTGCCGGACTGCCCGTGCCCGGTTCGGACACCGGCGATTACCTGGTGAGGAATCTGGTCGGGATCGACGCCAGACAGAAGCTCGTGGCGATCGGGGACCTGGTGGAGGAGGGCGACCACGTCATGTTCTGCCGTCGTGACGGCGACACCGCACGTGAGGATATGCTGCGCATGCTGCGTGATCTGGGCAAGCGTGCCGGCGCCGGCATACGCGGCGGTGTGTATTACACCTGCCTTGGCCGCGGGCGTTATCAGTTCGGTGAACAGTCGGAAGAATTGCGCATGATCCAGGAGCAGTTGGGCGACTTCCCGCTGGTGGGATTCTTCGCCAACGGCGAGATCTCGTATAACCGCCTGTATGGCTATACCGGGGTGTTGACGCTGTTTCTCTCGCACTGATTTTGTTAACCAGTATTCAACCCTGAACGCCCTCATTACCGCAGAGACGCAAAGGACGCAGAGAAATTCCTTAACGAAAAATCATCAAGCGCTTTGTCGTCCTTGCGTCTCTGCGGTGATTTTTATCTGTGTGGATGTAGCTGATTAGTGAAAGGAATTCGTCATTGCAAAAGCAGCGCGGCAATCAGGGACGCATTCACAGCGTGTCACGAAGGGACACACCCGGCATGAGATGCCGACTGTGTCCGGGCAGCGGAAAGTTGTTCCTCGTTATTGCCGGACTGCTTCTCAGTGCTGCCTGCACGGCAGGCGCCGTGGAAAGCGATTTGACCCGCCAGTGGGTGCTCGGCCGGCTGAACGAGAGTCTGTCACCGCCCCGGGATCTGGACGGGATTTCATCGATGCTGTTTGGCCTGGTCAGCAACCGGAAAGCCGCCGAACAAGCTGATACCCGCCGGCTGCTCGGCGAGGTTGCCAAACTGGCGGGTTCCATGGAGCCTGCAAGGATCAATTGCAGCGACGCGGTGAATCTGCATCTCATTGCCGGGTTTCTGAATCTGGCCGGAATGTCGTTCGACAGCACCGCGTTGTCCGCGCGGGTGCAGGACTGCTTCGGGTCGGTCAACCCCTATGACAAGGCTTCCGCACTCTATTCCCTGTGCCGTTTCGATGCCGCCGTTCCCCGTGAACGGCTCGCCGCAGCCATGGCATCGATCGAGGCGCAGCAGCAGCCGGACGGCAGTTTTGGTTCGGGTTATGGCCTGAGTCACTTCTACACCTCCACCCATGCCGTGTTTGCACTCCATGCCTGTGCCGGCGATCCGCTCGCCATCCAGATGGGACAGGATTTCATCCGCAGCGCATTGCCGCGACTGTGGCAGGCCGGTTTCATCGATGCCCTGATGCAGAGTCTGCTGATGTTGAGGGAAATGAAGGTGGATGTTCCCGAAGAAGACCGGTACCTTGCCTGGCTCCGGTCGCGGATAAAGCCGGATGGCAGTATCTGCTGCTTTGACCGGCCGGGGTGCGAATCCGACCGGCACGCCACCAGCCAGTTGCTGGAATTCTTCAGGGTGTTCCCTGCTTCTGAGTGAAAGCCGGGTTGGCTGCTGCTGACCTTGACGAGTCGCCATTCATAAAGAAATCGACTCACCGCAAAGAAAGCAAAGTTATTAACAGTTTTCAATAAAGAATTTCTCTGCGTCCTTTGCGTCTTTGTTTTGAAATCGGTGTTTATGGACACAGACCATCAAGGCACAAACCGGGGTATTGCTACTCCTTCCAGTACTGTTCGGTGGTGATGTGGCCGGGCTCACGACGGCGGTTTTTCCTGAATCCGCTTTTTTCCAGGATATGTGTCGTGTCGTGCACCATGGCCGGGTTGCCGCAGATCATGACCTGTGAGCTGGCCGGGTCCAGCGACAGCCCGGCACGCGCTTCGAGCCGGCCATTCTCGAGGGCCTGCGTGATACGACCGCCGAGGGCATGGTCGACCGTTTCCCGGCTCACCATGGGGATCACCTGCAACTGATCCGGATGCTGTTCCAGTAACCCCCGGAGGGTGTCCTGGTAGGTCAATTCCCGTGCGCTGCGCACCGAGTGGACCAGAACGATATTTCTGAAGCGTTCCCATACCTCACGGGTACCGAGGATGGAGAGAAATGGACCAATCGCGGTTCCGGTGGCCAGCATCCAGAGACACTTGGCATCCGGCAGCTCCCTGAGGATGAAGAATCCGGCCGCGCGTGGAGCAACAAGAATGCTGTCGCCGGGCCCGAGATGAATCAGTTCATGCGACAGCGGGCCTGCGGGCACCGTGATGAAGTAGAACTCCAGCACGGGGTTGTCAGGCGCATTCACAAACGAATAGGGACGTGCGATGATCTCACCGCCAATCTCCCTGGCGACGCGGGTGAACTGCCCGGCGATGAAGGGGTCGATATCGGCCCTGACCTGCAATGAGTAGAGTTCCTCCGTCCATTGCCGCAGATTGACGACGCTGCCTTCAACCCACCGGCTCATGATGCCGGCACCCGGTTAACGCGGAGTTCCCCGTTCACGGTGAACAGTTGTGCAGGCAGGGGCTGCCGGCCTGTGTGATACGCAAACTTTTGCAGCGACATGCATGTGCCTTCTTCATGACTTTGACGGATGACTTATCATAACGTAAAAAATGGCCGGCGCAGCCGCCTGTTTCATGCGGGATATTTCACGCA
>JBAVKA010000133.1:0-5213 GCA_049688075.1 Gammaproteobacteria bacterium
GGCGGCAAGAATCGCGCGCGGGAACGCACCACGAACAGCAGCAGGTGAACCGGTGCTTCAGCGGCTGCAGAGCGCCTTCATCTTCTGGTAGGCTACCGTCGCCTCCTGTTCGGTGGTCGCCTTGAGCATGTCCTGCTTGGCAGTGTCACAATCGACAGCCGCCTGCTGCTCCGAGGCGTGGGTCTGCGGGTAGATCCTCGCAGCCGAAGGTGCAATGCACATCTGTGGATCCACGCGCCGCAGGTTGGCGTGTTTGCCCTGTTCCACAGCCACACAGTCTCCCATATCGAGGTTGTGCGCTTCCGACACGATCGACACGGTGTTGCCATTGGTCAATTTGATCGTGTACTGCTCGGCCGTCCCGGCCCGTTCCTTGGCGACCAACGCGCCTAGCAGGGCGCCGCCCACCGCGGCGAGCGCCTGGGTGCCGCCGGAGTAATGCATGGCCGCGAGGGCGCCGATCCCGCCACCCAGCAGCACACCGGAACCGTAGTTCGCCTTTAATTTGACCTCCTGGACCTGCTCGATGGTTCCGTACTGGATATCAATGAGGCTGTTCATGCTCGAATCGGTGAAGGGTGTGGTACCGGCACAGCCCGTCAGCAGGGCCAGTACGGATAGCCATGGAACGGATTTCGTGGACATCTCGGGTACTCCGATTGGGGTAAGGAGTGCAACGATACCGCAGTGACCCGTCTGTGCGCCAGACTGTCCTTGCGGGTTCAGGATGTCGTTGGCAGTGAAGGTTTTGTTCGCGTCGTGCATCCCGGACACTTCTTTTGTTTGCCGGGTCGTTTTTTCGACAAGCACGTGTTCGAACTGTGCTGATCCCGCTCCTGCATGAGACGTTTGATAAAGAAGAAATCGCTGGCTGACAGGCGATACCCCGACCTGCCAGCCGCTGGATTGAACCGGATCGCTTTTCAGGGCGTCGCGTCGATTCGTCTATTCGAATGTAATCTGATGTGTGCCTAGGAAGATGCCGTCTTTATAGCCCGCCAGCGTGCCGGTGTGAAACCGGTCCAGCGCTTGAATGCACGGTTGAAAGCGCTCACACCGGAATAACAGAGTGTTTCCGCGATGCTGGCGAGGGGCATTGCACTCCCGGCGAGCAACTGGCAGGCGATATCATAGCGGACCGCGTCCAGTTCGAGTTGAAAGCTCGTGTCTTCCTCGCGCAGCCTCCGGTGCAGGGTGCGTTCGTGGATGCAGAGTTGTCCGGCGATGTCATGAATCGTGCAATGTCCGCTCATCATCGATGTGCGCAACAACCTGCGCGTATCGCTGATGATGTTCTGTTGCCGCAGCATATGAAGCTCGTTCGCCTCCTGCTCCAGATGGCGATGCAGCATGGCATCTGCGGTCGGAATCTTGTGATTCATCCAGCGACACGGGAACACAATGGCGTTCCGATCCATGTCGAATCGCAGTGCTGCCCGATAGAATTTTTTATAGGGTCTCAGGTCTGCCGATGGACGCCTTGAGAAGAGCACCTCCGTGGGATTCCAACCGGCACCACACAGGCCACGCATAATACTGCAGCCGATGGCGATCGCGACGTCGTAAATATGTTCCGTCGCTTCCACCTGGACCTGGTGGATTGCATAACCGAGCAACGTGGAATTGCCTTTAATGTCCAATGTCGGTACACCCCCCTGGTCATGCAGATCAAGATTTTGCAGAAGGGCGCGTAACGCTGTGCCCACATCCGGGGCGCTTCTCAGCAGGAATCCGGGCAGGCCAAGCGAAGAAGGGTGCGCACGTATCCCCACCAGTAACCCGAAATGCGGACATTTCGTGGCTTTTGCGCAACGTGCGAGTAACCGACCCACGGTGACGTAGGGAATCTCGAAATCGGGATCGTCAAATTGAACCGTGCTCAAGCCGAAAGGTTCGAAAATTTCGTCCGGGTTAACACCAAGTTCACGCGTAAGCGTCACTATCCCTGACAATGGGCCGACACGGACGCTGCTTTCTCTTTTGCGGAGCCGACGTCGTGTCAGCGTGCTGTGGTGTCCGGCGTCCTGCACTCGTTCTTCTCCGATGTCCTAGTGTCTGAAATTGGCAAAATTTTGTCGTACACTATCAATTCCATCACGGTTCACCCTGACTATAGTACAGAGTCGATGGTGCAGGCGCCTGGACAACTTAACAAAAACATAATAATTACAAGTATATGCTCTGTGCTACGGTGCCTGACAGGGGCCAGCCTGTAGCTCGTGCTCGACGCTCTGCCGGCAAAGAGATGTGCGAATCGACTGACTCTGGAGCGCAATCGATTGAGTCAGATACACGGCTGTCAGAAGGTGCCTCTATCACAGGTTGTGCCGCGGTTCGAACCGACGACACGCAAAGGAAAGTTAAGCGTACCGCCAGCAGTAGACCGCGGGAATACGCAGACAGGGAGTTCAGGTCAGGGAGAAGGGGAAGGAAGTTGATCACTCATCCGGTATTCATCGTGCCGGCATTCACCATGGTAGTGGCACTTTCGGTTTGCGGGAATTCGTTCTGATGCCCGGACGGTGGCCTGTCGCCGCTTGCGGCTGCCAGCCCGGTACCCGGCGGCAGAATCTGGAGTACCCATAAGGTGGGTGACGGTGGGCGGGCGGCCGGCGATGCGGCTGCTGCATGAAAGTGCCGAACGCAGTCAGGCACCCCATGGGCCGGCAGAAGGATTGCCGCATACCAGTGACGGTCGAAGCCCGGCCTGCTGTTAGTGCGGAGTGGGAAGGAATTTATTCGGATTTTCAATAGATGAGGAACGCCATAATGAGAAATACCAGAATTGGGAGCCAAACGTATCGATGGCCTTTGAACTGGCCGGCCACGCTGCTGACTGTCGTTCTGATTGCAGCTTTCTGGGGTTGCGCTCACTCGCCGAGGGCGAACGCGATGGGTGAAGAGCCCCCTCAGGATGAATCCACGGGCGGCGCCGAGGTTCAGGTCACCGGCGTCCTGGGCTCGCCCAGCGCTACAACGACGATCCCGGGCAACCAGTTGCCGCCGCCGGCGCCGAAGTTCGGCGGTGTGATCAAGGATGACGCGCTGGAGTCCAAACCCTGGTGGCCACCGCGCGTGGTGCCGCCCAAAGGCGCGCCCAACATCCTGCTGATCATGACCGACGACGCCGGGTTTGCTATCCCGAGCACCTTCGGCGGCGTCATCCCGACACCGAGCATGGATCGCATCGCGAATAACGGCCTGCGCTACAACCGGATGTTTTCCACCTCGCTGTGCTCGCCGACGCGTGCCGCGCAAATCACCGGGCGCAACCATCACTCGGTCGGCTTCGGCGTGATCGCCGAGCAGGCCACCGGCTTCCCCGGTTACGACAGCGTCATCGGCGTGGACAACGCGACGATCGGCCGCATCCTGCGTGACAACGGCTACGCGACCTCCTGGTTCGGCAAGGACCACAATACGCCGACTTACCAGGCGAGTCAGGTCGGACCCTTCGACCAGTGGCCGACTGGCATGGGCTTCGACTACTTCTACGGCTTCGTCGGCGGCGATGCGAACCAGTGGGGGCCGAACCTTTTCCGCAACACGACGCAGATCTACCCGTGGATCGGTCACGAGGGCACCTTGAAGATGGATCGATCGGATCCAAAGGCGGAGATCTGGCCAGTCACCGGCAAGGAGCCCTCCTGGAACCTGATCACCGCGATGGCCGACGACGCCATCGACTGGATGTACCGGATTCACCAGACCGATCCAGAGCAGCCGGTCTTTGTCTACTACGTGCCCGGCGGCACACACGCACCACATCACCCGACGAAGGAATGGGTGGACAAGATCCACGCGATGCATCTCTTTGACGACGGCTACGAGAAGCTGCGCGAGCGCATCTTCGAGAACCAGAAGAAGCTCGGCGTGATTCCGCAGGACGAAGAATTGACGCCCTGGCCGGATGACGTCCTGACGCCCTGGGACAAGCTTTCGCCCGAGGCGAAGAAGCTCTACATCCGGCAGGTCGAGGTGTTTGCCGCCTACGTGGCCTACACCGATCACGAGATCGGCCGCGTGATCCAGGCGTTCGAGGACCTGGGCAAGCTCGATAACACGCTGATCATTTACCAGAACGGCGACAACGGCACCAGTGCCGAGGGTGGGCCGGAAGGCACGTTCAGCGAGGTCGCGTTCTTCAATGGCGTCCGCCCGCCGGTGGACGTGCAGATGAAGTACTACGAAGCCTGGGGCACTGAATACGCCTACAACCACATGTCGGCGGGCTGGTCGTGGGCCTTCGACACCCCCTTCGACTGGTTCAAGCAGAACGCCTCCAGGCTTGGCGGCACCAACCAGAACATGGTCATCTCGTGGCCGGCACGCATCAAGGACAAGGGCGGCCTGCGCGAGCAGTTCATGCATGTCATCGACATCGTGCCCACGCTGCTCGAGGTCACCGGCATCCCCGCGCCCGAATACGTTGACGGCATCAAGCAGAAGCCGATCGAGGGCACCAGCTTCGCCTACACCTTCGACAAGGAGAACGCCGGGGAACCATCCCGTCACCATACGCAATACTTCGAGATGATGGGTCAATGGGCGCTTTATCACGACGGCTGGCTCCTGAGCACCAAGGTCAACCGCGTGCCGTGGGACGCCTACAGCCCCGCCAACCCGGACCCGCTCAACAACCAGGTGTTCCAGCTCTACGACCTGACCAGGAACTTCAACCAGTCCGAGGATATCGCCGCGCAGCATCCGGAGAAGGTCGCGGAGATGCGCAAGATGTTCGTCGAGGAAGCGAAGAAATACCACGTCTTCCCGCTGGACGCGTCGGTGGGTGCCAGGGTTGCGGCTCCGCGTCCGAGCCTCACCGCCGGCCTGAGCGAGCTGGTCTACACGCGGCCTATGACCGGCGTTCCGCAGGGCGATGCGCCCTACCTGCTCGACACCTCCTACAGCCTCACGGCGGACATCACCGTGCCTGAAGGCGGTGCCGAGGGCATGATCGCGACCTCGGGCGGGCGTTTCGCGGGCTGGGGTTTCTACCTTCTGAAGGGCAAGCCGGTGTTCGTCTGGAACCTGCTCAATCTCGAGTGGATCAAGTGGGAAGGTCCTGAGGCGCTCGCACCCGGCCAGCACACCGTGGAGTTCGACTTCAAGTACGACGGCCTCGGCGTCGGCACCATGGCGTACAACAACTTCTCCGGCATCGGCAAGGGCGGTACCGGTACGCTGACGGTGGACGGCAAGGTGGTCGAGAC
>JBAVKA010000134.1:0-11977 GCA_049688075.1 Gammaproteobacteria bacterium
ACCCGGAGGATCAGCCGACCTGGAACCTCTGGGAATATGACATCGACACGCACAGCTTGAGACGCATCATTGTCTCTGACATCACCGCTGAAGCCGGTCAGGATATCGCCCCCCATTACCTGCCGGATGGACGCATCATCTTTTCCTCTACCCGCCAGCGCCAGTCAAAAGCCGTGCTGGTGGACGAAGGCAAGCCGCAGTTCGCCGCACTCGATGAAGACGGCAACGAGCCGGCGCTGGTGCTGCATGTCATCAACAGCGATGGCAGCGATATCCACCAGGTTTCATTCAACCAGAGTCACGATCTCGATCCCTCCGTGCTCTCAAGCGGTGAGGTGATATTCAGTCGCTGGGATCACATGGGCAGTCGCAATGCCATCAGCCTGTACAAGATGCATCCCGACGGCAGTGAACTGCAGCTGCTCTACGGCGCGCACAGTCATGCCACCGGCACCAATGGCGGCGAGGTCCAGTTCCTGCAGCCGCGCGAACGTTCTGATGGAAAAATTCTCTCCGTGGTGATGCCATTCAGCGGGACGGATGGAGGCGGCGACCTTGTCCTCATCGATACGGCCGAGTATATCGAGAATGACCAGCCGGTCGCGGACTACCAGGGCATTCTGTCCGGACCCGGCCAGGTTCGGGCATCCGGTAACAAGATCACCACCGACAGTCCGATCTCTCCTGGCGGGCGCTTCAGCAGCGCCTACCCGCTGCGCGACGGCACCGACCGGTTACTGGTCAGCTGGAGTGCCTGCCGGCTACTGGAAAATACCCGCATCGTACCCTGCACGCCGGATCGCCTGTCTGACCCGAATGCACAGGCTGCACCGCCGCTTTACGGCATTTTCATGTACGACAAGAAAACCGACACCCAGCAGCCCATCGTGACGCCACGGGAGGGCATCATGTATACGGATGTGGTGGCAGCCCAGTCGCGCGATTTTCCGCCGATCCTCTTCGATAAGGTAGCCGGCGCCGGTCTCGACCCGGAATCCCAGAGCGAGGGAGTAGGCATTCTCGACATACGCAGCGTCTATGATGTCGACGGTGTCGATACCGCCACCCCGGATATCGCCACGCTGGCCGATCCGGCGCTGACCGGCGCCGATGATCGTCCGGCCCGCTTTCTGCGGATCGTCAAGGCGGTCGGCATTCCGGATGACACGGTGCTCGATCTGCCGGGTACGGCGTTCGGCCGCAGCCGTCAGCAGCTGATGCGGGAAATTATCGGCTATGTGCCAGTGCAACCCGATGGTTCGGTCAGGGTAAAGGTGCCGGCCAATGTACCGCTGGCCATCAGCGTACTGGACAAGGCCGGGCGGCGCATTGGCAGCCGCCATCAGAACTGGCTGCAGGTGCTGCCCGGCGAAACGGTGCAGTGTAACGGTTGCCACGACCATGCCAGCGGTTGGGGACATGGCCGACCCGAAGGACCCGCCTCGGTTTATGCCGGCGCTCCGGTCACCGGTCTGCCCTTCATCAACACCGACCCTGCCCTGTTCGCGAATTACGGCGAAACCATGGCCGAGACGCTCACACGCCTGAATCCCGCGGCACTGCTACCATCGATGGACCCGGTGTACGAGGATGTCTGGACCGATGAGGTCACGGCCCAGCGCGCCCGGGATGCCGGCTTTGATTACCGCTACGCCGATCTCGCCACGCCGGCGCCGGCCAGTGCGCAGTGCCAGATGGACTGGCAGGCGGGCTGCCGCAGCGTTATCAATTACGAGCAGCATATCCATCCCTTGTGGAGCCGCGATCGCGGCGCCGATACCTGCACCCGTTGTCATGGCCCGCTCGACGAAAACGGCAACCCTCAGGAGCCAATCGCGTATCTGGATCTCACCGATGGCCCTTCGGATCAGGAGCCGTCACAGTTCAAATCCTACCGCGAACTTCTGTTTCCCGATACCGTGCTGGTGACGGGACCGGTTGATCCCGACACGGGACTGCCGACCCAGGTGCCGTTAACGGTGAACCCCTCGATGTCCCCGATGGGTGCCTGGGCAAGCACGGCATTCACCAGCCTCTTCGAACCGACGGGCAGTCATGCGGGTCGGCTCGAACCCGCCGAGCTGCGCCTGGTCTACGAGTGGCTGGATATCGGTGCGCAATATTTCAATGATCCCTTCGCTGTGCCGATTAACTAACCCGCCGCCATTGCGATGGGTGATCTCTGATGCAGCCATATACTCCCGGCAGGCACCTCAAGGTGCTGGCTTTCCTGCTGTTGCAATGCCTTGTGACGGCGCTGGCCCATGGGGAGGGAGAGTATTTCGAGGTGCAGGTGACCGAACCGTATATCGAACTCCATACCGGCCCGGGTCGCGGTTACCCGGTATTCCATGTCGTAGACCGCGGTGAACGGGTGGAGGTCATTACACGCAAGACCGACTGGTTCAGGGTGCGCACCCAAAAAGGCAAGGAAGGCTGGGTGAGCCGTACGCAGATGGAAACGACCCTGACAGCCTCGGGCGAGAAAACCCGGTTCGCGGAACCGGGAATGGGTGATTTTTCCAACCGGCGCTGGGAGGCGGGCCTGCTCGGGGGTGACTTCGAGGGCGCCGATGTGATCACGGTGTATGGGGCCTATGCCATGACGCCCAATCTTTCCGTCGAACTCTCCGCCTCTCAGGTATTCAGCAACTATTCCGATGCATATACGGGCGTCGTTGCACTTGTGGCGCAACCCTTTCCGGAATGGCGTGTTTCGCCGTTTTTTCTGGTGGGGACCGGGATCATCTATACCGATCAGAACGTGACCGTCGTTAACGGCAACGATGGGACTGACCAGATCGGCAGCGTGGGTGCCGGTATTCGCTGCTATTTGACGCGGCGTTTCATCCTGCGTGCCGAATATCGCAACAGTGTCATCTTTCAGGATAGTGATGACAACCAGGAGATTAACGAATGGCAAGCCGGGTTTGCATTTTTCTTCTGAGTAATACGCTGACGGCGGGCCTCGTTGGCCTGCTGTTTGCCGTCGGCGTCGTACACGCGGATGACCTCATCGAACACGACAGCGAGTCTGTGATTGAACCGGAACTGCAACGTCGCACGATTACCGAGGCCGACATCGACAGCGAGGACTTCGAGGTGGGCGCCTATGCCGGTGTGATGAGTATTGAGGATTTCGGCACCAACTTCGTCTATGGCATTCGCGCCGCCTACCATATCACCGAGGATTTCTTTGCCGAGGCCGCCTACGGTCGTACCGAGGCCGATGAAACGAGCTATGAAACCCTTAGCGGGGGTGCGAAGTTGCTGACCGACAGCCAGCGGCAATTCGATTACTACAATATTTCACTTGGCTACAACCTGTTTCCCGGCGAGGCTTTCATCGGCAGCGGACACGCTTTCAATACCGCGTTCTACGTCATTGCCGGTGTCGGGAATACCGAATTCGCCGATGACAGTCACTTTACCGTCAATGCCGGCGCCGGATACCGTTTTCTGGTTAATGACTGGATGGCGCTGCGTGTCGATGTGCGTAATTACATGTTCAAATCCGACCTGCTCGGCAATGACAAGACCACCAATAACCTGGAATTCACAGGTGGACTCTCTTTCTTCTTCTGACTGGAGGCGACTATGTACAAACTGATACCCGTACTCGCAAAACGATGGCTCCCTGCCCTGCTGTCCGGCTGGCTGATGATGCCGCCGGCAATGGCCGCGGTGACCGGTGGCGCTGCGCCCGATTTCACCCTGAAAAGCGCCAGCGGCGAGAACCTGAAGCTCAGCGAATACCGTGGAGAGGTGGTGCTGATCAACTTCTGGGCTTCGTGGTGCGGTCCCTGCCGACAGGAAATGCCCGCACTGGATGAATTGCACAATCGCTACCGTTCGCTTGGTTTCACCGTCCTTGGCGTCAATGTCGAGGAAGACTCGCGCAAGGCACGCGAGCTTGTCAATGACCTGCAGGTCAGCTTCCCGGTGTTGCTGGACGACCGCAGTACGGTCAGCCGGCTCTACGATATTGTCGCTATGCCGAGCACCGTGCTGGTCGATCGTAATGGCAACATTCGCTATCTGCACAAGGGTTATCAGCCGGGACTGGAGGACGTTTACCTGCAGCAGGTGCGTGAGTTGATTCGGGAATGATGCGCACGCGAAATCCCGCAGCCGTTGCGGTCCTGTTGCTGTTTCCACTGCTTGCAGGATGCGGCACGATCGAACCGTGGGTTAAACCCTACGAACGCACCCATCTGGCCGACCCGATCATGTCATTCGACCGCAATCCGGTGTCTTCGGCCTATATCAGCCACGTCTACCAGGCGCGCGAAGGCGCACGTGGCGCCGAGGGAGGTCACGGTGGCGGCTGTGGCTGCAACTAGAAGCAGCAGTCTCTCTGCCATCCTGCTGTTGCTCGCAGGTTTTCCGCTCATGGCCGGCGTCCTGCCCGATGACCGGGCCGACGCCCTCTACCACTCCTATAACGGCGGCGGCGTGGAGATTACCGGGCCGTCCATCCTGGTGCTCAAGAAGCTCAATCAGAATGTCGCGGTGCGCGGCAACTATTATGTCGACATGGTCAGCAGCGCCTCGATCGACGTGGTGACCAGCGGCGCGAGCAAGTACTCAGAGAAACGCACCGAAGGTACCGTGGGTGTCGACTACCTGCATGGCAACTCCACCATGAGGGCGTCCTACACCTACAGCAAGGAAAACGACTACACGGCCAACACGGCCAGTTTTGGTGTCAGTGTCGACATGTTCGGCGACCTGACCACGGTCACGCTGGGTTATTCACGCGGCTGGGACACGGTCGAGAAGGAGGGTGATCCCTCGTTTTCAGAAGATGTCACCCGTCAAAACTACCGCGTGGATCTTTCACAGGTGATCACCAAAAACATACTGATGGAACTCGGCTACGAGGCGATCACCGACGATGGTTACCTCAACAACCCCTATCGCTCGGTCCGTTATGTCGACCCTGACAGCCCGGCCGGCTACAGCTTCCAGCCCGAGGTCTATCCCAACACACATACCAGCAATGCGGTGTCGCTGCGCGCATTGTACTTTCTGCCCTACCGCGCCAGCATCAACGGCGAATTTCGTTATTACCACGACACATGGGGGGTGAGTGCGCATAATTTCGGCGTGGGCTACACCCATCCGCTGGGTGACTGGATGTTTGATCTCAGGTATCGCTACTACACCCAGTCGGCGGCGGATTTCTACAGCGATCTGTTTCCCTACGAAAATGCCCAGAACTACCTCGCCAGGGACAAGGAACTGAGCAACTTCACAAGCAACACCCTGGGCGTAGGCATGAGCTACGAATTCGTGCGCGACGGCTGGCGTTCCATCGACCGGGCCAGCGTGAATCTGGCCTATGATCACATCTGGTTTGACTATGAAGACTTCCGCGATCTCAGGGACAGCTCGGCACCGCCCGGCAAGGAAAAATTGTACAGTTTCACCTCGGATGTCGTGCAGCTGTTTCTTTCAATCTGGTTTTAACCTGAATTTCTCACCGGGTGACGGCTGTACAACAGGCTGTACTGTATGTAGCCGGAGTCGCGTTCACCTGAAACAAAACGAGTGTCCGTGAAATATCTGTTCCGGTGAGAACTGCGGGATAATCGCGCGGCTCCCGATCAGAACTCAGGTGTGCGCGATGACCTTGTCGGTAAACAGATAGTCCTTCAGTTCCTTGTCGAAGGCGGGGTCGCGACGGCGGATCCATTCCAGCACCATCGAGGCATGTTCCTTCTCCTCGTCGCGATTGTGGGCGAGGATGGCTTTCAATTCCGGGTCCTTGCAGGCATCGACGCGCTGGTTGTACCAGTCCACTGCCTCGAGTTCCTCCATCAGCGAGGTGATGGCCCGATGCATGTCGCGTGTTTCAACCGACAGTTCCTCAAGCGGTTCGTGGTAGCCTTCATTCGCCATTGGTCTTCTCCTTCTGAACTATGCCAGGTTCGCTGATAGAAACGGGTTATCCGTCGATAGAGCTGAATTATCGGCATCAAGATAACAGCAGGGCCTGAGGATGTCATCCCGGAATTATGGGCAATGTCTGTAAATTTCCCCACTTGACCTGTATCAAGAAAACCGGAAAAAAACCGCTCGACAGCGTTATTTGGTGTGTTGAGGGGGCTGGCTGCAGGAACCGCATTTTGCCTATACTTGATATTACGTTAGCCGGCTGCCTATGCCGTGCAACGGTACATGAGCGTTTATTTCGGAGGGAAATGTAATGAGGAAATTAACGAAGCTTGTTGCCGCCACGATCGTTGCCGGCACCGCTGCCCTGGGTGTGAGTACCGCCAGTGCCTGGTGGGGTGGTAATGATTACTGGGGTGGACCCTGGGGAGGCGGCCCCTGGTATGGTGGTTATCCTGGCTATGGCTGGGGTGGTTATCCTGGCTACGGCTGGGGTGGTTATCCTGGCTATGGCTATGGGTATGGTGGTTATCCCGGCTATGGTTGGGGTGGTTATCCCGGCTACGGCGGCTGGGGTGGTGGTTACCCCTACTACGGCGGCTGGGGCGGCTATGGTTATCCTGCCTACACCGTACCGGTCGCGCCTGCAGCACCTGCGGCACCGGCTACCACTACCACGGCCAAGTAGTTGCGCTGAAGCCTGACGATTCCCGCGGCACACCTGCCGCGGGATTGCTAACAAGAACGCGCCCTTCCGGGCGCGTTTTTTATGCCGGATCTCCGCTTTCGCGGGATAACCCGATCAGCGTTTCCTCAATAGGGTCTCGCCGCCGGATAGTCGCGAAACGGCCCTTCCCCGCTGGTTGGCGGCGCCTGCACGGGCGGTGCGCCCGGCAGATCGGCGGCGGCGGGCATTTTACCTTCACGGTAGGCTGTCAGGGTTCTGGACAGGCGTTCGGCCTCACCCGGCCAGCTCCACACGGCAAGGGAGACGATCTGCTGCTGAATCTCGGTCGCCTGCTCGAAATCACCGGTGGCGGCACAGGCCAGAGCGAGCGCCTCGCGGGCCGGCGGGATGGCCTGCTGTTCGGCCAGTTCGCGCGCCAGCCGAAGGGCTTGCTGCGGGTCGCCTGTCCCCTTTTCCTGACTGGTGGCGAGCAGTACGATCAAGCGGAGGGTAAACAGCGGCTGCTCGGGGGAATGTTGCACGCCCGCCTCGAGAGCGGCCTTGAGCTGTTCCGCGGGGGCGCCGGTATTATCGAGAGCGTCCAGATAAAGCAGCCGGGCCGGAACGTTACGTGGGTCGTCCGCGACGGCGGCGGCGTAATGGCGGGCCGCGTCGGGGTAGTCGCCTTCTCGCCAGTAGTGATTGGCCAGGAAGAAATGCGCACCACCGTGCCCTGGTTTGTGCTCCAGTACCTGTGTGTAATAGTCCTCGGCCGCGGAGGCATCACCGGCCTCGTCAGACAGTACGCCCAGCAGAAACAATCCCAGGGTGTTGTCAGGCTGCAGGGCAACCGCCCGTTCGAGCGCCTGGCGGGCTTCGGTCTTGTGGTCTGACAGATAAAGGGTGCGGGCGTAACTGACCCGGGCAGTGGCATTGTCCGGTTCCGATTCGAGCCCCTGTGCGAAGGCGGCGGCAGCTGCCTGGTAATCGCGATCCTGGATGGCCTTCATGGCCCGGGTGAAATACCGGCTGGCGCTGTTTTTCATGGCGTCCAGTTCTTCGACCAGCGGATCCTTCACGGCAGGCAGGCGGTCACCGTGTTGCGCCAGATGTTCTTTCGCCTCCGCGTCGCGTTTGACAGCATGCAGAGCCTGCCCCAGCGGATAATGGATGCGCGTCGCTGCGGGATCGAACTGCAGGGCTTTGCTGAAATCGTCGATGGCGCTGGCGTAGTCACGCCGCAGCAGGGCGATCTGTCCAAGACCGAACAGCGCGGGCGCCTCCAGGCCCGGCACGCCGACGACTTCCCGGTAGGCCGCCTCTGCCTTGTCGGTTTCATTGAGATCGGCCAAGACGTCGGCCATGCGCAAGGTCAGTGGCGGATAATCGGATTTCAATGAGCGGGCATGCTCGTAGCGTTTCAGGGCAAGTTCGGTTTGTCCGGTCTGGTCCGCGAGCCAGGCGGCGTAATAGGCCCAGCGAAAATTCTCCGGTTCAAGGCGCTGGGCGTTCTGGAAACACGCTTCCGCCGACTGGCGCAGGAAACTGGCCTGGTAGATTCCACCCAGTTCGCCATAGGCGTCGGCCAGTTCAGTGGCGGATACCTCCGGTTTCTGCAACGCGGCATTAACGGCGTTGCGCGTCTCGTCGAGCCCGGAGCGGATATCGGGCGCCTGCCCCTCGAGGTTCGGCACGGGCACCGACAGGAGTTTGTCGGCCCAGGACCCGGGGAGGCTGGAGACGTTATCATCGGCGAGCGCTACGGCCCCGGCCAACTGGGTCAGCAGGACCAGCGCAAGGCAAAGCCCGTTTCTGCGCAGGGAGGTCATCACTCGTCGGCCGGCTGGGTGATCGTCAGCGTGGTGTCGATCTCTGCGACCGGTATGTTCTGACTCCGGCCATTCGGCCAGACCACGGTTAGACTATCCACCTGTTGCGCATCGCCGAGCCCAAAAGTCACCGGGAGTTCGACCTGGGAGAGGTAACTGTGCGTCGGCATGACGTTGCGCCTCTGCGTCACCCCGTTTGCGGTCAGGGTCAGAACGGCGCCGATGGCGTTGCGGTTAACCGTGCGGCCTTCCAGCTTGACCCGCAGCCAGTGATGGCCGAGTTGCTGGTTATTGCGAAACAGCACCGCGCGGCGGCCGTTTTGCACCACGACGACATCCAGGTCGCCGTCACCGTCGATGTCGGCATAGGCCGCTCCCCGGCCTACCATGGGCATGGCCAGGTCTCCGGTATTCTCCGCAAGGACGAACGGCGTTCGGCAGGCGTCGCCACAGTTCCAGAACAGCTGTGGTGGCTGGGCATAGGTCTGGCTGGGCTGCACGACATTGATATCACCCTCCAGGTGGCCGTTCGCCTGGAAGATGTCGAGTCGGCCGTCGAGATCATAATCAAAGAAGAACAGCCCAAAGGTCAGCGCCAGCCGCGAGGCCGGACCGAAACCCACGAGGATGGCCTCGTCGGCAAACGGCGCATGGCCCTCCTCGGTGACGAACAGGGAACTCATCTCGTTGGCGAAATTGCCGATGCCGATGCCCAGATCGCTGTCGTTGCGGAAATAGGCCGCATCGATACCCATGGCGCCGGTGGCCTTGCCGTTGCGGTCGTAGGCGATGCCTTCCAGGTCGCCAATTTCCTCGAAACGGCCATTGCCGAGGTTGTGGTAGAGGAAATTTCTGACGGTGTCATTGGAAGTTGCCAGATCGATCCAGCCGTCCCGGTCGTAATCGATCGGGGCGACTCCCAGGGTCTTGCCCTCCGGCATGCCGCTCACCGGGTCGGTGACGGCGATACCTGCCGTCAGCGACACGTCACTGAACTGGCCATCGCCCTCATTTCGGTACAGGCGGTTGTTGGCGCCGGTAAAATGATTGGGGGCGCCGAAGGCGCGGCCCAGACCGGTGAGCTGGAAATCGATCTCGAGGTCGATCTTGCGCGACCAGAGCACGTAGTTGCCGACAAACAGATCCAGGTCGCCGTCGTTGTCGTAGTCGATGAAGGCGGCGGCTGTACTCCAGTCGGTGTCCAGGCCGGCGACATCGGCCCGCGCGGTGACATCGACAAACCGGCCATGATCGTTTCTGAACAGATAATTCTTGCCGAGGGTCGTGATGTACAGATCCGTCCAGCCATCATTGTCATAATCACCGACACCCGCGCCCATGCCGAAGCAGGTGATCTTGAGGCCGGTCTCGGCAGTCACGTCGGTGAAACGGCCATGTCCGTCGTTGCGGTAAAACGCCAGGGTGGGCGCCGGTTCACGCTCCTCGCCCGGCCACCATTTGGAGTTGACCAGCAGCAGATCCTGGTCGCCGTCATTGTCGTAATCGAGAAATGCCGCACCACTTCCGATGGTCTCCGGCATGAGTTTTTCGCCGGTACTGCCGTTGACATGCACGAAATCGATGCCGGCCTCACGGGTGATGTCGGTAAATGTAACCGGCGGCGGCGCCTGCGACGGCGTGCGTTCGTCGATGATCGGCCCGGAGACGACGGCTTCCTCGATTGCTTGCGGCCTGGTGTTCTCGCGGGTGACGTACCAGATGCCCGTGACCGCCAGGGCGAGCGCCACGATGATGGCAAGGGAACGGTAGAAGGCCCTTCGTATGAGCGCTTCACGCTGCTGCAGATTCATCGACTGCTGGTCTTTATCCATAATGGCTGATGTGCTCCGGAGCCCGTGGTCGGTTATTGTCTTGTGCGGCCGCTAGCGGCTTACTGGCGGTTAAGATCATAGATGGCGATCGCGGCGGCGGCATGGTTGGCGGCCGGGTGGGTGCTGCGGTTTTTGGCGACAGCCTGCTCGATGGCATGGTCGTCCGGGCGGTATTTCTCGTGTAATGCGCGATGCTGCTCCGCCAGATCGGTTTCGCCGAGTTCGGTATAGACCTGCGCCAGGTTGTAATGAGCGGTGAGATCCTCGGGATCGATGGCCAGTGTCTTCAGGAACCAGTCGCGGGATTTTTCCAGCAGCTCGTCACGTGTTGCCTGCCGCGCATTGCCCCGTTCCTGACGCGCGCGCTCGAACAGGGTGCGTCCCATCATGTTCAGGACACGTGTGTCGTAGGAAAAGTTGAAACCCCGCTCACGGGCCGACTGGAAGCGGTTATCGATAATATTCCGGAGTGACTCGATGGCCTCATCGAGGTGGCCGTTTTCCCGGTCGATAAGCGCACTGAACCAGGCAATGGTCCAGGCCGGCGCCGGTGGTTCCCCGTTACTGGCGCGGCGCAGTGCACGCGCGGCCTCTTCCAGCCGGCCTTCGCTGAAATAGACCCGTGCCAGGTTGAGCGGGCCATTGGTATTCTGTAATGACTCGACCTGCTTGAAGGCCTGCTCGGCCTGGCGCAGTTCCCCCTTGCCGGCGCCACCGCCTTCGAGCAACAGGGCAATGCCATAGTCATTCCAGCGAATGGCGTCTCCGATCGCGGAGTTCTGCGCATCGATATCGGTCCTCTGTCCTGACACCGGAAGCTCGATGACGTCAGTGGCCATGGTAGTTACAGGCAGGTCATTGCGGGTAAAGGCATCGCCCTGCACATAGCGCAGGTAGGTGGTATCGAACTTGCGATAGTTGAGACTGGCTTCGATCCGCACCGGCTCCCGGACATCCGCGGGCACCTTCAGCAGGTAGTGCACGACGGCCGACGCCCCCGGTGGGATCTGGTGGTTGTAGAGTGCAACGAAGATGTCCTGGGCGTTGCGCCGGTCGATGCGGTTGCCGTCCTTGTCGAGGACGTAGGCATTGACGAAATAGGACCAGGGATCGACCTCGCCGGTTTCATTGCGGCTGCCGCTGCGCCCGATGACACGGTCGCCGGCCGTTGCGGTCACATCGACCCAGAGTTCATTGGAGTCCGACGTGCCCTGGGTGAGCAGGTGTCCGACGTCGGTGGTGCGCAGCACGATTTCGACCAGATAACGCTTGCCGGGCACCAGTTCCGGCAACTCCGGACGCAGGGGGGCATGCAATTGTCCTTCGATGGTTCCGCCTTCCCTGATGCCGAAGATATCGATGCGGGTGACATTCCGCAGCCGCTTCTGCTCCACTTCCATGACCTGGTCGGGCAGATCGAGCAGGTGGATGATGCCGGTATTGGCGCCGGGGAACCGGTGCTGATGAACACTGCGGGTACCGCTGTCATCGAAATCGCGCGCGGCGGGATCGTCGGAGTCTTGCAGCTTCATGTGGCAATGACTGCAGCGGTCCACCGCATGTTCGGGATAATAAAAGCTGTCGATGCGGTGACCCGAGACGCCGCTGAAAAGAAAGCTGTCGTAATGGTCCTGGCCGCGCAGCCAGCGGTAGTCATTCACCTCCTTCGGGATATGCACCTTGTGGCACAGCGAACAGAATTCGGCGCTGCGGTGAAAAGGCTGCAGCAGGGTTTTCTTGTGAAATTCCGG
>JBAVKA010000135.1:0-1558 GCA_049688075.1 Gammaproteobacteria bacterium
GACCTGTATGACCAGCTGCTCGAAATCGCCGAGGACGGCTCCTGGGAACTGGGCCCGCTGCCCGCCGCCGCAGAAAACGCGGGCGTCGCACCCGCCCCGGCAGTATCGCCGTTGCCGGACTAAACGGACGCCTGCCTGGTTATCATCCATAAACACCGTTTTCACCGCAGGGACGCACGACTGCATGGAGAAGGAGAGACCGGAGACCGGTCGAGAGGCTGGCCTGGGACATCCAGGAGGTAGAGCACCAAAAGTAGGCGCTTTAAGCGACGCAGGGAGCAGTTGCCGAAAGGTCGCAGAGAAATTCTCTAATGAAAACAATAAAACACGTTGCTTCTTTGCGCCATTGCGGTGAGCTTGTTCATTGATGGATAAACACTATTCAGGAACCATGCCTAAACCCCTTCCCGACGGCTTTCTCTGGGGCGCGGCCACCTCGGCCTACCAGGTCGAGGGTTCACCCCTCGCCGACGGGGCCGGGGCGAGCATCTGGCACGATTTTGCCCACACGCCGGGGCGGGTAGCGAACGGCGACAGCGGCGATAGCGCCTGCGATCATTACCGCCGCTACGCGGACGACGTCGGCTTGATGGCGCGGCTCGGGCTGAACGCCTACCGTTTCAGCATCGCCTGGGCGAGGGTACTGCCGGAGGGCACCGGGAAGCCGAACCCCAAAGGACTGGATTTCTACCGGCGGCTGGTGGATACACTGCTGGCGCAGGGCATCGAGCCCATGGCCACACTCTATCACTGGGACCTGCCGGCGGCGCTGCAGGCGCGCGGGGGATGGCTGAATCCGGACAGCGCCGGCTGGTTCGCGGACTATGCCCGGATCCTGTTTGATGCGCTCGATGACCGCGTGCCGCACTGGCTGACCCTGAACGAACCGTGGGTGGTCACCGTGGCAGGCCATCTGCAGGGCGAGCATGCCCCGGGGCATCGCAGCCTGTACGAAACGCCGCGCGTCGCCCACACCCTGTTGCGCGCCCACGCCGCTGCGGTGTCCGCATACCGCGCCACCGGCCGTCATCGTATCGGGCTGGCGGTAAACCTCGAGCCGCAGCATCCGGCGAGTGGCGACGAGAAAGACCTGGCCGCCGCGGCGCGGCGTGACGCTTTCGTCAACCGCTGGTACCTGGATCCGCTGTTTCTCGGCGTCTACCCACCGGAGCTGGAGGACATCTTCGGCGCGGACTGGCCGGGTTACACGACCACGGATCTCGCCGGTCTCCCCGGCACAGTGGATTTCCTCGGCGTGAACTACTATTCACGCGGCGTGGTCCGTGACGATCCGGCGGATTGCCCGGTACGGGCCGCTCGCGTGCGCCAGGACGACCGGCCGCATACCGCCATGGACTGGGAAGTCTACCCCGCGGGCCTCACGGAGATCCTGTTGTGGATCAAGGTGCGCTACGGCAACCCGCCGGCCTTCATCACCGAAAACGGTGCGGCCTTCGACGACCCCCTCCCTGTGAACGGTGAACTGCAGGATCCGCAGCGCGTGGACTACCTGCGCCGGCATCTGCTTGCCGCCCGCCAGGCGCTGGACCAGGGCGTC
>JBAVKA010000136.1:0-8569 GCA_049688075.1 Gammaproteobacteria bacterium
CATTGGCGCGCAGGCCACGGATGCGCTCCCGCCAGTTGCCACTGGCGTCGAGGACGTGGAGGAAGTGCGTCGGATGCGCGCAGTTGATCATGTAGTAGGCGGCATAGCCGCCGGTCTCGGCATCGGTGCGATCAATGGCCTCGCCCAGTCCCTCGCCCGAGGGCAAGTGCCCATCGGTCTCGACGGTGCGGTATCGGTAACTTGAAAGGGTATATTAATGCCGGTGAGGAACGCGCTCGAAGGTGATCCTGTTCGAGATTCCCAAGGAAAAGAGGTATTGTACATCAGCAGTTGGTGAATTGATGGCACTCGTGATCAGTAAAACGGATGTCAACCGGTTGTATGCTGAGCCTTGATCAGCTAATCCTGCGTGTGGAATCTGATGGTTGAAACTGGCATGAATCAGGTTGACACCATCTAAAAAAAACATTGAGTATCGTGTAATAAGCGGAGATTAAGCGAAGATACGAGTAGAGAAGGATCGATTTCGCCCTGTGTTACGTGGCCGAACTGCCTGGACGTTCGGCGTGTCAGTCAAAACGAGAAGGGCTGACGTAGGGTATTTGATTCCTCCTTTTTTAAGTTAGAGATAAGGTGATTTATGAGCGAACAACCGACAACCCGCCCCCCGGTTCCTGAGGGCAATACGCGTTTCCTGAAAACCCGTCAAATGGCGCCTAATGAAAAGGGTTACGTTGGGTATGAAACGATCTGGGAATCGTTTCAGAAAGAAGCGCAGTATACCACTCCGAAACGGCCATGAACCGAGCAGCCGCGCGAGCCAGACAGGTCGCGCAGCTGCTCAACCCGGGTCTTCAACCTTCGCGCTTTTCACGCTCGTGAGTCCCGGCCTACATTCAACCGATGCAACGAAAGTCCTCGTGGCGTTCTCGCGAGGAATAGCTGCCTGATCATCGGCGAGGTCAGCTTCGAACACCCTCCATATAGTCGCCAGATCGCAGTACATAACCGGTGAACATTTCCACGATGTTCCGCCCGGCCTATTTTGTAATGAGAATAATTTTCATTAACAAAGAGGACCCCGTCAAGCGTTTGTCACGAAAGCAGAGGAATGTAACAGCAGCCGCGAAATCAGCCATCAGGCAATACCTTGAGAAGCATATCCTGGGTATGGGACCAGCACCCATCGCAGCCATGTGCTCGTGTGGCTCAAGCCCAAACTATAAATTTCATATATGCCACATAAAAACCACTAAATTAGCATTACCGCATAGCTACAGTTCATACTATCACGTTGATAATGATTCTGACTTACTGGTCAGTTTGAGCTTACTGGTTAGCTTGAGAACAGTCGAGGAGATGTTTACATGTTCAGCACCAACCCCTTCTACGAACTTTTAACGTTCATTTCCCCAGCCATTATGCAGGGCTACGTCATCCTCATGGTCCTGCTGGTGATTGTCGGAACTATTTTGGACATGATGCATAAACAGAGTGCCCAGTACTTTTTCGAAAATGCAAAAAGAGCACAGAAAAATGCGAAGCGCACCCTGAGCGGTGGCGAAAAAGCATCGTTTGCAGTGCAGACTGTCGTTAACGAAGTACTCACCTCTTCGGAATTTAAAAGGACCGGCCGCCGTATATCACACCTGTTCACCATGTACGGTTTCGTCATTTTTGTTGTCAGCACCGCGGTTCTGATTTTCGGTTACCCAACGGAAGCCGCTGCGGGTATCTGGCCCGTTTTCTGGCACCTGGGTGCTCTTATGCTGTGTTTCGGCGGTTACTGGTTCTGGTTTTTCATCCGTGTCGATGTCGCAGCCGAAGGTGTCAAGTGGTACAACTTCAACGGGCGCGGCGACATCTTCATCGTCGGCCTGATCACCATGCCCACTTTCGCTCTGCTGTGGTCGGCTACCCTGGGTGGCGACTCACTGAACATGCTGTTCTTCGTACTGTTCATCGCGTGCAGCACTGTACTGTTCGGCAGTGTCTTCTGGTCCAAGTTCGCACACATGTTCTTCAAACCTGCTGCGGCGTACCAGAAGAAATGCATCATGGCGGATGGTTCGAGAGAGGGTCTGCCCGATGATTACGACCTGACGGACCCCGCCGTACAGGCAAGGTTTCCGGACATACCGGAATATATGGGTACCAATCCACCCAACATGGGACCCGGTATCAACGCCGAACCCCCCAGTCACTACTGATTAGCTTTCAAAAGTAAAGGAGTATTAATAATGCCAACTTTTGTATACATGACTCGTTGTGACGGGTGTGGTCAGTGTGTCGATATCTGCCCGTCAGACATTATGCATATCGACAAGGTCACCCGTCGTGCCTACAACATCGAACCCAACATGTGCTGGGAGTGCTACTCCTGCGTAAAGGCCTGCCCGCATCAGGCGATCGATTGCCGTGGTTATGCAGACTTCGCACCGCTGGGCCATTCGGTACGCGTGAAGCGCGATGAGGAGAAAGGTGTCATCGCCTGGCGCATCAAGTTCCGCAACGGCAAGAAGGACATGGATCTGCTGGCGCCGATCACCACCAAGCCCTGGGGTACCTGTATTCCCCAGCTCAGTGACGTACCGGCGCCTAGCCAGCAGCAGCGCGACAGCCAGCTCCTGTTCAACGAACCCAAATACATTCGCATGGACGACGGTGACATCCACACCCTCGAGTCCAATGGTCTGAAAATGTTAGAAGGTGTGGAGGGTTACTAATGGCTTACAAAACTATCGTCGAAGACAATATCGATATCCTGGTCGCAGGTGCCGGCCTGGGTGGTACCGGTGCCGCTTTCGAGGCGCGCTACTGGGGTCAGGACAAGAAGATTGTCATTGCAGAGAAAGCGAACATCGACCGTTCCGGCGCCGTGGCGCAGGGCCTGTACGCGATCAACTGCTACATGGGCACCCGTTTCGGTGAGAACAACCCGGAAGACCACGTGCGCTACGCCCGTATCGACCTGATGGGCATGGTGCGTGAAGACCTGCTGTTCGACATGGCGCGCCACGTCGACTCGGCTGTACACCAGTTCGAGGAATGGGGCATGCCGATCATGCGCAATCCGAAAACCGGCGCCTATCTGCGCGAAGGCCGCTGGCAGATCATGATCCACGGCGAGTCCTACAAGCCGCTCGTGGCGAGTGCCGCGAAGAAGTCGGCTGACAAGGTATTCAACCGTATCTGCGTGACCCACCTGCTGATGGATGAAAGCAAACCAAACCGTGTTGCCGGCGCCGTCGGTTTCAACGTGCGCACCGGTAACTACCACGTTTTCAAGTCGAAAACCGTCATCGTCGGTGCCGGCGGTGCATCCAACATCTACAAACCGCGCTCGGTTGGTGAAGGTGCCGGTCGTGTGTGGTATGCACCGTGGTCCTCGGGTTCGGCCTATGGTCTGCTGATCGGTGCCGGGGCAAAGATGACCCAGATGGAGAACCGCATCGTGCTGGCTCGCTTCAAGGACGGTTACGGCCCTGTTGGTGCCTACTTCCTGCATCTCAAGACCTACACCCAGAATGCCTATGGCGAAGAGTACGAGTCCAAGTGGTTCCCCGCACTGGAGGAAATGGTTGGCAAGAGATATCTGGATATAGAAGCATCGCACCTGACGCACCGTCCGATTCCGACCTGTCTGCGTAACCATGCGTTAATTTCCGAGGTCAACGCCGGTCGCGGGCCGATCCACATGGTGACCATGGAAGCCTTCCAGGACCCGCATCTCGAAGAGATCGGCTGGCATAACTTCCTGGGTATGACCGTCGGCCAGGCCGTACTGTGGGCCGCTACCGACGTGGATCCGAAGTACGAGAACCCGGAACTGACCACCTCCGAGCCGTATGTGATGGGTTCGCATGCGACCGGTTGCGGCGCCTGGTGTTCCGGCCCGGAGGATGTGTCTCCACCGGAGTACTTCTGGGGCTACAACCGTATGACCACCGTCGAAGGCCTGTTCGGTGCCGGTGATGCCGTCGGCGGCACGCCGCACGCATTCTCATCCGGCTCCTTTACCGAAGGTCGCCTGGCCGCGAAAGCCGCCTGCAAATACATCGATGACGGCAAGGGCGAGGGGATTGTTGTTTCCCGGGAGCAGATCGAGCGTCGCAAGAAGGAGATCTACAAGCCGATGGAGCATTACCGGATCTATCGCAACGAGATCACCGCGGGCTCCGTCAACCCGAACTACATCAACCCGCGTCAGGCGCTGGATCGCCTGCAGAAGTTGATGGACGAGTACGCCGGTGGTGTGACCGTCAGCTACATGACAAACGACAAGCTGCTTAACATCGGTCTGAAGAAAATGAAGATCCTGGAAGAAGACCTTGAGAAGATCGCTGCGGAAAACATCCATGAGCTGCTGCGTGCCTGGGAGGTCAAGCATCGTCACCTCACTTCCGAGGCTGTCTTCCATCACACGCTGTTCCGCAAGGAGACCCGCTGGCCGGGTTACTACTACCGTGGTGACCACATGAAGGTGGATGACGATAACTGGCACGTACTGACAGTTTCCCGTCGTGATCCGGAGACCGGTGAGTACACCATGGAGAAAGCGCCTTGTTATCACCTCGTTGATGACAAGTAACTTCAAGCTCAACAGGAATGTGAACGAGGGATTTCTACAAGCGTGTAGAGATCCCTCGATATCCTGGCAGGGGCCTGAAAGATCAACACATGTTGGTCTTTTTTATTTGCAGGATAAACCCCATATTGTGAAGTGCAGGGCAGATGGACATGACAACAGAAGCCGCAGAACAGAATGAAGGGTTCAGGAACATTATCGACGACAGCGAGGAAGAGATTCTCGCAGTCGCGCATCCGATGTGGGATGACCTGATCAAATACTCCAACGAGGGCAAGTATGGACTGTTCATCAAGCATTTCTCGCGCGACCTGTTGCGCGGCCTGAACGAGGTCGAGGTGGGCAGGCAGTTCGCAAAGAGTGAGCTCACCCGCAATCTGTCACCGGACTACGACTACCTGGGACTGATCCGCCGCGGCCAGCATGTGACCTGTCTGTACCGGGTCAGGAGTACAAAGAAGGAAGGTGAATGGCTGGGCCGCATGGTGCTCGGCTACGAGCAGGGAGAAATCCGGATCTTCGCAGCATCCATTTTCTAGAACCGGGTCACACGTATGTCAGAGATAATCAGTGACGTCATCACCGATGGCAAGTACGTAGAGCTGAAGTACCAGGTCATCGACGTGAAGAGCGATAGTGTGCTAACGCAGGTGGAGTTCCCGCTCGGCTATGTACACGGTGTCAACGAGGTGCTTGCTCCCGCGGTCATGCGGGAACTAGAAGGCAGGAAGGCAGGCGATACGATCGAAGTGCCGATCGACTGCAACCAGATCTACGGCCCCAGGGATGACTCGCTGGTCATCAACGAAAACATCCATAACGTGCCGGAGGAATACCGCGAGGTAGGCACGGCCATCCTGATGGAGAACGGCCAGGGACAGACCAAAACTTTCCTGGTGACGCGTATAGCCGGTGACCTCATCACCATCGATGGCAACAATCCGCTTTGCGGCCGGGAAGTGGTATTCAGGCTCGATATACTGACAGTTCGCGATGCGACTCACGAAGAGATAGAGGCCGGCGGCAGGGTTGAAGAAGGACCAGATCTCCACGGTGCTACCCAGGTCCCGATCTGATGGCTGCTACGGCGCTGGGAAACCCTTAAAATGTGCGGCCGCGCGGCCCTTACCGGGTAGCGCGGCGCCTGGGATCAGGGGCGCTTCGGGGTGGTGTATTTGGTCTCTTTCTGAAATGAGTCCCAGATGGTGTCGTAGCCTACGAAACCCTTTTCATTCGCCGCTTTCTGACGTGTGGTCAGAAAGCGGGATTTGCCCTCCGGTATCTGGGGCCTGGTCTTGGGTGCATCACTCATAATCTACCTCTGTTAAGCAGTAAAAAACACGGGGTCGAAAAAATCATCGACGCCAGTCCCTCCCGGTAGACTGGCCATCCAGTCGGCAATCTGTACAGTCAAGAGTACTTCCTGAGCCCCATATGATACCTGATTGTCCGAGGTTCAGGCCAGTTTCCGGAGCCTTTATGAGCGGAAGCGCCGACCTGCAGCAGGTCTGCGCTTCAGTCCAGCTCATCAAACAGATCGCCCGCCAGCACGATCGATATATAGGGTGCGTAGGTCAGTACGGCACCCTGCAGAAACCCGAGACCATCAAAGACGTCCGACAACTGACCGAGCAGCGCTTCGTTACGGGGGTCGGCAGCGATCGACTCCAGTACAACGATGAGCGGTGCGATGTCCTCCTCTGCGAGATACTGTTTCAGCATCGTAATGGAGGTCTCGACCCTATAGAGATCGACAAGAGGGGACGGACTACTCATCACCTGGCCTGTGAATATTCTTTGCCGGGCTTGCAGGGCTAGTTGGGCTTCTCACTCGCCTGGATGATCCTGCTGTCCGGACATCTCGATCATCTCGGAGACTTCAAGTGTGCCGTTTATTTCTAGGAACGGACACGACCGGGCAGCAGCCAGTGCCTCTCCCAGTGAAGCCATCCGGATGATACTGAGGCCCGACATGGCGCTCGTGCTGCCCTGCGAGATGGTTCCGTCCGGTTGCACGACGTGCGTATCCCTGAAAGGAATTGCCGGGCTGATGACGGCGTTACCCAGTGAATCCAGCCACTGCTGGTAGCGCTGGAAATGCTTCTGCCCCTCTTCAGGGTTGTCAGGAAGTTCTCCTCCGAGGTAGACGAAGATGAATTGCGGCATGGCAACCGGCCTCCATGAGGTTTCATAGTGTATTGTAATACGTGAATTCTAAAGGATGTTGCCTGCCGGGGCAGGTATAGTGTCATTCAGTACCGGAACGTTCTGCCGCGAGCCGAAGTCGCGCTTCGACGCATATCGCCGACATCAGTTTGTCGTCAGCGACCGCTGGATACAGGGGGGAAAACCGTTCGACCTCCAGTGCGTTCTGACGTGCATAGCCTTCCAGCCGCAGCCGGTCTTCATGTTTCAACCCATGGAGCATCAGCAGCCGGGGTGCCTGGCGCTCGATGTATCGCTGACAAAGGCGGCGGTCTTCCTCACTCTCCCAATCCTCACGCACCAGGCATGATGGGAAGAACTCTGTCAGGCCTTCGCGTCGCTTGATCCACCTTGCCCTGGGATGCCTGCCGGCACGTTCATTCACCAGATGTTCCAGTCGATAATTCACGGGAGGCACGTAATGCTGCTCTTCCTCGGGTATCCTGGGCACTTCCATGATGGCAGCGGGTGTCGCCGTCCATTCCGGGCGATGCGGAAACAATGGCATCTCCTCCGCATGCAGGCAGGAAAAGATCAATGCCAGTGGCTGATTATCCACCTCATCCAGTAACCAGTATTCGTGCATGTCAGCAGGCGGCAGGGGTACGCTGACCTCTTCAAGATATGCCGCGAGTTCCTGGACCTGCTCTGCAACTGCATCTGTATCCAGGTAGGTAGGCACAGGCATGCGCTCGATCCCCGATGGCCTGATGATTGCCGCACGCACATAGTTATGTTTCTTCACTGTCTGCTGCTGATCGGCAACCGGACCCTTTCCGATAGAGACCCTGTATTGCAGCTCCCAGTTGTTGCCATCGAGAGTGAGTGCACGTGCCTGACCCGTCTCCACGACCTGTACTTGCCCCGTGAAAGGTGACAACAGTCTTTTTGAATAGGCCTGGATCATGTGATCTGAAGTGATAAAGCAGACCGGATCTGCATGTCTACCGATCTGTGCCGGAAGTATCAGCCGAACAGTTTATTCAGGGTTTTGTAGACAAATTCATTGGTGCAGGAGTTTTCACCACAATGAATCAGCACATCGTCATCTACGCGGAAAGTCAAATACGGCCTGACCTCAAAACCGTCAGATTCGATTGCTGTCATATCATCGATGATATTGGCTATGCTGAAGGTGATTTTTGCGACATTTTCCTCCAGCTTTTCTCCCTCCATGCCTGCTTCCAGGAGCTTGATCTTGATCTGTTGGGCGATCTCGTTAATGAGTATCGCCTGACATTTGTCGAATTGTTCGGTATCGAATTTTAATTCCATGATATATGCCCCACGGGTTCAACCTTGACGTGCAACGACTGACGAATTCCTGTTGCCAAGTATACTGTCCCCGGAACGCCGACAAAGTCGAACCCGGCCCGGATGTCGGCGGGGCGCACAGCTAGCCTTCTGATACCGTCGATTGCAGTCGAAAGCGCGCCGCACACCTTGCCGTGCACACAAGCGGGGAGGTGTGCGATCCAGGCCTGCTCAAAACGATTCGCATCACCCTGCTCGGTTCAGGTCAGTCACAAAAAACTCACGCAGAGGAATGCTGACAATGACGTTTGTAACGGTAAGTTGTTGATTTAATGGTGGCCAGGGACGGAATCGAACCGCCGACACGGGGATTTTCAGGTTTCTATATATAATACAATGCGATAAGTCACAACAACAGATAACACTAAGATCAAAATGTTATCGACGCACCTCATTTGTCTTGTGTTGTGAATTGCCGTGTGATTTTGTGCAGTAACGCCCCGCGAGTGCCCCATGGAGACGGCTTTTTAGCGACGAAATAGTCAAGTTACGCCCCACACC
>JBAVKA010000137.1:0-9205 GCA_049688075.1 Gammaproteobacteria bacterium
CCACGGCGCAGGCCGTGGCGCGGGCCGTCGGTATTCAGGACTTCGTGGCTGAAATCCTCCCTGATGGCAAGGCGGCGCATGTCGCGACCTTGCAGGAACAGGGCGAAGTGGTGGCGATGGTCGGCGACGGCATCAACGATGCGCCGGTGCTGGCGCGCGCCGATGTCGGGTTCGCGCTCGGCACCGGCACGGATGTCGCCATCGAAAGCGCCGATGTAACCCTGATGGGCGGGTCGCTGCACGGTGTGGCCGATGCCATCGCCATTTCCCATGCCACGGCGCGCAACATCTGGCAGAACCTGTTCGGTGCGTTCGTCTATAACAGTCTGGGCATCCCCATCGCCGCCGGCGCACTGTATCCGCTGACCGGCATGCTGCTCAATCCGATGATCGCCGGGGCGGCCATGGCGCTGTCTTCGGTGACCGTGGTGAGCAATGCCAATCGCCTGCGGCGGTTTAGTCCCGATGGGGAAACTGCACGATGAATCCTGATGTCTGGATCAATATCGGCGGTTTTCTGGTGATGGCGCTGATTATCTGGTGGTTCTGGCTGTCCGATTAGACATCCTGGCTTCTCGGATAGTTAATAACTCGTTGTCTTGCAAAATTATTCGCCTGCATGGTTGAATAATATTAATGTTATTTAATAGACTACCCGACCCCGTGCGGCGATACTGGGCGCCACACTTTGTAACCTGAACCTTGTTTCGTACCCCGTTAGCAGTGATGTGAACTATTCCAACAACCCGATGGAGTCAGGAAAATGAAAAAACTCGCGAGTGTGATTACGATGGCTGTATTGCTTGGTATCAGCGGCGCCGTACTGGCCGCCGGTGATGCGGCGGCAGGCAAGGCAAAGTCCGCGACCTGTGCCGGATGTCACGGCGCCAACGGCATCAGCAACAACCCGATGTGGCCGAATCTGAAAGGCCAGAAGGAAGGTTACCTCATCAAGCAGATGAAGGCCTTCCGTGACGGAACCCGTACCGACCCGATGATGAGCCCGATGGCCAAGCCGCTGACCGACGCGGATATCGACAACCTGGCCGCGTATTTCAGCAGCCTGTAACCGGCAATCCCCAGCCGGCAGGCCGATGGCCTGCCGGTATTTTTTCTTTCCTCGCCCGTTTCAGCCTAACCACTCACTGTACTGTCGACCTTGTCACGGGGTTTCGGATCAATCCCGCGCGTAGATCAGGCGATGGTTCACGAACAGCACGACCGTCAGCAGCAGCAGGGCGCCGGCCTGGTGAGTGGCGGCGAGCGCTGTCGGCACGTGCAGCAGCAGGGTCGAGATGCCCAGCGTGACCTGTAACACGACGGCCGCCAGCAGGGCATATACACCGATACGCGCCGATACCGGCAGGGTCTGTCGCCGTGCCGCCAGCCAGAAGCTCACGCATCCGACGAACACCAGTGTGGCCAGCAGGCGATGATCGAACTGTACCGTGGCGATGTTCTCGAAGAAGTTGCGCCATACCGGTGACATCTGGAACATGGTCTCGGGTATCCAGTGACCGTCCATCAACGGGAAAGTGTTGTAGGCAAATCCCGCCTTGAGGCCGGCCACGAAGCCGCCGGAAAGCGCCGTGATGAATACCAGACCGCCGAGCAGCGCGGCGAACCGGCGCAGGCCGCGTGGCGCAGGAGATGCCGCCGCCCGGTCAGCATTCGTCCACAGACCGAGGGCTACCCAGAGCATGTAGGCGTATATGAGTAGAGCCGCCGCCAGGTGTGCCGTGAGCCGGTACTGGCTTACGTGCGGTTTGTCCACCAGGCCGCTTTTGACCATGTACCAGCCCAGCACACCCTGCAGTCCCCCGAGGACGAAGAGCGTAGCCAGCCTCGGTATCAGCGGCCGCCGTATCCGGCCGGCGAACAGGAAATAAAGAAACGGGATCAGGAAGACCACGCCGATGGTTCGTCCCAGCAGACGGTGAGCGAACTCGAACCAGTAGATCTGCTTGAAACCGTGCAGGTCCATACCGGCATTGATCTTGCGGTACTCGGGGGACTCCCTGTAGAGATCGAAGGTCGCATTCCACTGCGCCTCGCTGAGCGGCGGCACGATGCCGAAAATCGGATCCCACTCCACCATCGACAGCCCCGAACCCGTCAGCCGGGTCACGCCGCCGAGCACCACCATCGCGAAGACCATGGCGCAGCAGAGCATCAGCCACAGCGCAAGCTGGCGGTCATGGCTCTTTAGGGCGGTGCCGGTTGTCGAAGCAACAGCGGGTGGATTCATCGCTACCTCCGAGGTCGCGTAGACAGTGTCTGCCCAAATAAATAAACTCACCGCAAAGGCTCCAAGAACGCAAAGCTATTTGAGGAACCTCTGAACTAGTCATAACCGCGCAAACGGGGATTCAGTATCTCACTGATACTACACAGACTGGATTACCGCTTGTGCTGGAATGACAAATTTAATCAGACCTTCCTTAAATGTTTTTGTTTATAACTTCCTTCGCGAACTTTGCGTCTTTGCAGTGAAAACGGTGTTGATGGACGAACACTGGATAGTATCAGTATGCCGGGTCGCTCAAGTACCTGCATAATTCAAGCTGGAATGTGCGTCAGGCCATCAATCAAACCGGTAATTTTTCGGCACCACCACGATCCCGTTGTCCGAGATGGTAAAGCGTGCACGATCTTTCTCGGTGTCCAGGCCGATGGTTTCGCCGGTCGGCACCTGGACTCCCTTGTCGATGATGCAGTTGCGCAGCCTCACGCGATCACCAGCATGAACCCGTTCAAACAGGATGGAGTCCCTGACCACGCTCTCATCGCCGACATAGACGCGTGGAAACAGGATTGAATGCTGTACGCTTCCGCCGGCGATGACGACGCCACCCGAAATAATGGAGTTGATGGAAATACCTTCACTGCCCGATTCACCGGGCACTGTGCGTGCCGGCGGAGGCTGTGACTGATAGGTGCGGATGGGCCAGTCGTCCTGGTAAAGGTTCAGCGAGGGCGCCGGCTTGAGCAGATCCATATTGGCTTCGTAAAAGGAATCGATGGTTCCCACGTCGCGCCAGTAATTGTCAGGTGAAACGCGTCCGGCGGTCCCGCCGAAGCGGTAGGCGCAGACCCGGTGGTTTTGTATCAGTTCCGGCAGGATGTCATTGCCGAAGTCATGGCCGGAATCCGCTTTCCCGTGGTCTGCTTCCAGCGTATCAAGCAGCAACTGCTTGGAGAAGATGTAAATCCCCATGGATGCCAGGCACTGCTCGGTATCACCAGGGATCGTTTCCGGGATGCCAGGTTTTTCCGCGAATGCCGTGATTCGCTGGTTGCCATCGATGCTGATGATGCCGAAATGGCCAGCCTCGCTGCATCCGACCTTCATGCACGCGATGGTGACGTCAGCCTTCTGGTGGTTATGAAACTTGAGCATGGCGGCGTAGTCCATGCGATAGATGTGATCGCCCGAGAGGATCAGAATGGTGTCCGCATTCGCGCGTTCCACCAGAAACAGGTTCTGGTAAATGGCATCTGCGGTTCCGCTGTACCAGGTTTCGCCCTTGCGCATCTGGGGCGGTACGGGGGTGATATATTCCCCGAGTTCGGGATTGAATATCGACCAGCCATCGCGCAGGTGCTTGTGCAAAGAGTGTGACTTGTACTGCGTCAGCACCAGAACGCGGTGCATGCCGGAATGCAGGCAGTTGGCGAGGGTGAAATCGATGATCCGGTATTTACCGCCAAACGGCACCGCCGGTTTGGCGCGATCCCGGGTTAGGGGATGCAGGCGTGAGCCGACGCCCCCCGCGAGCAGTATCGTCAGTATATTGTGCAACATGCAGGAACCTGGATGACGGATCGGATAGTCGGGTTAATGACTGAGCGGGAGATTATACCTGCTTGATAAGGCAATGCATCGAGTGATCTGGATGCCAGTCACCGGGTGGTGGCCTCGCTGGCGCCGCAAGGCATGCTTTATCCAGCCGCTCAGCGAGCCGGAGCGGGAGAATTCATGACGGGCTCCCGGAGAGGCTCCCGTCCTCGGAATCGAGCGCGTGCAGCAGTCGGGTGGTGATGCCGGTGTGTTCGGACGGATTTCTGGAATTGCGGGTGCGGGCTATCTTCGCCCGGTATGAACCGTTTACGGGCTCTCCGCCGGCGATATCGAGGTACTGGCGGCGAGTTTCCTCGGACTCGAAGTAGATCTTTATGGCGAGGTGGTCTCTGCCTTCGATGACGAAGGGCTTGAATTCAGGATTGCGAATGTCTTCGCCGGTAATCGGATCAGTTGTCGTTATGATCACGCTCCCCCCGGGTTGTTGTTATTCCATCATCAACTCATGTCCGGAGTATAGAACGATAACGGGTCAATGCAAACAGTCGGTCGACAGAGTCTTGTGACGGAGTGTCGATCGAAGGTCCATTTCGGGGCAGGATGGAAGGCCGGCGGCCGGAGAATGATGCCGTCAGCTCTATCGAGCCGGGTACGGCGGAGAAGAAAAAACCCGCCCCGCCGACCAGCCCGTTAATGTTCAGGCGCTGGCGCGGTTGTCCAGAATGTGCTGGATGATCGGCGCCAGAATGATTTCCATGGCGAACCCCATCTTTCCGCCCGGTACCACGATGGTGTTGCGCCGCGACATGAACGATTCCCGCAGCATGCTGAGCAGGTCGGGAAAGTCGACATTGAACTTTGCCGGGTCCTTGAAGCGTATCACCACGAAGCTTTCATCCGGGGTCGGGATATCGCGGGCGATGAACGGATTGGAGGTATCTACGGTCGGGACGCGCTGGAAGTTGATATCCGTGCTCGAGAACTGGGGTGTGATGTAATGCACGTAGTCGTACATGCGCCGCAGGATGGTGTCCGTGACGGCCTCGGCGGAGTAGCCGCGCTGCGAGCAGTCCCGGTGGATTTTCTGTATCCATTCAAGGTTGACGATCGGCACCACGCCGATCAGCAGATCGACGTGCTGGGCGACATTGATCGTCGGGGTTACCACGCCGCCGTGCAGTCCTTCATAGAACAACAGATCGGTGTCGGACCCGGCGTCCTCCCACGGGGTGAATTCGCCGGGATTCTGTCCGAAGGGTTTGGCTTCTTCCTCGCTGTGCAGGTAGTAGCGCCGCTTGCAAGCCCCGGTCTCGCCATAGGTCTTGAAGGTCTCTTCCAGCTTGTCGAAGATGTTGGATTCAGGTCCGAAATGACTGAAGGTGTGGACCCCCTCCAGCTCGGCTTTTTTCATGGCCTCCTTCATCTGTGCGCGATCGTAACGGTGATAGCTGTCGCCCTCGATGACGACCGGGTTGACGCCTTCGCGCAGGAAAATATGTTCAAACGCCACCTTGACCGTGGTGGTCCCTGCACCGGACGAACCGGTGACCGCGACAACAGGATGTTTTCTGGACATGAGAAGCTCCTCGTCCTTCTAGTAAGAGATCTGTTTCAGTTTCGGCTTCAACCAGGCACCGACCGTGCTTCAGCAAGGTATTGTCAGGTTGCTTCACCATCACCGTCAAACCAAGGGCGCGTATTGAACCATTATTACGCCACTGTTCTCAAGTTCATTAGCACGGCATGCTAATGGGAACTACTGATTTATGATAAAAAACAAGCGCCTGCCTGCGCGCGACGTCAGGCCGGCGCCAATGTCGCGGGCATGCATCCAGGCATGACCTGCTGCCGTTCGAACGTGTCGGCGGGCATCAGATCCGCTCGAACAGCAGGTCACTTACCCGGTGCCCGAGCCGTAGACCGCGCTGCTCGAATTTCGTGACCGGTCGGTAATCGGGGCGCGGTGACGTGCTGCCGGACCCGGCGCGGTTTCGAAATGACGCCGTTCCCGCCATGATCTGCAGCATGTGCTGCGCGTAGTCTTCCCAGTCGGTTGCCATGTGCAGCATGCCGCCTGCCCGCAGCTTGCGGGCCAGCAGATCGACAAAATCGGGCTGGACGATGCGGCGCTTGTGATGGCGCTTCTTGGGCCAGGGGTCGGGAAAAAACAGCAGCACCCGATCGAGTGCGGCATCGGGCAGGCAGTTCTTCAGCGCCTGAACGGCATCCGCGCAGATGACCCTGATGTTGTCGAGTTCACGCCTCTCGAGTTCCAGCAGTAAATGTCCGATGCCGGGCCGGTGCACCTCGATGCCAATGAAATCCGTCGCGGGTTCCTGGTCCGCCATACAGGCCAGCGTGTCGCCATTGCCGAAACCGATTTCCAGGGTGCGTGGTGCGTGGCGTCGGAAACAGGCATCGAAATCGAGGCGGGCGTCCGCCTCCAGTCCATATCGCGGCCAAAGGCGTGTCAGTGCCTGTTCCTGGGCGCGGGTAATCCGTCCTTCACGCCGCACGAAGGAGTGGATGGTTCGCGAGTGAGGATTTGCGGTGTTCAAGCTGACCTGATCATGGTGTTCATCCGTAAACACCGTTCTCACCGCAAAGACGCAAAGTTCGTAAAGTAACGTTTCAACAAAAGCAAGTTAATTCCTTTGCGAACTTTCGGCAACTGTTCCATGCGTTGCTCTAACTCCTGCATGGCCAGGCCAGTCTCTCGTCCGATACACGGTCTCACCTCCTCCATGCAGTCGTGCGTCTTTGCGGGTGAGAGTCTATCTGTATGAATGGACACTAAAAGTAATGCAGCGCCGGCTCAAAAAAACGTCCCGTCAATGGGCGAGGAGGCACTGGCGAAGCGCTTGCGCGGGATGCGCCCGGCGCGGAAGGCTTCGCGGCCGGCCTCGATGGCCTTTTTCATCGCCGCGGCCATCAGCACCGGGTCACTGGCGCCCGCGATCGCGGTGTTCATCAGAACCCCGTCACAGCCCAGTTCCATGGCGATGGCGGCATCCGAAGCGGTACCCACGCCGGCATCGACCAGGATGGGAACACCGGCGTTCTCGACGATGGTCAGGATGTTGTAGGGATTGCGAATACCGAGTCCGGAACCGATCGGCGCGGCGAGCGGCATGACGGCGACGCAGCCCATGTCCTCGAACCGTTTGGCGATAATCGGGTCGTCGTTGGTATAGACCATGACCTCGAAGCCCTCACTGACCAGAATCTCCGTGGCCTTGATGGTCTCCAGGATATCCGGAAACAGCGTCTTTTCGTCACCCAGCACCTCCAGCTTGACCAGTTCATGGCCATCCAGAAGTTCCCGCGCGAGGCGGCAGGTGCGTACGGCGTCGTCGGCCGTATAGCAGCCAGCGGTATTCGGCAGCAGGGTATAACGCTCGGGGGAAATGACATCCAGCAGGTTCGGCTCGCCCGGTCGCTGGCCGATATTGGTGCGGCGGATGGCCACGGTGACGATTTCCGCGCCGCTGGCCTCGGTGGCGGTACGGGTCTCCTCGAGATCCTTGTACTTGCCGGTGCCCACCAGCAGGCGGGATTGGTATTCAACGCCGGCGATGATCAGAGGATCGGCGGCCGGCCGGGTCTGTGGCTGCATGACTGTGGACATGATGGCTTGACTCTTCGACACGTTGTTTCCGGTCAGGGCGCAAGGCGCCTGTGCGGGTAATAGGGGCCGTCGTGGTGCTCTCGCGGCAGGTTCATCATACTCGGACAGAATCCCGGGGTGGCGATCAGCCGCCGCCGATGGCGTGTACGATCTCGACCCGGTCACCTGGCTGCAGACGGTAGCTGTCGAAGCGGCTGCGCGGGACGATCGCCTCATTGACTTCCAGGGCCAGGCGTTTGTTGCCAAGGCCCAGGTCGCCGATCAGTTCGGCGGCGCTCAGCTTGTCCGGGACATCCCGCGGGGAACCGTTCACTATGATATTCATGGCATTGCTTTTCTGAAACCTGCCTGCGACCGGATGCTATTCTACCGTAATCACGGGTGCTGCGTTCATTACCATGGAATATAATGACTTATGACGCAATGGACCGAAGATATCATCTCTGCGGAAATTGCCGGTACGCTCGATGGCCTGCTCTGCGAGCGAGTCCGGCGCACCCCGGATACGGTGGCCTATCGCAGTTATGATGCTGCCCGCAAGCAGTGGACGGAATCCAGCTGGAATGACATCGGGCGGGCCACTGCGCGCTGGCAGGCCGCGCTCGCGGCCGAGGACTTGGTGCCGGGCGAGCGCGTTGCCCTGCAGCTGCGCAACAGCAAGGAATGGGTGAGCTTCGACCAGGCCGCGCTGGCCTGCGCCCTTGTGGTGGTGCCCCTGTACACCGATGACCGTCCGGAGAATATCGCCTACATCCTCAGGGACTCCGCCGCCAGGGTTCTTCTGGTGCAGGACCTCTCCGGCTGGGAACGCCTGGCGCCGCTCCTCAAGGACTACGAGGAGCTGAAACGGGTGCTCATCCTGAACGCACCGGAGTCCCTGCCGGAGCAATCCGGCCTGGACGAACGGGTGCGATTCGTGCCGGGTTGGCTGCCCGGAGAATTCCATACTCTGGTGCGGCGCCCGGGCGATCCTCATGCGCTGGCCTCCATCGTCTACACCTCCGGCACGACCGGTCGTCCCAAGGGCGTAATGCTCAGTCACTACAATATGCTCTCGATCGCGCACGCCGCGCTCACCATGATCGATGTTTACCAGGAAGATCAGTTTCTCTCCTTTCTGCCGCTTTCCCATACCCTGGAACGTACGGCCGGCTATTATCTGCCCATGATGACAGGATCCGTCGTGGCCTATGCCCGTTCGGTCCCGCAACTGGCCGAGGATCTGCTGATGATCAGGCCAACGGCGCTCATTGCCGTGCCGCGAATTTTCGAGCGGGTGTTTGTCCGCATCCAGGGACAACTTAACAAGCAATCCGCGCTGGCGCGGGCCCTGTTCCGACTCACTGCCGGGGTCGGCTGGCGACGTTTCGAATACCAGCAGCAGCGCGCGGGCTGGCACCTGAAGTTGCTCGCCTGGCCACTGCTGAAACGTCTGGTGGCGGACAAGGTCACCGCCAAACTGGGCGGGCGCCTGCGCCTGACGGTCAGTGGCGGTGCGGCGCTGCCGGTGCCGGTAGCGAAGACCTTCATCAGCCTCGGGGTACCGATTCTGCAGGGCTACGGGCTCACGGAGACCAGTCCCGTGATCAGCGTGAACCTGCCGCTGGACAATGATCCGGCCAGCGTGGGTGTACCCCTGAACGGCGTTGAGGCGCGCATCGGCGAGGATGACGAGTTGCTGGTGAAAACCCCGGGCAGAATGATCGGGTACTGGAACAATCATGCCGCCACCGCCGAGATGATCGACCCCGAGGGCTGGCTGCACACCGGAGACC
>JBAVKA010000138.1:0-3829 GCA_049688075.1 Gammaproteobacteria bacterium
TTCATGCCGTGGTTCTTCTGCCGGGAATAGGTCGAGTTTCCGGCGCGGTGCAGGTGCAGGATCATGTCATTCTTGCGCGCCCATTTGGCCATGGTCTGGATGGCGGTATAGCCGATGACCAGGTCGATCATGACGATCACGGAACCGAGGCTCTTGGCAAATTCGGCGCGTTCGATCATCTCGTCCATGGTGCCGGCGGTGACGTTGAGATAATGTCCCTTCACCTCCCCGGTGGCGGCCGAGGCACGGTTCACGGCTTCCATGCAGTACAGGAAACGGTCACGCCAGTGCATGAACGGCTGCGAGTTGATGTTCTCATCGTCCTTGACGAAGTCCAGACCGCCCTTGAGCGCCTCATAAACCACCCGCCCGTAATTGCGGCCCGACAGCCCGAGCTTGGGCTTGGTGGTGGCGCCAAGCAGCGGTCGTCCGAACTTGTCGAGGCGCTCGCGCTCGACCACGATGCCGGTAGCCGGACCCTGGAATGTCTTGAGATAGGCAACCGGCAACAGCATGTCCTCGAGGCGCAGTGCCTTCACCGCCTTGAAGCCGAACACGTTGCCGATGATCGAGGCCGTGAGGTTGGCGATGGAGCCGGGCTCGAAGAGGTCGAGGTCGTAGGCGATATAGGCGAAGTACTGGGCGTCGGTTTTGGTGCCGGGGCCGGTGTTCGGCACCAGGTCCACGCGGTACGCCTTGGCGCGGTACAGCTCGCACGCCGTCAGGCGATCGGTCCACACCACCGTCCAGGTGGCCGTGGACGATTCACCCGCAACGGCCGCGGCGGCCTCTTCGGGGTCCACGCCTTCCTGCGGCGTGATGCGGAACAGGGTAACGACATCGGTAATTTTAGGTTGATAGTCGGGCTCCCAATAGCCCATCTTCTTGTAGGGTATGACGCCGGCGGCATAGCGCTGCTTGGCGTCCGTGATGGTTTCGACCTTGGCCATGATGCTCTCCAGTGGTTTGATGAACGGCTGCGCACCAGAACCCCGGTGGCGAATGATCACGGCGAAGGACCGTACCGTTGCAACACTCAGGGGCTCAGTACACAGGCGACATGCTGCCAAAGCAAAACCATCAATAACAGTCAATCCTTTCGATAATTATGATAGAGTATCGTCTATTCATAAGGAGTCTCTCATGCGTCACAGCACCCTGCGCCAGCTCGAGGTTTTCGAGGCCATCGCCCGGCTCGGCAGTTTCACGCGTGCCGCCGAGGAACTGCACCTTACCCAGCCCACGGTCTCGATGCAGATCAAGAAGCTTACCGATGCGGTCGGACTGCCCGTCTACGAACAGATCGGCAAGAAGATCTTTCTGACCGACGCCGGTCGCGCGCTTCAGGTGTTCACGCGCGAGTTGCTCGATCACTTCGCGCGTTTCGAAATGACACTTTCCGACATGAAGGGCTTGAAACAGGGCACACTCAAGCTCGCCGTGGTCACGACCGCAAAATACTTCGCGCCTCGACTGCTCGGCCCCTTCTGCCAGCAGTACCCGGGCATCGAGGTGTCACTCAAGGTGTCCAACCGCGAGCGTGTACTCGAGCGGCTTGCCGATAACCAGGACGACCTCTATATACTTGGCCAGCCTCCCGGGGACATCGACGTCGTCGCCGAACCCTTCCTCGAAAACCCGCTGGTGGTGCTCGCCCCCGCCCTGCACCCACTGGTCGGCAAGCGCAGGATCCCGCTCAAGCGGCTGGTGCAGGAGCCCTTCCTCATGCGCGAGACAGGCTCCGGGACCCGCGCCGCGACCGAGCGGCTGTTCGCCGAACGCAAGCTGAAGCTTAAGGTGCGGATGGAATTGGGCAGCAACGAGGCGATCAAGCAAGCCATCGTCGGCGGCCTCGGGGTGGCGGTGCTCTCACGCCATACACTGGCACTGGACGCACCGATGGGCCAGCTCGCGATTCTGGACGTCGAGGATTTCCCGATCGTGCGCCACTGGCACGTCGCCTACCCGTCCGGCAAGCAACTGTCGGTGGTTGCGCAATCCTTCGTCGCCTACCTCAAACAGGCACCCCGTAACATCGCCGACGTTCCATGTCATTACGTCACACAGGGCGCATGCCCGCTCCTGCCGGCCAAACGGTCACCACGACGCCGCTCGGCGAGCAGCTGATATGCTGAGCCTGGTACCCGCCCTCTATCCGACCGGAAACGCTGCTACATCATTCAGGTTATGAGTCTCCGCCACTAGCGACTGAAACAGGGTACGGAACGGCTCCGCTGTCATTCCGGCAAGCAAGAGTGGCACGCGTATCAACTCTGCGACAGTCGACGCCGTTCCATGACTCAACTTGCGCTCACCTTCAGGGGCCCAGGAAACTGCGTACGATCTGGATCGTCGCTTGTGGGTTCTCTTCCATGATCCAATGTCCGCAGTCCGGCACGATGGCCTCATGGACGTCACTGGCGGCGAAACGCATCACGGTGGCCATCATCGGTCCGAAAGATTTCTCACCGCCCACCGCCAGCACTGGCATAGTGAGTTTTCCCTTCGCCAGTAGAGCCCGATTGTCGATCGCGTCCTGATCGAACGCTGCGAACTGCGCGAACCCAGAGTGCATGCTGCCCGGCAGCGCGTAGAGCTTTGCGTAGTGGTCGCGCGCAGCTTCGCTGAATCGGCTCGGGTTGGCGGAGAACTCGTTCCAGAAGCGATCGAGATAGATACGCTCGCGCCCGGAAACCAACCGCTCCATGTCTGGACCGCCAAAGCGGAAATGCCACAGCAACGGGTTTCTCAGGATCTCCTCCCAGGGTCCGACCCCCGGCAATGGCGCGTCGATCAGCACGAAACGCTTGACCCGATCGGAGTGCTGGGCGGCAAACGCGAAGCCAACCATGTTGCCGATGTCGTGCGTGACGAGATCGATCTGCTCGATCCCCAGCGCAGCAAGAACTCCCCCAACGTCGCCAGCCTGGGTCTTCTTGTCGAACCCGCTGGTTGGCTTAGAGGAACGCCCTAAGCCCCTGAGATCGGGAACGATCACTGTGTGGTCCCGGGCAAGATCGACTGCCAACGGTACCCACATGTCGCCGGTCTCTCCATAACCATGCAACAGCACGACCGCCGGCCCCGCGCCACCGACACGAGTGTGGATGGTGACATTGTTGGTGGAGAACTCTTGCGTCTTGAAGCCGATCGGGAACGTGAAGGCTGACATTTCATTCTCCATGAAGGCGAGGCGATTTCCTTCCGCCCGCCCAACGGCGCGAGTGAGATGTGGAGCGCATAGTTTGCGCCGCGTCATTCTCGACTCGCTTGTTATAAGTCATTTCCTGTCATGCCAATAATTGGGGTGGCGCCGCAGATGCATTATAGCGAGAATGACGATCTCATCCGTGTCAATCTGATATAAGACTGCATAGGGGAACCGTCAAAGTATGCGCCGTCTTATTTCTCCCTTCACTTTTGGAGCGGCTTCAGGATGGGCTTCAATTCCTTTTGCCACCCTTTGAACTTCAGACAGAAACTCAGAGCCCAGAACGGGCACCTTTGATTCGTAGTTGCGGGCTGCCTGCACCATCTCCCACTCTGCCGGTGAGAGGAAACGTGCCGGCATCATCCTAACTTCGATTGAGCTTCTTCAAATACCAGACCAGCGGATTTTGAAGAGAGCTTCCCTGCCCGATAATCTTGATAACGTTGCTCAGCCACCTCAAGCCAAATAGCTTCGGAATCTTCATCTGTCCCCGAGTCAATTGACCGAATGAGGTCTGCTATCAAACGCGCCCGATCCTCAGAAGATAGCCCGGCGATCTGATCTTCTAGTTCCTTTAAATTAGCAGCCATTTCCGCTTCCTTTATAGATACTTACGAT
>JBAVKA010000139.1:0-9664 GCA_049688075.1 Gammaproteobacteria bacterium
CCGGCGCCGATGATGGCGAGGTCGGTTTCGATCAGGGTGTCTTCAGACAGTCCGCGGGCGTCTTCGATCATGGTGGTGCGGTGGTTACCGGTCGGTGGTCGGAGCTGGCATCATACGCCAGAATGAACCGGGTTCGTTACACCCTGCGCGTGAGCAGGTCATTGCGCAGCGGGCACATCCAGCAGCAACGACGGCTTGTTCGCCTAGGGCCGGGAGACCAGGGAACCCGGCTTGCCCGCGCACGTTCTGCGACCTCTGTCTGTGCTGCCATCGATGGCTGGCTTTGGGTGAGATCAGGAAGAAATGCGAGGCATCCAGCGGTATCACGACCGTGGACGTGTACGCTGAACTGTCATGAGAGTGTTGCTGGCACTTCCGGTGTTTCAAACCGGCGTCCTGTGCTCCGCCGCTGATGGCGTCTTCACCAGATAGAGCCAGATGAAACCGGTCACTCCCGCCAGCAGGGAGGCGAGGAGAATGCCGGTCTTGGCCATCAGTAGTAACTCCGGGTTATCTCCGAAACCGAGCTGGGCAACGAAGATCGACATGGTGAACCCGATCCCCGCCAGCAGCGAGACACCGGCGATCTGGCTGAACCGGGTATCCCTCGGTAACGCCGCCACGCCCAGTTTCAACATCAGCCAGGAGGTCCCGGTGATACCGATAAACTTGCCCAGCAGCAGTCCCATCGATACGCCGAGCATAACGGGATGGGTCAGGGTATCCCCGAGTGAAGCGAACTCCAGCGGGATGCCGGCGTTGGCCAGGGCGAAGACCGGAATCACCAGGTAGGCCACCGGCATGTGCCACACATGTTCCAGGCGCTGAAGCGGGGCTTCGACACTGTGCACGCCATTTTCCAGTGTCTGTACCACGGCACGCAATTTGTCATTGGTCATGATGCTCTTGCCGGGTTGATGGCTGGAGTCAAAACGATGCATCAGATCCCTGACATGCTGGCTGAAGCGCTCCGGGTTGTATTTAGGCACAGCCGGCACGCTTAACGCACCCAGAATGCCCGCCAGGGTGGCATGCACGCCGGACTGCAGCAGGGCGTACCATAAAAAGACCGCGACGATAAAATAGGGCATGGTTTTGCGGATGCCGCCCTTGTTGAACACCAGCAGCAACGCAAATAATCCACCGGCTGCCGCCAGTGGACCAAGCGAAATGGTGTCGGTGTAAAACACCGCAATTACGATCACCGCGCCCAGATCATCCACAATCGCCAGTGCTACCAGAAAGGTGATCAGGGCCTTGGGCACCCGGCCCGCCAGCAATGCCAGAGCGCCGATGGCAAAGGCGATATCAGTGGCCATGGGGATGCCCCAACCGCGCGCGGCGTCGCCTTCCGGGTTGATGGCGAAATAGATCAGCGCAGGCACCACCATGCCGCCGATTGCCGCCCCGATCGGCAGTGCCGCATTACGCAGTTCGGCCAGCTCACCCACCAGGATTTCCCGTTTCAATTCCAGACCGACGACGAAAAAGAACAGCGCCATCAGACCGTCATTGATCCAGTGGTGCAGGCTCATTTCCAGCGTCCAGCTGCCCATGTTGAGGCCGATGAGGGTATGGATCACATGTTCGTACGCGGAAGCCAGTGACCCGTTAGCCAGCAGCAATGCCAGGACCGCCGTCGTCATCAGCAATAAGCCACTGGTGGTCTGGCGGTGAATGAACTCTTCAAACGGCGTGAGGATCTTGTCGAAACTCTTTTCCCAGGGGGATAGATAAACGCCTGGTGTTGCTTCAGGGTCGGGGCTCAGTTCTTCATGCGGATCATTCATGTCATTCATCCTGGTTGTTTCCAGACTGTCAGGTCCACCTGCACGCTGGTGTCAGCGTCTCCCAGCCAGATCTGTCCATCCTGGATAGTGCACTGCAACTGCATACTGCGCTGCGCGAGTCGCGCCAGCGACTGACTGGCGGCAGCATCGATATTGATGACCGACAGGTTGTCGAAACGCTCCAGCCTGTCCCGGATCTTCTGCCACCAGAGTTCCGCGCCGTGCCCGCTGTGACAGTAGATACAGACCTGTGCCGCGCGGCCGCAGGCCTTGCGGATGCGTTTCTCGTCGGGCTGGCCGATATCGATCCAGATCTCGATTATTCCGGCCAGATCACGCTGCCAGAGATCCGGTTCGTCATCGGTGCTGAGGCCCCTGGTGAAATTCAACTCCTCGTGCGCGTGCAGGCAGAACGCCAGCACGCGGATCAGCATGCGCTCATCGGTTTCGGAGGGATGGCGCGCGAGGGTAAGCGCGTGGCTAGCGTAATAGCCGCGGTCCATGTCCGCGATCTGCAGTTCGGCCTTGAAGATGGTCGCCTTGAGGGCCATGTTTTTCAGGGAACACTCGGTAACGAAGGCGACAGGGTAATCCAGGCTCTCAGAGAAGTGTAGCCGTGGTATTCGGCCGGGGAGGCGTGCATCGCGGGATCTGTGTCCCGATCCGCCCTCTCCCCGGGCGCGGCGTCCGTATTCAGGCCATCGTGCCCGGCGCCCCTCATGCATGCGCGGAACTCGTTACAGCCGGCGCGCGAGCAGGCCCATAGCGCAATCGGGTACATCCAGCGGGATACGCACATGATGTCCGCTTCCCGGGGCCTCGTGCATGTCTTTGCCATCGCGGTTTAACATGCGCTCCAGCCGGAAGCTGCGGTTGCCGCCGGGCAGGATCAGTTCCAGCTCGTCGCCGACGGCAAACTTGTTCCTGACATCGACCCCGGCGAGGCCGCTTGCCGGATCGTAGCCGGTCAGCTCGCCGACGAATCGCTGCCGGGTGCTGCTGGAGCAGCTCTCCAGGTAATTCTGGTACTCGTGGTCGTGATGGCGCTGCAGGAAGCCATCGGTATAGCCGCGATTGGAAAGATTCTCCAGGCCGGCAAGCAGCATCGCGTCGAACGGCCGGCCCGCCGCGGCGTCGTCGATCGCGCGGCGATACGCCTGGGTGGTGCGCGCCACGTAGTAATGCGACTTGGTGCGTCCCTCGATCTTGAGGCTGTCGATGCCCATGGACACCAGCCGTTCGACATGTTCCAGCGCCCGCAAGTCACGGGAATTCAGGAGGTAGGTGCCGTGCTCGTCCTCCTCGATCGGCATCAGTTCGCCGGGACGCTTGCTTTCCTCCAGCAGGCGCACGGCGCCCTGCGTGCCGGCAACAGGAGGGGCCGCGGGCACGATGTCACCGCCGGCATCCACGTCCGCGTTTCTCACCGTGTAGTCCCAGCGGCAGGAGTTGGTGCACACGCCCTGGTTGGCGTCGCGGTGGTTAAAGTAGCCGGAGAGCAGGCAGCGCCCGGAGTAGGCGATGCACAGCGCGCCGTGCACGAACACCTCCAGTTCGATATCCGGGCAGGCCTGGCGGATCTCCCCGATCTGCTCAAGGGAGAGTTCGCGCGAGAGAATGATGCGCCGTATGCCCTGCGCCTGCCAGAAGCGCACGCTGGCGTGGTTCATGGTGTTGGCCTGCACCGACAGGTGGATGGCCAGGTCGGGCCAGCGCTCGCGCACCAGCAGGATGAGGCCGGGATCGGCCATGATGAGGGCGTCCGGCCCCAGTTCGATGACCGGCTCCATGTCGGCCAGGAAGGTCCTGACCTTGCTGTCGTGGGGCAGGACGTTGCTCGCGAGGAAGAAGGATTTGCCGGCGGCGTGGGTTTCAGTTATGCCGCAGGCCAGAGTCTCCAGGCGATGGAAGTCGTTGTTGCGCACCCGCAGGCTGTATCGCGGCATGCCGGCGTAGACGGCATCGGCGCCGTAGGCGAGCGCATAGCGCAGGTTGTGGAGCGTGCCGGCCGGCGCCAGCAGTTCGGTGGCTTGCATGGGAGACCCTGCACGGATGAGCGGAAGCAGAAAATAGCGCCTGGTTGGTCCGGCTGCAAGCCCGGGTGGTTGTGTCGCTGGTCGCCGGGTGTGTCGCAACGTCGTGCCGCGGTGTAAGATGATGCCGCGCGCGTCGCGGACACCGGGGCGGTGTTCTCCGGACGATGTCGATATCCGCCATACAAATAACGAATTGCCGGTGCTGACTGCATGCTGAGAATCTCCAGTCACGTTGCCATTCCGGACGGCGAGATCGAGATTAACGCCATCCGCGCCCAGGGGGCGGGTGGCCAGAATGTCAACAAGGTATCGAGTGCCGTTCACCTGCGTTTCGATATCCGCGCCTCGTCACTGCCCGATTTCTACAAGGAACGGCTGCTGCGCCTCAGTGACCGGCGCATCAGTGCCGAAGGCGTGATCGTCATCAAGGCCCGGCAGTCCCGCAGTCGGGAGAAAAACCGCGTGGCGGCACTCGCGCGGCTTCAGGAGCTGGTGCAAGGCGTGGCTGCGACACGCAAGAAGCGCCTGCCGACCCGGCCTCCGCGCCGCGCCCGTGAACGGCGCCTCGAGGAGAAGGGCAAGCGCGGCCGTGACAAGATTCTGAGAGGGAAGGTGCCCGTGGATCAGCAGTGAATGCGCCGGCGCCGGTGCGCTCGCCCTGGCGGCGCGGCGTAACGACCATAACCCGGCATAAGACCCGGAAAGAGGGAACGATATGAATGCAAAACCCGACACCAATAACATGGCGCTGTTCTGCGATTTCGAGAATGTCGCGCTTGGCGTGCGCGACGCCAAGTACTCGGCCTTCGATATCCAGAAGGTGCTGGAGCGGCTGCTGCTCAAGGGCAATATCGTTGTGAAGAAGGCCTACTGCGACTGGGAACGCTACAAGGAGTTCAAGGGGGCGATGCACGAGGCGACCTTCGAACTCATCGAAATTCCCCATGTGCGCATGTCCGGCAAGAATTCCGCGGATATCCGCATGGTCGTCGACGCCCTGGACCTCTGCTACACCAAGTCGCACGTCGATACCTTCGTAATCATCAGCGGCGATTCGGACTTCTCGGCACTGGTCAGCAAGCTGCGCGAGAACAACAAGGTGGTGATCGGCGTCGGGGTGAAGAATTCCACTTCCGACCTGCTGATCTCCAACTGCGACGAGTTCATCTTCTACGACGACCTGGTGCGCGGTTCGGAAAAGCCGCGGCGCTCGCGACGCAAGGCCGCCGCGAAGAAGGAATTGAAAAAGACCGCTATCAGGACCGAGGCCGACAAGGAGCAGGAGGCCCTCGACCTGGTGCTGGAAACCATCGAGGACCTGTTCAAGGAGCGCGGCGAGGAAGAGAAGGTATGGGGCTCGATGGTGAAGCAGACCCTGAAGCGACGCAAGCCCGGGTTCAACGAGACCTACCACGGGTTCAGCACCTTCGGTAAGCTGCTGGAGGAGGCGCAGGCACGCAAGCTGCTGACGCTGGAGCTGGACGAGAAATCGGGCGGTTACATCATCAGGAGCTTTATCCAGGAAGAGTGACTGTCACGCGAGTGAGAGTACGTCGACAGCCGAAGGAGATATACGATGAATACCAGTCAGCCGGACCTGGCGTCGATCGCGGAAAAGTTCGATCTCTGGTTGCCGCACATCGCCCCGGTGGGCGAGAATCTGCTGCAGGCTCTCTGCGCCCGGCCGGGCGAACGCATCCTCGACCTCGGTTCGGGTACCGGCGAGCCGGCGCTGACGCTGGCGCGCTACCTGCATGGCCGGGTCGACATCACCGGCATCGACAGCGCCGCGCCGATGGTTGCGATCGCGCAGGACAAGGTCAGTCGGGAAGGGCTGGAGAACATGCGTTTTCAGACGATGCGCGCCGAAGATCTGGAATTTCCCGATGACAGTTTCGACCGTGCGCTCAGTCGCTTCGGCGTCATGCTGTTCGACGATCCTCTGCGAGGCACCAGGGAGATGCGCCGCGTGCTCAAGCCCGGCGGCCGCTTCGCCATTGCGGTATGGAGTACGCCGGAGACCATGCGCACGCTGTACTGGTCCTACCAGGTCTTCGAGGATCGCATTCCCCCGCATCTCGCACCGCCCCTGCCCAAGCTGACCTCGCTGGGCGGTGCCGGCGTACTCGACGAATTGCTGCGCCTGGCCGGTTTCAGCCAGTTCGAAATCTCCGCGTACACCTTTCACTACCACTTCGCCTCTTTCGGCGAATACTGGGACATCGTCGAGGCTTCGGATATTCTCAAACAACAATACGATGCGTTGCCCGTGGAGCAGCGCAGCATTATTCGCGATGAAGTCGCCCTGTTCGCCAGGGATTTTCAGGGGGAAAACGGGCTGGCCATCCCGCACGACTACCTGATTGCAACCGGCATCAAATAGACGGCAGGGGGCAGCCGGATCGCGGGGCCGGGTCGCCGCACAACCGCGCCAGGTAGTATCCGCTCAGCGGCGTCCGCGCCCGCGCGCGCCGCGGGGATCCTCGAAATTCACGCGCAGGGACCGGTCGCCGAGTGTCTTGCCGTCGAGTCCGGCAATCGCGGCGCGCGCTTCGTGGCCTTCCATTTCGACAAACCCGAATCCCTTGCACTTGCCCGAGAACACATCCGCGGCGATCTTGATGGAGCGCACGGTCCCGTACTCGGAAAACATCGCCTGGACAGAGTCCTCGGTGGCGTCGAATGGCAGGTTGCCAATAAACATTTTTTTCATGTGTGTGTCCTCGCTAAAGCGGATGGCGTAATGCCGGGACGGAAAAAAAGAACCCCGCACTGGTGCGGGGTTCCTCGCTGGAATTGGGTCGGGAACCCGCTCAGCCTTGAGTCGTGACGTTGCTGGCCTGCAGTCCTTTCGGTCCTTTCTCGACCTCGAAGTTCACCGATTGTCCTTCGACCAGGGTTTTGAAGCCGCCGCCCTGTATGGCAGAGAAATGTACAAATACATCGTCACCGCCGTTGGAGGGGGTGATAAAGCCAAACCCCTTGGATTCGTTAAACCACTTTACTGTACCTGTAGCCATTTATTACCTCTGGTAAAAATACACCCGGATTCAATCGCGGCCCGTTTCAGGAGATGCTCAGGAGGTACCGGGAGGAAACTTCTGGTAAACCTGGATAACGTGTGGCCGTGACTGTAGATGCCGAGCCTGGCGGGGCAGAGTCCATCTTGACCTCGCAGGATCGATATACCCCCGCCATCATACACCAACGCGCCGGACGTCGCCCCGTTTTTTTCCGTCGGAAACCGGGGCGCCGCCGATGAACTGCGGTCTGCCGCGAGGCTCAGTCCAGTGCCGGCCCCAGGATAAAGTCCACGGGTTCAAAACCATGGTCTTCCAGCAAGCGGGCGATGTCCTCCCAGTCATACTCGGGGTTTTGCTCCTCCACGCTGGCGATGAGTCCCGTCACATGCCGGAAGGCTTCGTGTTGTTCGAGTTCCTCGGGGACACTCACGAGCCGTATGGCGACGGGATCACTCGACGGCAGTATCATGAGTCTTGCTTGCATACATCGCTCCTCAGGTTCAATAAGGGGAAGAAAAGAGAAGCTCCGGTCTGTTCGTCATTGTGAGAAACAGGGCAACTAAACAATCTTCGGGACGTCTGATTCCGGATGATGTGAGTGCTGCGCTCGCAATGACGGTTACCGTTTGCTTCATCAGAACTACCCGGGGGTGTAACCGGGAAGCCTCTGCTCTGCGTATTAGAACCAATATTGGCCGAGGTAACAATTGCCCCTTTTCGACTGCGGTGATAATCCGGCGCCGTGGCGGCCATGCTTCTGTTATACTACCGCCCGTCACGGTGCAATGCGGTCTGCACCGGCGCCTCGCGGTAACCCTTCCGGCCTGCCTCGAAACATCATCCAATTCCACATTGCCTGGATCGTCCCGGAGTCAATCGCTCCCGGCAGGCCACATCAGGAGCATTATCCATGTCATTTAACACCCTCGGCCTTTCGGCCGAATTACTGCGCGCGGTTACCGACCAGGGCTATACCGAACCCACCCCCGTACAGCGCCAGGCCATACCGGTCATCCTGAAAGGGCGCGATATTCTAGCCGGTGCGCAGACCGGCACCGGCAAGACTGCCGGTTTCACCCTGCCACTGCTGCAGCGTCTCAATGCGGCACCTCGTTCCGACGGTCGCCGCCGGGTTCGTGCACTTATTCTGACGCCGACGCGTGAGCTGGCCGCACAGGTGGAGGAGAGCGTGCGCACCTATGGCAGGCACCTGTCGCTTTCCTCCGCCGTGATCTTTGGCGGCGTCAAGATCAATCCCCAGATCGACAAGCTGCGTCGCGGCGTCGATATCCTGGTGGCGACTCCGGGGCGCCTGCTGGATCATGTCGGGCAGAAGACGCTGGATCTGTCGAGCGTGGAGATCCTGGTGCTTGACGAGGCCGACCGCATGCTTGACATGGGATTTATCCGTGATATCCGCCGCATCCTGCAATTGCTGCCGGCCGCACGGCAGAATCTGCTGTTCTCCGCGACCTACACCGATGAAATCAAGCGACTGGCCGACGGCCTGCTGGATACGCCCGCGCTGATCCAGGTGCCGCGCTGCGACGCCACCGCCGCGCGTATTTCACAGGTGATCCACCCGGTGGACCGCGAGCGCAAGCGCGAACTGCTGTCCTTTCTGATCGGATCGCAGAACTGGAAACAGGTGCTGGTGTTCACCCGCACCAAGCATGGCGCCAATCGACTCGCCGAGCAGCTGGAGCGGGACGGCATCAATTCCGCCGCCATCCATGGCAACAAGAGCCAGGCAGCCCGCACCCGGGCCCTGGAGGAGTTCAGGCTGGGCAAGGTACGCGTGCTCGTGGCGACCGACATCGCGGCGCGCGGTCTGGACATCGACCAGTTGCCGCATGTCGTCAATTTCGAACTGCCCCACGTGGCGGAGGACTATGTGCATCGCATCGGGCGCACCGGGCGCGCCGGCCGGGAAGGCGAGGCGGTTTCCCTGGTGTGTGTGGATGAGAACCATCTGCTGCGGGACATCGAGCGCCTGCTCAAACGGGAACTCCCCCGGGTGGTTATTCCGGACCATGAGCCGGACCCGTCAATCCGTGCGGAACCGATTATGAACGGACGTGGCGGCGGCAAGCCGCGTGACGGTGCCCGGCAGCGCCCGTCGAAACCGGGTAACGGCGGCAATCGGGCCGCGGTTGCCCGTGACCCGTCAGGCGGCAGGATGCGTCCCGACGCCGGCGCCGTCAATCGCCGGCCGCCCCCGGCCCGGGCAAAGTCTCGTCGGTCACCTGCGCGTGCGCGCTCCGTCTGAGGATGTTCCTGATCGAACCCCGTTAATAGCCACGGAAGCACGCGGAAACACACGGAATAATTACTAGTGTTCATCCATGAACACCGTTTTTACCGCAGAGATGCAAAGGAGGCAGAGTAATTCTTTAACAAGAACTATCAAATACTTTGCGCTCTCTGCGGCTTTGCGGTGAGTTTATTTCTTTATGGACGGACACCAAGCAAGGCATATCGGATTAAACCTGTTATGCCCGCGAAAGCGGAAGTAGCGGTGCAGTGATACAACGTTTGCAGGGATGACATATTCGAGAGTCTCGAACTCTGGCTATGTCGTCCGTGTATTTGCGTGTGCTTCCGTGGCCCTTTATAAATATTAGTCGGGATGAAACTCCTCAGGGCCAACAGCGCCTCTTGGCAGGCCGCTGTTTCCCGGATGGTTTGTCAGGCGCAGCAGGAACTGCCTGGCCGGTTCGGCATGTCCAGCAGGGTTTGCCAATCTTCTTTATACGGTGACTGCGCCATGACCCCCTCGGCCGTGGCAGCCAGCACCGTTCGCGCCCAGTCCGGC
>JBAVKA010000140.1:0-8366 GCA_049688075.1 Gammaproteobacteria bacterium
ATACCACGGCTTTCGGGCTGATGGTGGCCATTCCGCTGCTGCTGATCTACGCGGTACTGCAAACCAAGACCACCCAACTGGTCGACAGCCTGGAGATGGCGTCGGTGAAATTCCTCAACATCCTGACCGAACAGCCTATGGCGGGGAGCCAGTAAATCATGAAGCGGCGACTGCTTCGCCGTGCCGGACGGCATGAACCGGAGGAGATCAACATCACTGCCTTCATGAACCTGATGGTGATCCTGGTGCCGTTCCTGCTTATGACCGCGGTATTCTCCCGCATCACCATCCTGGAACTGAATCTGCCGGCCGGCGCCGCACAGGAACAGCAGGCGAAGCAGCGCTTCGACCTGGAGATCACGGTGCGCGCCAGCGGCATCGAGGTCAGCGACCGTCAGGGCGGGCTGATCCGGCGTATCCCGCCGACGGCATCCGGGCAGGATTTCGCGCAGCTGTCCGGACTGCTCCAGCAGATCAAGGCGCGTTTTCCCGACAAGCTCGATGCCACGCTGCTGCTTGAACCCCAGATCGATTACGACACCGTCGTGCAGGTGATGGACAAGGTCCGCATCGCCAGAGTGCTCCAGGCCGGCACCCTGCAATCGGCGGAGCTGTTTCCGGAAATTGCCATCGGCGATGCGCCCATGGACGGCGTGAAGGTGGCGGACAACAGCCGGGGGAAATTACCATGATCATGTCACGACGCGCTAAACGCATGGAGCGCCAGCACAAGCGCGGCAGACGCATGCCCGGCATCAATCTGGTGTCGATGATGGACATCTTCACCATCCTGGTGTTCTTCCTGCTGGTCAACTCTTCCGATGGCGAGGTTCTGCCGGCCCTCAAATCCGTCAGGCTGCCCGAATCGGTGGCCGAGGCAAAGCCACGCGAGACAGTGGTGATCAGCGTTTCGGGAACCGACGTCTCGGTGCAGGGCCATCTGGTGGTCGGCGTGGCGCAACTGCTCAAGGAACCGTCGGAAATCTCGCCTGGATTGCAAGCGGCCCTCGAGCATCAGAACCGTCGCGCCGCGGCTGATCAACAGGTCGTTCCGCCCGGCGGACGGGAAGCCACCATCATGGGTGACAAGACGATCCCGTATCGCGTGTTGAAGAAGATCATGGCGACCTGCACACGGGCCGGTTATGGCAGAATTTCGCTGGCGGTCACGCAACGGCAACCGGAGGAGGGGTAAGCGCATGACGGCTGTCACTCAACCCCTGTACACGCCCTGGTCGTTGACGGCGGAGGATGACCGTCGCTTCCGGCGGATACTGCAGATAACCCTGCTGGTTTTCCTGCTCTCGGGATTGATCATGCCGTACCTGCCAGTGTCGAAAATAGAGCGTCACGCGACAGAGTCGCTGCCGCCGCGTCTTGCCCGGTTGATTCTGGAGCAGAAACCGGTCCCGCCACCGCCTCAAGTACAAAAGCCGGTCACCGAAGCGAAGCCGCTTCCGAAAAAACCCGAAGCGCCAGCCCCGCAGAAAGCAAAACCACAACCGCAGAAACAGCGCCTCACCAGGCCGTCCGGCGCGAAGAAAACTGTCTCCGCACGCCAACAGGCCCAACAGGCCGGCCTGCTCGCTCTCAGTGACAGCCTGCAGGATCTGCGGCAAAACACCGTGGCAACCAGCCTGAAACAATCGCATGACCTGTCGCAGTCCGGCGGGAAGGCGAGCAAGACGGAACGCGCGATCCTCACCTACGGTACTACCAGCGGCAGCGACGGCATCAACACGGCAAGGCTAAGTCGCAACACCGGCGGCACCACGCTGGCCGGGCGCAGCACCCTGCGGGTGTCCAGCCCATCCGGAACGGCTGGCGCGGGTGGGGGCAGTGGCGGCAACGGGACCCGGGGCGGGGACGGCACTGCAGGTAGAGGCGCACGCCTCGCCGGTCGCAGCATCGAGGAGATCCAGATGGTGTTCGACCGGAACAAGGGCGCGATCTACAGCGTCTACAATCGCGCCTTGCGCAGCGATTCATCCCTGCAAGGCAAGGTCGTGCTGCGTCTGACCATTGCACCCAGCGGTAAGGTGACCCGCTGCGAACTCGTCTCCAGTGAACTGAATGATGCCGTGCTGGGTGAGAAGATCGCACAACGCGTGAAACTGTTCGACTTCGGCGCGAAAAACGTCGAGGCCGTCACGATCACCTACCCGATCGATTTCCTGCCGGCCTGAGTGAAGGACAGAAACCGGGTTTCACATCGAATGGAGTTCAATGACTGTCTGTAAGTTGGCACAGAGAACGGCAAAGTTCATACCTTGTGTTCGTCCACAAAGAAATACACTCACTGCAAAGCCGCAAAGAGCGTGAAGTGTTTAATTATTTTTTCTAAAGAATTTCTCTGCATCCTTCGCGTCTTTGCGGTGAAAACCCGGGTTTACTCCAGGGCCGGTTTTAAGCACACTAGCTCGGGGCAATCAACGGGGATCGGACAATCCTCTAATCAAAATCGATGCTGAACACACCAGACTGTTCGATATTCAATTCCCTGACGCTGGTCTTCCTGCTGTTCCTTGCCGTTCTGGCCGGCTGTGCCTCCACGCCCCCGGAATCCGCCAAACCACCCGCGGTTCATCAGCCGGTTCTGGATATCGCCGTATTGGAACTCGGCACGCCCTATCGCTATGGCGGATCGACACCGCTGGGTTTTGACTGCAGTGGGCTGGTGTATTACGCCTACTACAAGGCGGGCATACGGGTGCCGCGCTCGACAATGGCCCAGTATCGCCATGCGCGGCCGGTCGCGCTGAAGAATCTGCAACCGGGAGACCTGGTGTTCTTCAGGACCGCCCACCGTTCGGTTTCCCATGTGGGCATCTATACCGGCAATGCCCGTTTCATACACGCACCCTCGAGAGGGCGAGTGGTATCCTACGACAGTCTGATTGATCCTTACTGGACGAAACGCCTGGTGGGTGCAGGAAGATATGACTGAAGTCCGTCCGGGGACAATCCCCATCGTTCTGCTGGCCGCTATACTCTCGCTCATGAGCACTATCCTGCCGGCCGGCGATGCAACCCATACCCTGGCGCCGTGTCCGGCGAGTCCCAACTGCGTCAGCAGCCAGGCAACCGATGCGGAGCACTTCACCGAACCGCTGAGTTTCAGCGGTGAGGCCATGCTGGCATGGCAACGGCTGAAATCCGCGCTTGGCACGGAATCACGGCTGTCGATCGTCGAAAACACCGGGAGCTATCTGCATGCCGAAGCGTGCAGTCTGGTGTTCCGATTTGTCGACGACATCGAGTTCGTCATCGATCCCGAGGCGGGTGTGATCCAGGTGCGCTCGGCCTCGCGCGTGGGTTACAGTGACTTCGGCGTCAACCGACGCCGCGTGGAACGCATCCGCGAGGTTTTCATCAGACAACCTTAGACCGCATATTACTCAACGGGCATTGTCCCTTTTGACATAACGATGGCCACGGAAAAACACGGAATAGTGAGTTTTCTCTTTATGTGTCCTCCCTGTGATGTCGTGGATCGTTATCTTGACGGGAGATTGACTGTGGTTATCCGGAAAGCGCCTGACACGATGAGAAATGCGGTCCAGTAATGCGGGAAGAGGGCGTCATCAGGTTCGATCTGGAATTCACGGCTGCGGCGCCCGTTACGATTCCCGCTCTCAATGAACTCAATGCCTGGCGCCGCATCCTTCGGCAACTTGGGTTGATCGGGCAGGATTCCGAACGCTACGGCGGTTACAGCTTCGGCAATATCAGCTGGAGGCTGCCACCGTTTGACGCCCCGGAGAACCATCGCCCGTTCATGATCAGCGGCTCTCAAACCGGCCATTTGACGGAATTATCAGCCGCCGGTTTTGCAACCGTCAGTGACTATGACGCCAGTCTCAACCGGGTGGTTGCGGCCGGGGCGATCAAACCCTCGTCGGAGTCACTGACCCATGGTTCCGTCTATAATATAAACAATGATATCCGGGTCATTCTTCATGTTCATTCTTCATCGATATGGCGTTGCGCATCGATACTCAATCTTCCATCTACTGATAAGCACGTGCCGTATGGCACACCGGCCATGGCGCAGGAAGTCGAGCATCTGTTCGAGGAGGTGGATCACATAGAAACAGGCGTCTTCGTGATGGGTGGTCACGAAGACGGGGTGATTGCCTTCGGACGAACGGTGGATGAGGCCGGAAGCGTGCTGGTGCGCGCCCTGGCGCATAGTTTTGCGTGCGGAGTTTCCCGCCAGTAATTACTTACCATATAAAAACCTGATTTCCTGCGTTTGTTTAAAGTCGTTAGATACCTGTCCTTCCTGCAGGCCTGCCAGTGAACCAATTCGCTCAACCAGAAATAATACTTGATATTCTTAATAACAATCATTATCGTTCGTATCAATTGAACGGTAGCTTTATTACAAAAGGCAGAAGAAGCCCAGACCCGGGCCATTGAATCTTCCGACATGGCCAGGAACGCAGGGTCTGTTCAACCATGAGACTTCAAACCATGAAGACATTTGGAATATGAAGCAGCGACGAGCGTTGACGATCCTGTCCGGTTTGCTGTGTCTGTTTGCGTACTGTACTAGCGCCGCTGCAGCAGCAGAAACTGCCAGCTGGTCGCGGGTAGCCGGGGAGATCGTGGCTCACATTGACAACGCCGAGTCGTTGTACCGGGAAGGCAAGCCAACCGAGGCCGGGCAGGCGGTCACCCAAGCCTATTTTGGCGTATTCGAGGATAGAAAAATGGAGGCTGCGATGCGCATCGAACTCGGCGCCAAACACACCTACCAGGTTGAAAAACAATTTGGCGCTCTGCGCAAGGCGATCCGCCGGGAAGCGGACAGAGAAACGATCCAGCAGCTGGCTCAAGGTATTCGCGAGTCGGTTGTGAATGATGCCCGGGCCCTCGATGAGGCGAAGATACCCATGGAAGTTTTCGAGATTAAACCATGATGCCAGCACGCGTGTTCGCTGTATTCGGGCTGTTGGCCGCGTTGACGACACCGTTCCCGGTTCAGGCATCGGCGACGGATAAAGATGTGGACCTTCTCGCGGTGGCGGCAGACATCGCCCGGCAGGGAGATGCCGCCATGAATCGCTATGAGCCCGACAAGGGTATGGATACCGCCGATGCCTTTTCTGATATCTATTTCGATGTTTTCGAGGACAGCGGCATGGAAGCGGTCATTGGACTCAATGATCCCGGTGCAAAGAGTGAACTGGAATCGCTTTTCAGCGGCGTTATCGGACTGGCATCCAAAGCACGGCCACACGCAGAAGTCTCGCAGGCCTGGGGAAAACTGCGCACGCGGATCGAAAGTGTGGCGGCCAACGTGGCAGGGAAGGAATCGGAAGGATTCTGGTCTACCTTGCTGCAGTCCTTCCTCATTCTGCTGCGCGAGGGTTTCGAAGCCATTCTGGTGATCACCGCCCTCATCACCTATCTGAAGCGCCAGGGCGAGGACGAGAAGTTGCCGTATATCTATCACGGCGCGGCGTGGGCCGTGGTGGCGAGCGTGCTAACCGCCGTCCTGTTGTCCGTCGTTTTCGAGGTTTCAGGTACCGTGCAGGAGGCGCTGGAAGGAGTGACCATGCTGATCGCCGCCGGCGTGCTGTTCTACGTCAGTTACTGGCTCATCTCAAAGCGTGAAGCGGCGCGCTGGCAGGCCTATATCCGCACAAAGATGAACAAGGCGCTGTCCCATGGCAGTACGCTGGCGCTGGGCTTCGCGGCATTTCTGGCGGTGTACCGTGAAGGCGCAGAAACCGTTCTCTTCTATCAGGCGATGGCTGGTCAGGCATATGGTCAATACGGCGCGATCGCCATCGGTTTTGTTCTCGCGCTGCTGGCACTGGGCAGCGTCTACTGGTTGATGCGTGCGGCCTCGTTCCGGCTACCCATCGGACTGTTTTTCATGCTCACCGCGGGCCTCTTGTACTATCTGGCGATTTCATTTGCCGGAAATGGCGTGCTGGAGTTGCAGGCGGCCAACTGGGTGGGCATCACCCCGCTTGAAGGGGTGCCGCGAATTCCCTGGCTCGGACTCTATCCCAGTATGGAAACCGTGCTTGCCCAGCTCGTCCTGCTCATTCCACTGCCGATCGCGTTGGGTCTCTGGGCATGGCAACGCCGTCACCACGCCGGCGTCGCGGAGAAAATTCCTTCATGAGACAGGCGCAGGCAACCCTGACAATGGAGTCACCGGTCAAGCGGGAAACAGGGCATTTTCAGGATATCCCCATCACCGTAAATGGCCGTATCCGCCCCGGGCGGCTGCCACGGCTCGCCGCCTTTATCGAAGACCTGTTTGTGCGTCACCGGGATCGTCTGGTCTGGCTGCACGCCGTTTTCTTTGTGTTTTTCCTGACGCTGATCTTTCTGCCCCTGTGGTTACCGGAGCCGCCGCAGGATGCGACGCCACTGAACAACTTCACTACCTTCTCGATTTATGTCATGTGGGGCTTGTGGTTCCCTCTGGTGTTCCTGTCAGTGATTTTCACCGGTCGCTCCTGGTGCGGGATCCTCTGTCCCATGGGTGCGGCCTCAGAATGGGCCAACAAGAAAGGATTGAAGCGCCCGATACCCGCCTGGGTGCGGTGGGAGGGAACGCCGATTGTGAGTTTTCTCCTTATCACCATTCTGGGGCAGACAGTCGGTGTGCGCGATCATCCGGAAGCCATTGCCGAAGTCTTTGGCGGCACCCTGATTGCAGCCATCCTGCTGGGCTTCGTCTATGGCCGCAACAAGCGTGCTTGGTGCCGGCACATGTGTCCCATCGGGCTTCTCCTGGGTGTTTTTTCCCGCATCGGCGCCTGGCAATTTGCCCCCAAACTAAAACGGCCGGGCGGCGATCACTACACGGAAAAGACGGTGTGTCCAACGATGGTCGACATCCCGCGCAAGGAGGAATCGCGTCACTGCATTGAATGCTTTCGTTGTGTAAATCCGCGCGCGCGGGGCGGGCTCTTTCTGAAACTGCGTACCCCGGGAGAGGAGATCGAGCAGATTCGCAACCATAATCCCAACCCCTACGAGGTGTGGTTTCTGTTCCTGGGTACGGGTGTGTCGCTCGGCGGGTTTCTGTGGCTGGTGCTGCCGTTCTACTGGGAATTGCGGGAAGCTGTGGCGGAATGGTTTTTCGGCAACGGCTGGTTCTGGATCGGCGAATCCGGGCCCGGCTGGCTGATGAGTGTTCATCCCGAACGCCGGGAAGTATTCGCGTGGCTGGATTTCATCACGATCACGGGTTTCATGACGACCTGCATGCTGGTGTTTGCGCTCGTGCTGGGGTCCAGCACCTGGCTCGCGGCCTGGTTGTCGGGCAGGAATGAAGGTGACCGGAATATGCAGAGCCGATTCGTCGAATTGGGCTATCAATACACCCCGGTCGCCATGGTGTCGCTGGTGATTGGCCTGGGCGCGACCCTGTTCGATTCCCTGCGGGCTGTCGGCCTCGATACGTCGGAGATTGCCTGGGTCAAGACGGCGCTGTTCCTGACCGGGCTTGCCTGGAGTATCTGGCTGGGTAACCGGATTCTCGGCATACAGGGAGTTCCGACCGGCCGTCGCTGGCTGCCGCTCGTACCGGGTCTGGCTGGCAGTCTGTTCGTCGGCGCGGCCTGGTGGCCGGGGATATTCGGGCTATGACGACCGTCCTGTTGATCAGAGCAGTTAATCCGTTAGCGTTCTGTGCCGTGTGTGGAAACGTGTCGGCATGACTGACGTGTACCCGTTTATTTACACAGGGTTATGGCTTGTGCGTCAGTTCAGCCAGGAGATTCAACACCATGATTCTTGACGATACACCGCGGAGTACTCTTGCAGGCGGTTCCAGGCTGCGTGATTCGGCATTATTCGTTCGCCGCAAGTCTTCGCGCAAGACAGCTCCGGCAGGGTAAAAAAATTTCTAATGTAATGTAAATACGTCTCATTACTATTCGCATCCGATAAATCACGGGAGGAAATTGCAATGGTTGATACATCCATGAATACAAGCCGTATCGTCGCTGCCTTGTTGATGACCGTAGCCGGCAGCCTTCAAGCCGGTGAACATCCCATCGGCGATCCGGTGGAGAAGAACGGCATGGAGATTGCCGCCGTGTATCTGCAACCGGTCATGATGGAACCCATGCTGCCCGGCATGATGGAACCCCGGGACATCCACCTGGAAGCGGATATTCACGCAGCCAAGGGTAACCAGAACGGCTTCGGCGAGGGTGAGTGGGTTCCTTATCTCGGCATCACTTACCAGGTCAGCAAGGTCGGAACCGACTGGTCAACGGGAGGCGCCTTCATGCCCATGGTGGCATCCGACGGTCCTCACTACGGTGAGAACATCAAACTCAACGGTCCTGGCAAGTACCTGGTCCGCTTTCACATCGTCCCCCCGCCCA
>JBAVKA010000141.1:0-31650 GCA_049688075.1 Gammaproteobacteria bacterium
CCCACGCCTTCCGCCCAGGCCGAGCGGCCGAAGAGAAACACCGGCACATCGGCACCCAGACGCAGCCCCAGATCGGCCAGCGCCGCCGTTCCCAGTCCCGCCGCCCACAGCCGGTTCAGCGCCCACAAGGTCGTGGCCGCATCCGAGCTTCCCCCGCCCAGGCCGGCTCCGGCAGGCAGACGCTTTTTATTATAGATATCAACGCCTGTGCGGATGCCCGCCGCCTGCTGTAGCAGACGGGCGGCGCACACGCAGAGATCCGCCTCCGGGAGAACCCCCGGCGGGCCGCCGAAACAGTGGATAGCCTCGTCCGCCCGGGGGACAAAATACAGCTGGTCGGCATAATCCAGAAACTGGAATACGGTCTGCAAGTCATGGTAGCCGTCATCGCGGCGGCCGGTGATGTGCAGGAACAGGTTGAGCTTGGCCGGCGCCGGCCAGGGACCCTGTGCGCCGGCCGGGATCGACGCCCCGCTCATGGTGAAAGGTCGGACGCCGCCTTCGGCTGTGAGTCGGCCGGGGCATCTCCCAGCGTCCACTCATCCACCACGAGGCGCACACTGATGTCATCCGCCGTCAGGCGCAGGCGGATCGGCCAGGCGCGCCCCTCCAGGTCCTGAAAACGGTCATAGCGGATATCCCAGCCGGATTGCAGCAGGCGAACCAGCCGCCCGCTGTCATCGGTATTCACCACGGCCTGCTCCCCCGGCACCGGGACACCCCGCACCCAGTAGCGGATTCCGGCCACGGGAAACTGCCAGCCCGTCACCGCCTGCACAAGGGCATCCGCATTCTGCGAGACGTAATCCCGCCCGTCGGCGGTCTGCAGCCGGACGCTGGTGTCGTCGCCTTCGACGCGCACCGCACCCTGCCCCAGCGGGCCGCTCAGATCCAGGCGGTAACGCCCGGCGTCTTCACGCCAGTTCAGGCTGGCATGCCAACCCTGCTCGCCCTTGATCAGCGAGACCCGACCCCGGATCTGCCAGATGGCATAACGCGGCGAGGAGAGATCGAGCACGGTGGGTGAGGGCTCGTGCGCGGGGTGGGTGGCACAACCCGTCAGGGCCAGCAGAAGGATGAAACCGCCAGCATGCAGGCTGCCTGCTCTCACGGCGTGAAGCGGTGGATAACTTCCTTGATAACCGTATTGTCGGGCGCATTCTCGAGGGACTCCTGCCACACCCTTCGGGCGCCGGCCTGGTCGCCCTGCATCCACAGGACCTCGCCGAGATGCGCGCCGATCTCGCTGTCACCGGTCATGTCGTAGGCCTGCTGCAAATAGCGCCGCGCCTGCTCCAGGTTGCCGAGCCGGTATTGCACCCAGCCCATGCTGTCGATGATCGCCGGATCGTCCGGTTTCTGCGCGTAGGCTTTCTCGATGTACTTCCGCGCCTCGTCATAGCGGTCGGTTCTGTCGGCGAGCGTGTAGCCAAGGGCATTGAGCGTCCTGATATTGTCCGGATCCTGTTTCAGTATCCGCTGCATGTACTGCTCGGCGGCGTCGATACGATCGAGCTGTTCGGCAACCAGCGCCTGCGCATAGAGCAGGTCCTCCTCATCGGGATTACCTGCCAGCGCCTCGGCGTAAAGCGCATAGGCTTCCTGATTCATCGCCAGGTCCGAGAGCACCTGCCCCTCGAGCAGGTAATATTCGACGGCATTTTCCGGATTGTTCCGTCGCAGCGACTGCATCTCACTGCGCACCTCGTCCAGCCGACCCTGCGAGGCGAGGAGCTTCGCCATGCGCAGCCGGGCCTGAGTCCAGTATTCACTACCCTCATCGACCTTGCCGTACCACTCGAGCGCCGCCTCCACATTGCCTCTTTCCTGCTCGGCATAGCCGAGGTAGTAATAGACGCTCTGGCGCTTGTCCTCCACCTCCAGCAGCTGCTTCAGGTGCTGCTCACCGGACTCCAGCTGGCCGGTTTCCAGTTCCAGCAAGGCCAGGGAGTAAATCGCATCGGTGTTGTCGGGAGAGAGTTTCACCACGGCGCGGAACTCCTCCCTGGCGGCCTCCAGGTCGCCGGCGTCGAGCAGCATCCGTCCATAGGCCAGGCGCAGGTCGGTGCTCTTCGGCTGCTGAGCGGCTGCCTTCTCGAGGAGCTGCAGCGCCTGTGGTTTCCTGTCCTGCCTGATCAGGATCTGGGCCTTCAGCACCAGAGCCTGCGGCAGACCCGGTTGCAGCCGCAGGGCCTGGTCGACCGCCGTCTGCGCCCTGTCCAGGTCCTCGGCGAGGATGGCGATCCGGCTGACCGCGAGTCGGGCATCGACACTGTCGGGATAGCGGGCCGCAAGCTTTTCGATGGCTGCCAGGGCGGTCGTCTTGTCGGCGTGCTGCGCCAGAATGACCGTTGCGAGCTGGAAGCCCTCCTTCGGGTTCGCCGAGGTCCTGATGAGGTAATCGAGTTGCGTGATCACTTCGTCCGTGTCGCCGCTCTTGAGCGCCAGCGCCGTCACCACCTTGCGCGCCTCGACGTTGCCGCTGTCGAGCGAAAGCCAGTGGCGCGCCGCTTTCAGGGCAATGTCGTAACGCCGGGCGAACGTGGCGATCTGTACAGCCCGTTCGGACACCCGGGGGTCGTTCGAATTCAGTGCGGCCTGCAGGTAATAAGGAGCCGAGACATCAAGCCGCCCACGCTGGCCGGCGATTTCACCCAGCAGGATGTCGAACAGCAGTTCCTGGGTCAGGGGCTCCTGCTGCGCCTCCGCTGGTTTGCCTGGCGGTGCCTCGGCGGACGTCGTCCGGGCTGGCATCGTCCCGGGGGATGTCGTCTCTGCTGGCGTCTGCGGCACGGGATGCACAGCCTCTTTGCCGCCGAACTGGGCGCAGGCCGTCAGGATCGATACCGTCAACATAAGCATCCAGGCGCGCGGTCGTAAACCGGACCCGGGTAAAGGAGCGTGATACATGCGCGACATTCTAGCAGTTTGTTTATTTAATTAGTTGCAATTTCAACAGCACTGCCCTCACGGCCCCGTCCGTTGCGGGCGCCCGGCGTCGAAACGTGTGCCGCTTGTATTAAATCACCCCACCATGCAGAATTTTACGTTTATCTGACATTTATCATCGCCCCTGTTATGCGCCTGCTGGTTCTCGGAATCAATCACCGTACGGCCCCCGTGGAAATTCGCGGGCAGGTGGCGTTTCCGGTCGAACAGCTTCCGCGCGCCCTGGGCGAATTGGCGGCGCTGCAGAATGTGGGCGAGGCAGCCATCCTCTCAACCTGCAACCGGACCGAACTCTACTGTGCCAAGCAGGATGAGGGACTGGAAGAACTGACCGACTGGTTGTGCCGGTTTCACGGACTGGAGAAAGGCTCCCTGGAACCTCATCTCTACGCCTATTGGGAAGCTGACGCCGTGCGTCACATCCTGCGCGTAGCCGCCGGTCTGGATTCAATGGTCCTCGGGGAGCCCCAGATCCTGGGGCAGATGAAGACAACCTATCAGCTGGCAACCGAGGCGGGCACGCTGGATACCCTCGGAAACCGCCTGTTCCAGCACACTTTCTCGGTCGCCAAGCAGGTCCGCACCGACACGGCGATCGGCGCGAGTCCGGTCTCCGTTGCCTTCGCGGCGGTCAGCCTGGCACGGCAAATTTTCGGAGCGTTCGAGAAACAGACGGCGCTGCTGATCGGCGCCGGCGAAACCATCGAACTGGCGGCCCGACACCTGCATGAACACGGCATCGGTCAGATAATCATCGCCAACCGAACGGTCGAACGGGCCCTCGACCTGGCGGCCCACTTCGACGGCTTCGGGATCGCCCTTTCCCAGATCCCCGCGCACCTCGCCGAGGCCGACATCGTGATCTCCTCCACCGGCAGCCCGGATTATATCCTCGACAGGGAAATGGTCTGCGACGCCATCCGTGGGCGCAAGCACCGGCCGATCTTCATGGTCGACATTGCCGTCCCCCCCGATATCGACCCGCGGGTGGGCGAACTCAACGACATCTACCTCTACACTATCGACAACCTTAAGGAGGTCATCGAGGAGAACCTCCGGTCGCGCCAGGAGGCGGCCGAACAGGCCGAGGAGATCATCGATGTGCAGGTCGATCGCTTCATGACCTGGCTGCACTCGCTGGATGCCGTCCCCGCCATCTGCGCCTACCGCGATCATGCCATGGCCATCGGTGAGAGCGAGCTGAAGAGAGCTCGCCAGCGCCTCTCCAACGGTGAAGACCCCCAACAGGTCATCGAGCTGCTAACGCATAATCTCATCAACAAGCTTGCCCACGATCCAAGCGTCAACCTGCGCGAGGCCGCCGAGCAGGGCAAGACTTCCCTGCTGGAGACCGTGCGCACGCTGTTCCGGCTCAGGAACCGCGACTGAGACGCGGCAGCATTGCATGAAACCATCGATACTCAGCAAACTCGAAAGCATCGAGGAACGCCACACGGAAGTCAGCGCCCTGCTCTCCGATGCACAGACGATTCAGAACCAGGACAGATACCGGCAGCTGTCGATGGAATACGCGCAGCTCGCCCCGCTGGTGAACAGTTTCCGCGCCTACTGCAAGACCCGTGATGATCTTGCCTCCGCAGGGGAGATGCTGAGAGACCCGGACCCTGGCATGCAGCAGATGGCCGAGGAGGAAATTGCAGCTGCCGAGGCCCGTATCAGCGAACTGGAGATCGAAATCCGGATGCTGCTGCTGCCGGCGGACCCGCACGACAACAGCAACATTTTTCTGGAAGTCCGCGCCGGCACGGGCGGCGACGAGGCGGCGATCTTCGCAGGGGATCTGTTCCGCATGTATTCACGCTACGCCGAGATACGCAAATGGCAGATCGAAATTCTCAGCGAGAACCCGGGCGAACATGGCGGTTACAAGGAAATCATTGCGCGCATCATCGGTCATGGCGCCTATTCCCGCCTCAAATTCGAGTCCGGGGCGCACCGGGTTCAGCGGGTGCCCGAAACGGAATCCCAGGGCCGCATCCACACCTCGGCTGCCACGGTGGCGATCCTGCCCGAAGCGGATGAAATCGATCCGATCGAGATTAACCCCGCCGATCTCAAGGTGGACACCTACCGCGCCTCCGGGGCGGGCGGACAGCATGTCAACAAGACCGACTCGGCGATCCGCCTGACCCATCTGCCGAGCGGCATCGTGGTTGAATGCCAGGACGAGCGCTCCCAGCATAAGAATCGCGCCCGCGCGATGTCCCTGCTGGCGGCGCGCCTGCTGAATGCGCAACAGGAAAAACAAAAGGCCGAGGAAACCGAGGCGCGGCGCTCCCTGGTCGGCAGCGGCGATCGCTCCGAGCGCATCCGCACCTACAATTTCCCGCAGGGTCGCGTGACCGACCATCGTATCAATCTCACGCTCTACAAGCTCGACGAAATCATCGCCGGCAACCTCGACCCCCTGATAGACCCGCTCATCAGCGAGCACCAGGCGGACCAGCTGGCGGCGCTGGAGTCGCGGGACAGGTAGCCGCCGGCGCCGCTTTGAACAACCCCAACCGCTCCATCGGCACCCTGCTGGCGCAGTCCACCGGCATTCTCGGCACGGATGACGCCCGGCTGGAGGCCGAAATCCTGCTGGCCGCCTGCCTCGACAAGCCGCGCAGCCACCTGTATGCCTGGCCGGAACGGGAGGTCGAACCGCGGCAACAGGAACGGTTCGCCGCCCTGATCAGCCGCCGCGCACTCGGTGAGCCCATCGCCTATCTGCTCGGACAGCGTGAATTCTGGTCTCTGCCGCTGACAGTTACGCCACAGACACTGATCCCCCGCCCCGAGACGGAAACCCTGGTGGCCCTGGCACTGGAAAAAATGCCGAAGGACGCTTCATTGCGCATCGCCGACCTCGGCACCGGTACGGGGGCCATTGCGCTCGCGATTGCACGGGAGCGCCCGCGCAGCGAGGTCATCGCCACCGATATTTCAGCGGCCGCACTGTCGGTGGCAAAGGACAACGCCGCGCGGCTCGGTCTCGATAATGTGCGCTTCGTCTGCGGATCGTGGTGCCGGGCACTCACCGTCGACGCATTTGATTTCATCCTGAGCAATCCGCCCTACGTGGCCGAATCCGACCCGCACCTTCGGGAAGGCGATCTGCGCTTCGAACCGCGCACGGCTCTCACCGCCGGCCCCCGGGGTCTGGATGCGTTACGCCCTATCATTTCCGGCGCTCATGATCGCCTGCGCACCAATGGCTGGCTGATCGTGGAGCACGGCTACGACCAGGGGGAGAGGGTGATGCAACTGATGAAGACACAGGGATTCCGTGAGATCAGCGATCACTCCGATGCCGCCGGCCTCAGCCGCGTCACCCGGGGCCAGCGCTGATCCACTTGAAACCACCACTACTGATTGATTCCCGGGTTTCATTCAGCCCGCCATTTTTACTTTTAACAGGAGTCTTGAGGGGCAGACAGAGGTTGCTATTTACACCCATCGGTCTAGGATAAAAGCGTGAGTGAAAAACTGAAACACCGGACCATACGTCTGAGTCGTGCGGAGCCGGATCCAGCCGCTACGGAGTCTGCCGCGCAAGTGTTGCATGACGTCAAGGGGGTGGTTCGCGTACAGATCCTTGGCCCGCATCGCATCAAGGTCAGCTACAACGTCCGCCAGATCACCATGCAGATCATCGAGGCCCTGCTCGGAGAACTGGGCTACCGCCTGCAGACCGGCTTTTACTGCCGCTTCATGCGTGGTCTCTGCTATTACATCGAAGACATCGAGTGCACCGACCGCGTTCATGACCAGGCAGAATGCACGCGCGATGCATTCATTACCCGTTACCTCCACCGCCCGCACGGCTGTCGGGACCATCGCCCGGACTATCTGCGGCGCTACCTTTAACCCGCGATTCTCACCGGGCGGCGACTCTCTTTACCCGGACAGGTATCCAGATGGATGATGACCAGTTGCTGCGCTACAGCCGGCAGATCCTGCTGCCGCAGGTCGACGTCGCAGGGCAGGACGCTCTGCTCGGCGCACGCGCCCTGCTGGTCGGCGCAGGCGGCCTGGGTTCGCCGGCCGCCATCTATCTGGCCGCGGCCGGGGTCGGCCAGCTCGTCATCGCCGACCAGGACCGGGTGGAACTGTCCAACCTGCAGCGCCAGATCCTGCATCACCTGAGCGACCTCGGACGACTGAAGGTCGCCTCGGCGACCGACACTCTGGCGATGCTCAACCCCGATGTTGACGTCACGCCAATCGCGGAACGCCTGCAGGGGAACCGGCTTGATGAGGAAGTCGCGCGGGCGGATGTGGTGCTGGACTGCAGCGACAACTTCGACACCCGCTTCGCGGTGAATGCCGCCTGCGTCGCGCGGCGCACGCCGCTGGTTTCAGGCGCCGCCGTGCGTCTGGAAGGCCAGATCGCCGTGTTCCTGCCAGGGAGGGATGACAGCCCCTGCTACGCCTGTCTGTACCATGCCGGTGAGCAGGAAGACCAGACCTGCAGCGAAAACGGGGTGCTCTCGCCGATTGTCGGCATTATCGGCAGCCTGCAGGCCCTCGAGGCGCTCAAGGTGCTGCTCGGGCTGGGTGAAACGCTGTGCGGCCGCCTGGTCGTCTTCGACGGGACCGTTCATGAATGGCGCACGCTGAAACTGCACCGCGACCCGCATTGTCCGGTCTGCGCCGGGGAACGGCGTCAGGCGTCAAGCCCGCCCCTGCTGTAGTGTTCATCCATAACACCGTTTTCATCGCAGAGACGCAAAGAACACAAAGAAATCTATTACAAAAAAAACAATAAAAAGGCTTTGTGTTTTTTGCGTCTCTGCGGTGAGTATATTTATGGATGGATTCTACCGTAGAGATTCAAGTATCCGGGGCACTGCCGTCGACCACATTGAAACCGATGCCACGCAGCAAGCCACACAGCCTGCCTGCATCCGCATCTACGATCACGGTCGTGGCGGCGAATTCGCGGCGCACCGGATACTCCTTGCGCAGTCGGTCGAAGCCGGCCGGCCGTTCGGCCGGCGGCAGCCTCAGCAATTCGCGCAGCCGTTCATCGTCCGCGCGGATGTCGTAGGCATTAAAGACGGCTGCGCGCAACCGCTCGAGGTCATCGCCTCCGGGCAAGCCCCTCAGGTCCAGGGTGTTTGCAGCGGGCAGCACCGCCGCGGCATCCCAGCGTGGCGCGCACCCCAGGTAGTCGCAGGCGGCGCGATAAATCATCTCCGTGCCGCGCAGCTTGCCGTCCAGGCTGTATCCGGCGATGTGCGCCGTCCCCAGGGTGACCTTTTCCAGCAAACGCATATCGATCGCCGGTTCTCCTTCCCAGACATCCAGCGCTACGCACAGATCCCGGCGCCTCGCCAGCAGGGCATCCAGCGCCGCGTTGTCGACCACGGCGCCGCGCGAGGTGTTGATCAGCACGGCGTTCGGCTTCATCCGCTGCAGGAATGACTCGTCGAAGAGGTGCCGGGTGGGATGCCGCCCTGACCTCTCCAGCGGCACATGCACGCTGATGATGTCGGCCTGCAAAATGTCATCAAGACCGACAAATGCGTCATGGCCGCCCCGTTCACGAAGTGGCGGATCATTGATAAGGCAGTCACAGCCCAGCGCCGCCAGCCGGTCGCGTACCCGCGAACCGACGTTGCCGCAGCCGACGATCCCGATAGTGCGCCGCGCCAGACTGAAGCCCTCACGTTCGCCGAGCGCAAGCAGCGCGCTAACCACGTACTCCGCGGCAGAGGTGGCATTGCTGCCGGGCGCCGTGGCAAAGCCGATTGACCGCGACTGCAGGTAGTCCAGGTCCACGTGATCGAAACCGATGGTCGCCGAGCCGACGAAACGCACCCGGGAGCCATGGAGCAGTTCGCGTCCGACATGCGTGACCGATCGCACCAGCAGGACGTCAGCCGCGCGCACGTCCTGCGACCTCAGCATACGCCCGGGGAGCAGCGTCACCTCGCCCAGCGTACCGAAGGCCTGCGCCACCGCGGGTATGTTCTCATCGGCGATGATTTTCATGAGTCAGTAGTATCATGATCAAAAACAAACCGCAGAGACGCGGAGGACGCAGAGAAATTCTTTAATGAAAAAAACTAAGCTCTTTGCGGCTTTGCGGTGAGTTCTTTATGGATGGATACCAACTCGGCATTCCCTGCGTTTCTGAGTTGAATTATGCGTAAATAATATCCACCCGGTCAGGCGCCGATGAGCTTCTTCAGCAGCTCGTTGACCTGGGCGGGATTGGCCTTGCCCTGCGTGGCCTGCATGACCTGACCGACGAAAAAGCCGAGCAGTTTTTCCTGACCGCCGCGGTACTGTTCGAGCTGTTTCGGGTGTTTCTCCAGGATCTCGCGGATGATCGTTTCGATGGCCGAGGTATCGGTGATCTGCCGGAGTCCCTGCTGCTCGATCACTTCATCGGCGCTCCCCGCCCCGCTCCACATCGCCTCGAATACCTGTTTGGCGAGCTTGCCCGAGAGGGTGCCGTCCTCGATGCGCCGCAGTAAACCGGCCAGCGCTGCCGCCGCTACCGGGCTGTCACCGATGTCCCTGCCGTCGCGGTTCAGCGCACCGGCGAGCTCGCCCGTCACCCAGTTGGCGGCCAGCTTGCCCAGGCCACCCGAGTCCGTCACGGTGGCCTCGTAGAAATCCGCCAGTTCCCGGGTGGCGGTCAGTACGCCGGCATCGTAGGCCGAGAGGCCGTAGTCCTCCATGAATCGCTGACGCTTCGCATCCGGCAGTTCCGGAAGACCGCCCGCCACCGTTTCGAGAAATGCCGCGTCGATCTCCACCGGCAGCAGGTCGGGATCCGGGAAATAGCGGTAGTCGTTGGCCTCTTCCTTGGTGCGCATCGGCCGGGTTTCCTGCCTGGCGGGATCGAACAGCCGGGTCTCCTGCACCACCTGGCCTCCTCCCTCGATCAGGGCGATCTGGCGTTCGACTTCGTAGTTGATGGCCTGCTCCACGAAGCGGAAGGAATTGATGTTCTTGAGCTCGGTGCGCGTACCAAACGCCGCCTGCCCGCGAGGGCGCACGGAGACATTGGCGTCGCAGCGAAACGAACCTTCCTGCATGTTGCCGTCGCAGATCTCCAGGTAGCGCACCAGCGCATGGATCTTTTTCATATAGGCGACCGCTTCCTTCGCCGAACGCAGGTCCGGTTCCGAGACGATCTCCAGCAGCGGCGTGCCGGCGCGATTGAGGTCGATACCGGTCATGTCATGGAAATCCTCGTGCAGCGACTTGCCGGCGTCCTCCTCGAGGTGGGCGCGGGTAATGCCGATGCGTCGGCTGGGCTGCTCGTCCGCTTCGATATCGATATACCCGTCGTGCACGATCGGCAGCTCGTACTGGCTGATCTGGTAACCCTTGGGCAGATCGGGATAGAAATAGTTCTTGCGCGCGAATACGGATCGCGGCGCGACGGTGGCATGAATGGCCAGACCGAAACTGGCGGCCATACGCACGACTTCTTCGTTCAGTACCGGCAGCACGCCCGGCAGGCCGAGGTCCACGGCACAGGCCTGGGTATTGGGCGCCGCGCCATAGCGGGTGGCGGCGCCGGAGAAGATCTTGCTGCGCGTGGCGAGCTGGGCGTGTATCTCCAGCCCGATTACCGTTTCCCATTCCATGTCAGTCACCGGCGCGGTTCATTCGAAACCCTGCGGGCAGCGCAGATGCCAGTCCGTAACCTGCTGGTACTGATGCGCGACGGCGAGCAGCCGCCCCTCTTCGAAGTAGTTGCCGATGAGCTGCAACCCCACCGGCAGGCCGGCAGAGAAGCCGGCGGGGATGGACATGCCCGGCAGCCCGGCGAGGTTGACGGCAATGGTGTAGATGTCCGACAGGTACATGGTCACCGGGTCATCGGCCTTCTCGCCCAGCCGGAAGGCAACCCCGGGCGAGGTCGGCCCCATGATGACGTCGACACCTTCGAAGGCGCGCAGGAAATCCTCGCGAATCAGGCGGCGCACCTGCTGTGCCTTGAGATAGTAGGCGTCGTAGTAGCCGGCTGACAGTGCGTAAGTCCCGATTATAATGCGGCGCTTGACCTCGGCACCGAATCCCTCGCCGCGGGAGCGCTTGTACAGGTCCTCCAGGTCGTGCGGATTTTCCGCCCGGTAGCCGTAGCGCACGCCGTCGAAACGCGACAGATTGGATGAGCATTCCGCAGGCGCAATCACGTAGTAGGTCGGCACCGACAACGCGCTGTTGGGCAGACTGATGTCCACCACGGTCGCGCCCAGCCGTTGATACTCGGCCAGTGCGGACTCGACCGCCGCTGCCACACCGCCATCCAGCCCCTCTCCGAAGAATTCCTTCGGCAGGCCGATACGTACGCCCTGCAGGGATTCGTGCAGACGTGCACGGTAGTCATCGACCGGCCGGTCCACGCTGGTGGAATCGCGCGGATCGAAGCCGGCCATGGTCGCCAGCATCACGGCCGCATCCTCGGCCGTGCGTGCGAACGGTCCTCCCTGATCGAGACTGGAGGCAAACGCGATCATGCCGTAACGCGACACGCGCCCGTAGGTGGGTTTCAGGCCGGTGATGCCGCACAGCGCGGCCGGCTGGCGAATCGAGCCGCCGGTGTCGGTCCCGGTGGCGACAGGGACCAGACGCGCAGCCACCGCCGAGGCCGACCCGCCGGAAGATCCTCCCGGTACCACGGTCGTGTCCCAGGGATTTTTCACCGGGCCATAGAAGCTGGTTTCATTGGATGAGCCCATGGCGAATTCATCCATGTTGGTCTTGCCGATCATCACCGCCCCGGCGGCCTTCAGTTTCTGCGTCACGGTGGCGTCATAGGGGGCCACGAAGTTGTTCAGCATGCGCGAACCGCAACTGGTGCGCACCCCCTCGGTGCAAAAGATATCCTTGTGGGCGAACGGAATACCCGTGAGCGCCCCGGCCTCGCCGGCCTGCAGGCGCCGGTCCGCCTCACGCGCGGCCGAGAGCGCCTGCTCGCCGGTCACGGTGATGAAACTGTTGATCTGCCCGTCCAGCGACGCGAGCCGCGCCAGGCAGGCACGGGTGAGTTCTTCGCTGGAGAACTCGCCGCGTCCGAGCGCGGTGGATAATTCAACGAGGGTTTTCTGGTGCATTATCTGATCGCGGTCAATTGGGGCGCTTATTCAAGACAAGTAGTCTGGGTTAGGTGACAGTGAAACCCGGGTTTCACTGTGCTCAACCCAGGCTATCTCCCGACGCTGGAAAAATAGTCATGTATACCAGCTGAAGCGATACACGCATCGCTGTATAGTCCGTGTGCTTCCGTGGCCAATTGTTCGTTTACGTAGAATGTATCCCATTGCCAGTTGTATCCGGGTCGTGTTCTGTGGTCGTGTTCAGCAGACGGGTCCGGGCGGACCCGCAACGCAGCCGGTCACTCGATCACCCGGGGGACCAGATACAACCCGCCCTCGGACAGGGGTGCATTACGCAGGAATTTTTCGCGCTCATCCGGCTCGGTCACGACGTCGGGCCGCAGGCGCTGCGTGGCCTCCAGCGGGTGGGCCAGCGGCTCCACGCCCGTCGTATCCACACGGTTCAACTGCTCGACAAAGTCCAGGATAGCGGACAGGTTGCGCGCATAGTCAGGCACATCGTCCGCGTCGATACCCAGACGGGCGAGGTGGGCGATCTTTTCTACTTGCGAGGCTTCAAGCGCCATGCAGGGCTCCGGTAACTGCACGAGGGGTTTCTGACAGGGCCGCAAAGGTAGCACAATTGACTCCTTGCCCAAAGCTCCCCCCGTTGATAGATTACCCCACTTTATTATCAGCCACTCCGCGCGGACAAGGATTCCATGGTGCTCAAAAGCTTATTCGGCCTGTTCTCTAACGACCTGTCTATCGACCTGGGTACCGCGAATACCCTGATTTATGTCCGCGGTCAGGGGATCGTGCTGAACGAGCCTTCGGTGGTCGCCATACGCCAGGACCGGGGCCCGGGCGGTCCCAAGAGCATTGCCGCCGTGGGCATGGAGGCCAAGCTGATGCTCGGCCGCACCCCCGGGAACATCACCGCCATCCGGCCGCTGAAAGACGGCGTGATCGCGGATTTCACCATCACCGAGAAGATGCTGCAGCATTTCATCCACAAAGTGCATGAAGCGCGCTTCTTCAAACCCAGCCCGCGCGTCCTGATCTGTGTGCCCTGCGGGTCCACCCAGGTGGAACGCCGCGCCATCCGTGAATCGGCCGCCGGGGCCGGGGCACGCGAGGTCTACCTGATCGAGGAACCCATGGCCGCGGCCATCGGCGCCGGCATGCCGGTCAACGAGGCGCGTGGCTCCATGGTGCTGGACATCGGCGGCGGCACCTCGGAAGTGGCGGTTATCTCACTGAACGGTATCGTTTATTCGTCGTCGGTTCGCATCGGCGGAGACCGCTTCGACGACGCCATCATCAACTACGTGCGGCGTAACTACGGCACCCTGATCGGCGAGGCGACCGCGGAGCGCATCAAGCACGACATTGGCTCCGCCTACCCCGGAAAGGAGGTCAAGGAGGTCGAGGTGAAGGGTCGCAACCTCTCCCAGGGCATCCCCCGCGCCTTCACCCTGAACAGCAACGAAATCCTGGAATCCCTGCAGGAACCCCTGGCCGGCATCGTCGGGGCCGTGAAGACGGCGCTGGAACAGACGCCGCCCGAACTGGGGGCCGATGTCGCCGAACGCGGCATCGTGCTTACCGGCGGGGGAGCGCTGCTGCGTGACATCGACCGCCTGCTGATGGAGGAAACCGGCCTGCCGGTGGTCGTGGCCGATGACCCGCTCACCTGCGTCGCGCGCGGTGGCGGTCGCGCCCTTGAACTGTTCGACGAACGGGGCGGCGACGTCTTTACCGTGGAATAACCGGCAACCCCTTGCCTCCCTGACGGGGCAAATACGCTAGAATATCGGGCCAGCCGCGGGCCACGCCTTGCTTGCGGGTCAGCGCCACGTTATATAAAGGGGTGATCCATTAAACTGATTTTCACACAGGGCCCCTCGATTACGGCACGGCTGGTCGTGTTCGTGGCCCTGTCGGTCGTGTTGATGACGATGGACCATCGCCATCAGCATATCGAGTCCTTGCGCGCCGGCCTGTCGGTGGTGATCTACCCCCTGCAGATGATCGTGGAACTGCCCGGCGCGGCCTATGGCTGGTTCAGCGAATCCCTGGCGACGCGCCGCCAGCTGCAGGAGGATAACGCCAGCCTGCACACCCAGATCCTGATGCTCAAGGCCCAGACCCAGAAGCTGCAGTCGCTGGAGGTCGAGAACATCCGCCTGCGCGAACTGCTCGATTCGTCCTTCCAGGTCGGCCGGAAGATACTGGTGGCGGAACTGCTGTCCGCCAATCTCGATCCCTACCAGCACCAGATCATCATTAACAAGGGGGAGCTGGATAACGTCTATGCCGGCCAGCCCCTGCTCGATGCCAACGGCGTCATGGGTCAGGTCGTGCATGTCGGACCCTACACCTCGACCGCCCTGCTGATCACCGACACTTCGCATGCAATCCCGGTGCAGGTCAACCGCAACGGCATACGGACCATCGCCATCGGCAGCGGCAGCATCAACCGGCTGGACCTGCCCTACATTTCGAACAATGCCGACGTACGCGGCGGTGATCTGCTGACGACTTCCGGCCTGGGCGGCAAGTTCCCGCCCGGCTATCCGGTGGCCATCGTCGAGACCGTGGAGCATGACCCCGGACAATCCTTCGCCCATGTCACGGCAACTCCCACCGCGCACCTGGACCGCAGCCGCGAAGTGCTGCTGGTCTGGCCGGGAGAGACACATACCCTGAAGCCGGCCGTCGCGCCGTCCGTGGAGGCGCCCGTCGCGGATGACCCGTCCATGGCCGAAGAGAAAACACCGTGACCCTTGCCAGGCATCACGGCGGCAGCGTGATTGCGCTGACGTTCCTGCTGGCACTGCTGCTGACCATCATTCCCCTGCCGGAATGGCTGCGCTACTTGCGGCCCGACTGGGTCGGCCTGGTGCTGATCTACTGGTGCCTTGCCTTGCCGGAGCGGGTCGGCGTCAGCACCGGCTGGTTGATGGGTCTGCTGGTCGACATGCTGACCGGTTCCCTGCTGGGACAGCACGCCATGGCACTTACCATCGTCGCCTATCTGACGCTGAGATTCCATCAACGCATCCGGCTGTTCCCGGTCTGGCAGCAGGCGCTGACTGTTCTGGTGCTGCTGGTGCTGCATCAGCTGCTGGCGCTATGGGTCAGCCGCTTCATCGGCCGACCCGGGCCGCCCTGGTATTACTGGTTCCCCTCCCTCACGGGCATGGTCGTCTGGCCGCTGGTCTTTTTCGCCCTGCGGTCACTGCGGCGTGGTTTCCGTGTGAGTTAATCCGGGTACCGGACACATGTTCTATCATCAGCCGTGATGCTGCGACAGCTGACGCTCAAGGACCATTTCCTTGAATACCGCCTGTTCACCAACCGGGTAATCATCCTGCTGGTGTTCTGCGGACTGATGCTGCTGGCGCTGTTCAGCCGGCTCTTCTACCTGCAGGTCATCGCGCATGAACACTTCACGACGCTGTCGGAAGACAACCGCGTAAAGCTGCAGGCCATCGCGCCCAACCGCGGCCTGATCTATGATCGCAACGGCATCCTGCTCGCCGACAATCTTCCTTCCTACCGGCTGGAAATCACTGCGGAACAGGTCGATGACATGTCCGCCACGCTGGCGGCGCTCGGGGAAATCATCGACATCCGGGAAACCGATCGCATACGGTTCGAGAAACTCCTGCGCAGGAAACCGCGCTTTGAAGCCGTGCCGTTGCGCTTTCACCTGAGTGACGAGGAGGTCGGACGCTTCTCGGTGAACCGGCACCGCTTCCCGGGCGTCGACATCCAGGCAGGTCTGGCGCGCCACTACCCGCTGGGAAACCTCGCGGTGCACGCATTGGGTTACGTCGGGCGAATCGATGAGAACGCCCTGAAGGGCCTAGATACCTCCAACTACAACGGAACGACCCACATCGGCAAGACCGGCATTGAGAAAACCTACGAGACTGTTCTGCACGGCAAGGTCGGCGTGCAGCAAGTGGAGATCACGGCGCAGGGACGCGTCCTGCGGGTGCTGCAGAGTACCCCGCCTATCCCCGGAAGAAACCTGTATCTGACAATCGACTCGCGTTTGCAGGATGCCGCGGAAAAGGCCTTCGGCGACCACACTGGCACCGCCATCGCACTCGACCCGAGGAGCGGCGACATCCTGGCCCTGGTCAGCATGCCAACCTACGACCCGAATCCGTTCGTAAACGGCATCGAATACGCCGATTACAAGGCGCTCAGGGATGACGACAAGGAGCCGCTGTTCAACCGCGCCCTGCGCGGGCAATACCCTCCTGGCTCCACCATCAAGCCGTTCATGGGACTGGCCGGGCTGGAACAGGGCATCACCACCGCCAAATCCAGCACCTACTGTCCGGGGTTTTTCATGCTGCCGGGCAACACGCGCAAATACCGGGACTGGAAACATACCGGACACGGGACGGTTAACATCAGTTCGGCGATCACCCAGTCGTGCGACGTGTATTTCTACGATCTGGCCATGTCGTTGGGCATCGACCGGATCCACGATTATCTGGCGCACTTCGGTTTCGGCAGCCTCACCGGCATCGATATCCAGGGAGAACTGCCAGGACTCTTGCCCTCGCCGGCGTGGAAACGCGCACGGCGCGGCCAGGCATGGTTCCCAGGCGAGACCGTCATTACCGGCATCGGCCAGGGATTTTTCATGGCCACGCCCCTGCAGCTGGCCGTAGCGACGGCGGCCCTGGCAAACCGCGGCCAGCGGATCAAACCATCCATAGTCCATGCCGAGCAGGAAGCCGGCAGCACGGCCCTGCTGCCGCATATGCTGCAAATCGAGGAAACCCTGTCCGTGCAAGACCCGAAAAACTGGGACACGGTCATCAAGGCCATGATCGATGTGGTGCACAGCGCCCGCGGCACAGCCCGGCACATCGGAATCGACAGTCCCTACAAGATCGCGGGCAAAACCGGTACGGCCCAGGTCTACGGCCTGAAGCAGGATGAGAAGTACGATGCGAAACTCATCGACGAGAAACTGCGCGATCATGCCCTGTTCATCGCCTTCGCACCCGCGGACAACCCGAAGATCGCCGTGGCAGTGGTTGTCGAGCACGGGGGGGGCGGGGGTTCCGTCGCCGCCCCTATCGCACGCGCCATCATTGATAGCTACCTGCAGGGTGGACCAACATGAACGCCGTGATTTCATCCAGCCGTGAGGACGCCAGCCGCCGCGGCTGGCAGTATCGCCTGCACATCGATGCGCCGCTGCTGATCGCGCTGATCGGGGTATCGGCCATCGGGCTGCTGGTCCTGTACAGCGCAGGCGGCAGCGATATGGACCTGATCGGCAGACAGTTGCTGCGCCTTTGCATCGCGTTCACCACGATGTTCGCGGTGGCGCAGATCACTCCCCGCTGGCTGCAACGCATGACACCCTGGGTCTTCGCGACCGGCATCCTTCTGTTGCTCGCGGTGCTGATCAAGGGCGAGATCAGCGGCGGGGCGCAGCGCTGGCTGGACCTGTATTTCGTCCGTTTCCAGCCCTCCGAGATGATGAAACTGGCCGTGCCCATGATGGTCGCCTGGTACCTCGCCGATGCTCCCCTGCCACCGAACCGCTTTCAGTTGCTCGCCAGCAGCGTCATGACCATAGTTCCGACGCTGATGATCATCAAGCAGCCGGACCTGGGAACGGCGCTGCTGATCGCCAGCGCCGGTTTCTTCGTCCTGTTTCTCGCCGGTCTGCAATGGCGGCTACTGGCCATACTGTGCGCGATCGCCGCCGCGGCCGCTCCCCTGCTCTGGCATTTCATGCACGAATACCAGCGCATGCGCGTGATGACCTTCCTCAATCCGCAGAATGATCCGCTCGGCGCGGGTTACCATACCATCCAGGCCGAGATCGCGATTGGTTCCGGCGGCCTGTTCGGCAAGGGATGGCTGAACGGAACCCAGTCCCAGCTCGATTTCCTTCCGGAGCGCTCGACCGATTTTATTTTCGCCGTATTGAGCGAGGAATTCGGCTTCATCGGAATCACCGTGCTGTTCGTATGTTACATGGTCATCGTGATACGCGGCATCCTCATCGCTGTCCAGGCACAGGACACCTTTACGCGTCTGCTCGCCGGGAGCCTGGCGTTGACTTTCTTTGTCTATGTGATCGTCAACACCGGCATGGTGACCGGCCTGCTTCCCGTAGTCGGCGTGCCGCTTCCGATGATCAGCTACGGTGGCACATCCATCGTCACGCTGATGGCCGGTTTCGGCATGCTGATGTCGATACAGACGCATCGCAAGCTGTTGCCGACATGAAGTGATAGAATCGGTCCGGTCTCAACACAAGGGTAAGTTTCCATATGTTGAAAGGGATTCTGAAATACGTCATTGCCATCGTCGCCCTGCTCGGTGCGCTTCCCGCCTGTACGACGACGGTGAGCGTGCCGGAGTCCAGCGGCTATGCGTCCAATCCTCAAGTGCAGGCGTTCATCAACGAGATGGTCGCCCGTCACGGATTCAGCAAGCAGGAGCTGGAGAAAGTCTTCAGCCAGGCGCAGCGACGCGACGACATCCTGGCACTGATGAGCAAGCCGGCAGAGAAACGTCTGCAATGGTATGATTACCGCAAAATCTTCCTGACACGGAGCCGGATAGAGGGAGGAGTGGTCTTCTGGAACAAGAACGCGGAAATCCTCACGCAGGCTGAAAAGGCCTACGGCGTCGATGCGCAGGTCATCGTGGCCATTATCGGGGTTGAAACCCGCTATGGTGGCAACACGGGATCCCATCGCGTGCTGGACGCCCTCTCGACACTGGCGTTCGATTACCCGCCACGCAGCAAGTTCTTCCGCAACGAACTGGAACAATATCTGCTGCTGGCGCGCGCGGATCACATCGACCTGTTGAGCACCAAGGGTTCCTACGCCGGCGCCATGGGATACGGCCAGTTCATGCCCAGCAGTTACCAGCGCTACGCCGTCGACTTCGACCAGGACGGAAAACGCGACCTTTGGAACAGCCCGATGGATATCGTCGGCAGCGTTGCGAATTACCTGCACGAACACGGATGGGATCCGGGAGCAACAGTAACCATACGTGCCAGCGTGACCGGCAACCGCTACGAAAGCGTGATCAATAAGGGTCTGAAACCGGAAACACCGGTAGAAAAGCTCAGGGCGGAGGGCATCACCCCGTCGAAGCCCCTTCCGAACGACACGCTGGTCGCGTTAATATCGCTTGATCAGGAAAATGGTCCGGAATACTGGCTGGGGTTGAACAATTTTTACGTCATTACCCGATACAACCACAGCCCGCTTTATGCCATGGCGGTTTACCAGTTGAGCGAGGAAATCCGGCAGGCGCGCGAACGTATGCACTAGACCTTGAGGGGAAGGCTATGCAGAACAGGTTAGTACCGGCACGAGTGACGCCACTCCCGTCGCGAGGTGGAAAAAGCGCCTGCCAGACAGACGCCCTGATCACTGCGGCGCGCGGCGCCGGTGTACTGTTTTTCGGCTTCGTGCTCGTCACCGCACTGTTCTTCAGCGGCTGCAGTTCCCGGGTTTCCCGGGATACTACCGACGCTGCCCCGCAGGCACCGATAGACATCTCAGACATACCCGATGCCGTCCCCCGCGACGAACCCCTCAGCCGCTATGGCAACCCGGTCTCCTATGAGGTGATGGGACATCGCTACTACACACTCAAAAGCCGCAATAACTATGTCGAACGCGGCATCGCCTCTTGGTACGGCACCAAATTCCACGGCCTGCGTACCTCGAGCGGAGAACCCTACGACCTGTACAAGATGACCGCCGCCCACAAGACCCTGCCGCTGCCGACCTTTGCCAGGGTAACCAACCTGAAGAACGGCCGTTCCGTCATCGTGAAGATCAATGACCGGGGTCCGTTTCATCCCAACCGCATTATCGATCTGTCCTATGTCGCCGCCGCCAAACTCGGCATACTCGAGTACGGCACCGGTCTCGTCGAGGTCGAGGCGATCAACCTGTCGGCGCCGAAAAAACCAATGCTGGCCGCCCGCGAGCCCGAGACGCACCAGTCAGCATCGCTGTTTCTCCAGGTGGGCGCCTTCAGGAACAGGGACAACGCCCAACGCCTCAGCAGCAAATTACAGAATGCAAAGATCGGTGACATCCACATCATGGAGGTATCCAATGCCTCCGGCCACATCTATCGCGTGCGGATCGGACCGCTCGACTCCGTTGACGAAGCCGACCGCCTGAGCAGCACCCTGATATCGAACGGTTATTCCAGCACTCAGGTCGTCATCGACTGATACCCTTCCGGTCAGGCCGGAGCGTTGCAAATCGTCCGGGACATGCGGACAATGCACGCTGAACTGCAACCGCAACCCGAACAGGAAAATCATGCCCTATCGAATCACGCGCTTGTTACCCGCCATACTGCTGTTATTCGTCGTTTCTGCCCTCCGGGCAGAGCCACTGCCTGTTCCCAAACCCCCGTCGATCGGCTCCAAGGCCTTCATCCTGGAGGACTTCGACAGCGGTCGCATCATCGCCGACAAGGATTCGAACAAGCCTGTCGAACCCGCGAGCATCACCAAGCTGATGAGCGCCTACGCGGTCTTCAAGGAGCTGCGCTCGGGGAAAATCACTCTCAGCGACATGGTCACGATCAGCGAGAATGCCTGGCGCACCCCTGGCTCGCGCATGTTCGTCGAGGTCGGCAAGCAGGTCAGCGTCGAGGACCTGATGCAAGGCATGATCGTCCAGTCTGGCAATGACGCCACGGTGGCGCTGGCCGAATACGTCGCCGGCAGCGAGGACAGCTTCGCCGCACTGATGAACCGCCATGCCGAAGCGCTGGGTCTGAAGGACACCCACTTCGTGAATTCCACCGGCTTGCCGGACCCCCAGCACTACATGACGGCGCGCGATATCGCCCTGCTGGCCGCAGCGATCATCCGGGAGTTTCCGGAATACTACAAGTGGTATTCCCAGAAGAAGTTCACCTACAACGACATCACACAATACAACCGCAACAAGCTGCTGTGGCGAGATGATTCGGTCGACGGGATGAAGACCGGACACACCGAAAGCGCCGGTTATTGCCTGGTAACCTCCGCCAAGAAGGACGACATGCGCCTGATCAGCGTGGTCCTCGGCACCGATAGTGAGAAAGCGCGCGCTGATGCCAGTCAGTCGCTGCTAAACTACGGTTTCCGTTTCTACGAGACGCATAAGCTCTACGATGCCGGCCAGCAGCTCGCGACCGCGCGCGTCTGGAAAGGTGAGACCGATACCGTATCGCTCGGACTGGACAGCCCGCTCTATGCGACCGTCCCGCGTGGCCAGTACAAGGCGCTGGCCGCTTCTATGACCATCAATAACCGTATCATGGCCCCGGTAAGCAAGGACGAGATGCTGGGGAGTGTACAGGTGCAACTGGGCGATGCGGTCATTGCCGGAAAAAATCTGGTCGCCTTGCAGGGCGTCGGTGAAGGTTCCTTCTGGCAACGCATCGTGGATGAAGCCCTGCTCTATTTTGAATAGCGGGGAGCCGTCTGTTCTCCTCCCTGCCACCCGATAGCGTATCCGCCATGTCAACCGCGTATCTGAACGGCAGCTTCCTGCCGCTGGACCAGGCCCATGTCTCGGTCATGGATCGCGGTTTTCTGTTCGGTGACGGCGTCTATGAGGTGATTCCCGTCTATGGCGGCAAACTGTTTCGTCTCGGACATCACCTGAGGCGGCTGCAAAACAGCCTGGACGCGGTCCGCATCGGCAATCCGCTCGCAGAGGGTGGCTGGGAATCCATGCTGGCGCAGCTGGTTGCCTGCAATGAAGACCGCGACCAGACCGTCTATCTGCAGGTGACCCGCGGTGTGGCTCCACGGCGCGATCACGCCTTCCCGGTGGACAGCCGCCCGACGGTATTCGCCATGTGCACGCCCTGCCTGGCCTCGCGCGAGATCGACACCGAACCCGGTGTCGCCGCCATCACCCTCGCCGATATCCGCTGGCAACACTGCAACATCAAGGCCATTACCCTGCTGCCCAATATACTGCTACGCCAGCAGGCCATCGATGCGAACACGGCCGAGGCTATCCTGTTGAAGGACGGCTTCGCCATCGAGGGCGCCGCCAGCAACATCTTCATCGTGGTGGACGATACGCTGAAGACACCCCCCAACAGCCCCGCCCTGCTTCCGGGCGTGACCCGTGACCTCATTCTTGAACTGGCGAAGACCAACAGCATCCCCTGTCTGGAGACCGATATCGCCATGGAAGAGCTCGCACGGGCAGATGAAATCTGGCTCACCAGCTCCACCCGTGAAATCTCCCCGGTCATCCGCCTCGACGACCGGCCGGTCGGCAACGGCAAGCCCGGCGCCCTGTGGAATCGCATGATCCGCCTTTATCAGGACTACAAGGAGGCGGTACGCCAGGGCATCGCGGCCTGACCGCTCAGCGCAACGCAAGGGATGCCGCAGGCTGACTGCGTTAATTACTGCCTGACAGAGTCCCGGCCGCTTACCAATACTAACCCTGCATCATATGTGTAGCCGCCTGATCACGGGTAAGTCCTTCCGTGACACGCAGTGAAGCATCCCTGCGGCCGACGGTCACGCAAGGACTTACCCGTCATGCGGCCTTGTGAAAGCAGTTATTGATAACTACTCAAACACGACCGTGCGGTTTTCATAGACGAGCAGATTATGCCGCAGGTGATGCCAGACGGCGCGCGCAAGGACGATCTTTTCCAGGTCACGCCCCTTGCGCACCATGTCATCGACCGTATCCTTGTGACTCACCCGAACCACGTCCTGCTCGATGATCGGTCCAGCGTCCAGTTCGGCGGTGACATAATGGCTGGTGGCGCCAATGATCTTAACGCCGCGGTCGTGGGCCGAATGATAGGGACGGGCTCCGGGAAACGCCGGCAGGAAGGAATGATGGATATTGATGATCCGCTGCGGGTAACGCGCGATGAATGCCTCCCCGAGTATCTGCATGTAACGGGCCAGCACGACAAAATCGACGCGGTACTGTTCCAGCAGCTCCAGCTGCCTACGCTCCTGTTCCTCCCGGTTATCGGGATTGACCGGCAGATGGACATAATCGATCCCGAGACGCTCCGCCGTCGGCTGCATGTCGGGGTGGTTGCTGATGATCAGCGGTATCTCGACGCGCCAATCACCGGCCTCGTAACGGGCCAGCAGATCGTAAAAGCAATGGGGCTGCCTTGATACGAACAACGCCATGCGCCGAACTTCGTATGAGAAGTGCAGGTGCCAGCGCATGGAAAACCGCGTCGCCACCAGCGTATCGAAGTATTCACCGATCTTCTCCTTCGCTATGGTAAAACCCTCCAGATCCCATTCGATGCGCATGAAGAAAACCTGGCGTTCCGAATCGACATGCTGATCGAGATAGAGAATATTACCGCCGTTCTTGAAGATGAACTCGGTGATGGAAATCACGATCCCCTTCTGGTCGGGAGAGTCAATCAGCAGTATGGCTGAATTCGATGCGGCTTTGCTCACCTGGTTTTTCCTTCTTGTCCGGGTCCTGCCCGCGCAGGGCGGGAACCAGTGCTATGTTATCAGAACAAACTTTCCGATTCGGCGGTCACCGTAGCGTGCGCCCCATCCGCATGCCATGCTCGCGAGGGTGCCTACCCGGACTCCCTGCGAAGGACTCCCGCCGCCTGACCTTCGATAACCAGCGACTGCTCGAGCAGATCGATCCGAAGGGGTGCATGGTCCGGATTATCGGGCAGCAGCTGAACAATCGCCCCATGCCGCCAGAACCGCTTGACCGTTACCTCATCAGCGATACGCGCCACGACGATATGTCCATTCACGGCATGCGGCGTGCGATGCACTGCCAGCAGATCACCGTCGAGTATACCGGCGCCTTTCATGCTGTCGCCGCGCACCCGCAGCAGGTAATCGGCGCGCGGATGGAAAACGGCCGGATCAACCGGACAGTATTCCTCGATATTCTGCTCGGCAAGGATAGGCTTGCCTGCTGCAACGCGGCCCACCACGGGCAGGCCGACTGCGGCATCGACAAGACGAATACCGCGGGAGGAACCCGGTAACAGTTCGATAACGCCCTTGCGCGCCAGGGCGCGCAGGTGATCCTCAGCCGCGTTTGCGGAGCGGAAACCCAGCCGACGGGCAATTTCAGCGCGCGTTGGCGGGCAACCCTGCGAGGAGATGCAGGTACGGATCAGCTCCAGGACTTCGGACTGTCTGGTGGTGAGCATACCCCTGATCATGGCGTGACTGTGTGTTTATCCAGTATTCGGGATCATATACGGCAAACCCGGGAATGCAACAGGCGAGTCCCCAAAGGAGCCCGAATCCGGGCATCTCCGAACATAGACGGGAATAATCCCCGGATTTCAGGCAATCCCGGTGTGTTCCTTCAGCCCAGGCCACCCCTGCTGTGATCCTTTAGACAGCCTTCCCGAGAGCGCGGAAACGTCATGGTGTCATCCATGGCGGCACTCCCCCTGTGCCGGCAGTCAAAATCGATTATCATTGTCGGCAAATTGCGCGCCAGCCGACCCGACCCCGTGAACGTGCTCCGAGCGGCATGAGCGGAATCGGATCACCCGCTTTCCTGTATGGGCGCCAAGCATCACTTATCAACTATGCCGACCGATGTTCCCATGTCCACATCCGCCGCGAGCGTCAAACCCCGCCACAGCGTCGCCGTGCGTGTCGGCTCAGTGAGCATCGGCGGCGGCGCCCCGGTTGTGGTGCAGTCCATGACCAACACCGACACCGCCGACGCAGCCGCAACCGTGCAGCAGGTCATCGAGCTCGCACGGGCCGGCTCCGAACTGGTGCGAATCACTGTCAATTCCGATGATGCTGCGCGCGCCGTACCCGCCATCCACGATCAGCTGCTCCAACGCGGCGAGAACATACCCCTGGTCGGCGATTTCCATTTCAACGGACACAAGCTGCTGGCGAACCACCCGGCCTGCGCCCGGGCGCTCGCCAAGTACCGGATCAACCCGGGCAACGTCGGGCGCGGCAGCAAGCGCGATATGCAATTCGCCGCCCTGATCGAAATGGCCTGCCGCTACGACAAACCGGTGCGCATCGGCGTCAATTGGGGCAGCCTTGATCAGGCATTGGTGGCCCGGGTCATGGATGAAAACGCAAAGCGCAATGCTCCCCTGGACTCACGGCATATCATCCACGAGATTATGGTGACATCGGCCCTTGAGAGTGCCGCCCGGGCCGAGTCCCTGGGGCTGGAGCGTGATCACATCGTCCTCTCAGCCAAGATGAGCGGGGCCCAGGACCTGATCTCGGTATACAGGGAACTGGCTTCCCGCTGCGATTATGCCTTGCACCTGGGGCTTACCGAGGCCGGCATGGGGTCGAAAGGCATCGTAGCCTCGACGGCGGCGCTCGCCGTGCTGCTGCAGGAAAGCATCGGCGACACCATCCGCATTTCCCTGACGCCGGAACCGGGTGGTGAACGTACCCGCGAGGTCATGGTCGCCCAGGAATTGCTGCAAGCCATGGAGCTGCGGCATTTCACTCCGGCGGTCGTGGCCTGTCCAGGATGCGGCCGCACAACCAGTCATTACTTCCAACAGCTCGCACGGGACATTCAGGACCATTTGCACCGCCAGATGCCGGCGTGGCGCAGCCAGTATCCCGGGGTAGAGAAAATGACCGTCGCCGTCATGGGTTGCGTGGTCAACGGTCCCGGCGAGAGCAAGCACGCCAACATCGGCATTAGTCTGCCGGGTACGGGTGAAATACCGATCGCGCCTGTCTATGTGGACGGGAAAAAGACCGTTACTCTCAAGGGTGAGACCATCGCCATGGACTTTCAGAAACTGGTGGATGACTACGTACAGCGCCGCTACGGCCCGTGAACCGCATAGACGGTGCCAGTGGACTCCCTGAACCGCGATGCCGTAATAGTCTTGAGTCGCCCGGTGGGCTGGCCGCCATCAGCCTGCACCAGGGTATGCATCCTTGATAAATTTACATTTCCTTCGGATGCAGGGAATACCAGCATTGTGAGAACCACAAAGAAAAAAACCATAATGGTGATGAACCCGAACGAGTTGGACCACCTCACCCACGGTATATTGCGCACTGTCGTTCACCCCTAGATAAAGTCTGGAATACCTGCGCATCATGAAAAACAAGGCGCGCGATACCAGATCTATCGGCCGGACAAGGGTGGTTTCAAAGAGGTCTGAAGCAGAAATGTGACGGACATCATGGCCGGGCCAACAAAAATGAGCAAGGGCCTGATCCTTGTATCAGCCATCAGGCGGAACATGCTCGGGGACTTGATGTATTGACCACGGGCTGTTACTTAGTAATATATATTGAACCGAGGCCCCGGATTTAGCAGACCTTTCTTCATTCTCTTGCTATATTCAAACTAAAGGACCGCAGAACTTGGCCGTTATGATGCTCAAGACAAGTCCGCAATCTCGCTACCCTGGGGCAGTAGGTCATGAGAAACTCAAGAGAAAGGCGACACTCGCATACTATTGTTACGTTCCCGCTGGAAGACAGTGCGCATGATTTTGTAACGTCTGAACGTCGCAAAACCAGAGACCGTCGTCTGGGCAATCTTGATGCGGAAGAGAGACAGTTGCTGTTATCGGAAATGCCGTGGCTGACCTTCTACAATCTCACCTGAATGGATCCACAAAAACCATACAGGCGATCAGATGATCGCCTTTTTTATGCCTTGAGATCTTCCAAACCCTGAACGCAATCCGATCCCACTCCATTCTAGGCATGACAACCTTGACGACACACCCTGAAAATACCCCGCCCTGGAGCAATTCACGGAAGACGAATATGAAATTCTGTTGATCTGGATCAAGGAATTAACAACTAATGTTAGAGTTTTGGTACTAGAATAGCTAAAAGACGATCATTTCATAATATTCGAAGAGGAGCGTATCAGGGTGAAGATACGTGATAAACAATGAAAGAAAGAAGGCATAAGGAAAGACGCGACATAAGACTCGTATCCCCGTTTATCCTCGTGGACAGGAAGGGACGCTCAAGGTCAGTGGATCGTCGCAGAATTCCTGACAGGCGCCTGAACAACATACACGTCGAGTTCATTCCACTGGATATTTATTACAACTCAGAAGTTGATTGAAATAACAAGTCGTTATATTTCCCATTTCTTGCAGTTTCTACTATCGAGGCAGTGTTTGTGAAAACTGGTGCGGAGGAATCAGGGTGCCGGCTATTATCACGGCACCTCACCAACGGCTGTTCCTCCCATCTTGAGCAACGCTGAAATATCCAGTTTCAGATTGCGTCTCGCGGAAATCGGCGCACCAGTCGTCGCAGTTGAGCCAGGCGGCGTACCGAATCGTTTGGACGACCATAGCGCAGCAGGATAAATGCCTCTATAATCCGGTTAACCTGACATCCAAGTTCGGGGCGTGCGGTAACGATCCGGCGCGAGAAATCCCGCGGACCTTCGCTGGGCTGACGTCGTATGCCGAGGCGGGCCACGCGCGTACAAAACCCTCGATAGGCGCGCAGCGCCGGATCAGACGGCCTAGGCTTTTTTATTAGCAGCCAGCCGGCAATCACGAACAGCTGGACGCTGACCAGCAGCACCAGCAATAAGATCATGTTCTTCCAGGTGGGCTGGCTGTAGCCAAGCGCGGTCAGAACTTCTCGTTGCAGCTCCGGTCCGTAGGACAGGACCCACTGGTCCCAGCTGCTGTTGACTGCATCGAGTGAGTAACGCAACCGGCGCCAGCCGCGGGAAAACAGGCTGTCTTCTCCTATCTGAAACCGTGCTGGCGCACCCGATGGCAAAGCGCCCAGATCGAGGGCACGCTCGATGCGCTCAGGCGCCACGGCCACGGTTGGATCAACACGCTCCCATCCCCTATCGGGCAGCCAGATCTCAGCCCATGCATGTGCGTCGGCTTGACGTATCAGCCAGTAATCGCCCACCGGATTGTATTCGCCACCCTGGTAACCAGTGACCACGCGGGCGGGAATACCGGCGCTGCGCATCAATATCACGAAAGCGGCGGCATAATGCTCGCAGAACCCCCGGCGCGAAGAGAACAGGAATTCATCCATTGGGTTCTCACCCAGCGGCGGCGGGGTGAGGGTGTAGACGAACGGTTCGTTGTGGAAATAGTCCAGGGCCAGCTGCGCCACATCGCGGTCGGTGCGGGCGTTGTCGCGCCAGCTTCGCGCCAGTGTCCGGATGCGCGTACTAAGTGCATCGGGCAGCTGGAGGGCCGCTTCCCTCAGCCGGGGATCCAGGTAACCGGTTCGGTAGCGGGGATAGGAGACCACTTCATAACGGGTGCGCTCACGCAGCGGCCGCTTCGAGAGCCACTGGAAACCGGCCATGTTGAGCGCCGGCACCGATACTTCGACCGGCACATCCAGACCGACCAGCCAGCGTGTACGCTGAGCCTCTAGCGTGATCGACTGGTGCACCGCAGCACCTTCTGTCTGCATGACAGGATTCGCCTCAGGCCACAGCAGTGCAGCGAAGCGGCCGGTCGACCAGGTCCGGCCATCGGTATGCCAGAGCACCGGGCCGCGCCAGTAGCGTTGCTGCGGTGGTGGCGCGTAGTCGGAAAACCTCACCCGGAACGCCGGAACCTCGGACTGCGCCAGCTGACTGATGGCTCCGGGACTCATGCTGTCGCTCAGGCCGGTCACCCCGGTGTATGCGTCTTTCGGCAGTCCCCAGATCGGCCCGGCAATACGGGGAAAAAAAACGAACAACACTAGCATGACCGGCATGGACTGGATCAACAGCACGGCGGCAAAACGCAGTTCCACAATGGCCGGTTGTGCTGTCCGGGCTTGCGTGGCAACCCCCAGCGCCGCGGTATTAACCACCGCAGCCGCTATCATGTAAATCGCAATGATCGGCGTCTGGGTAAACAGAAAATTGGTGATGACGAGGAAATAGTTCAGGAAGATCATCAGCTGGACATCTCGCAATCGGCGCAGTTCAAGCAGTTTCAGCGACAGCATGACGACCAGCAGCGCCACGCCAGCATTTCTCCCAAGCAGGGTGCCGTACGTCAGGAACACGCCGGCGCCACCCGCCAGCGTAGCGGCGAAAACCAGCAGTTGCGGCACCTTCCAGCCGGGGTGGCGCAGCAGCAGAATATGCGCAGTACCCATACCGAACGCGAACATTGAAATCCACCATGGCAGGCGAGCGGCATGCGGCAGGACCACAAGTAGCAGGGAGGCAAGCATCCAGCGCTGCGCATGCGCGGTCAAAGGCGTTTGGGTTTTTCGCAAGAATCTATTCAAAGCGCGCCAGCGTCTCCAGGCAACGCTGTTTATGGGCATCACCGCTCGCGACGGCGATTTCCACACCGGGCATGCGCAGTCCGTAACATAGCCTGTCATGGGACGCATCGAGAACCCAGCGGCACAGCTGGCTCAGGCGGGCCTCGGTATCCAGTGCATCAAGGTCCCGCCAGTCCAGCCAGAGTTCGTCGGCACGATCGCCGCCAAATTGCTTGGTAAGCAGGATCTGTTCTCGAGCTGCCGCCTTCCAGAAAACATGTCGCGGCGAATCCCCGGGGCGGTAGGGGCGAAAGCCGGAGAAATCATCCGCCCCCCTGCCCTTGTCACCGGACCGGTTGGGTTTATAGGCAGTACTTTGCGGCAGTGGGCAACGTGGTCCGGGACGCGGATAAACCAGGCAGTGCATACGCAGATCCAGATGGGACCATGCCCTGAAGAGACCCAGCGGATAACACGATGAGACCCTGCATCGCCCCAACTCCAGAACGCCACGCCGTGTGGCATCGCGGAAAAGCGTGACTGAACTTGTCTGCCGCGGACAAAGTTCGATGCTGACGGGTAGCTGGTTCACACGCTCCAGAAGAATCCCGATACGCGCATACACGTCTGGATTGGTCACCAGTATTTCGAAGCCGGCACGTTCACCGGCGTATACCGGCCGGATCTTGCCAACGTTAAAACCCAGCATAACCAGGTTTCGATAGGTGTGGAAAGTGGAAACCATCGCCATGCTGCCCAGCAGAAAGGAGAACATATGCCCGAGACTGTTGTTGTAATTGATCGAGCCGAACAGCATCACCAGCAACATGACTGCAAACGCCAGTCCGGCGCCGGTAGGAAGGATAAAGACACGGGAACGATCCAGACTCACCGGTCCCTCCTCGGGTCCAAACCCCCGTGTAAAGCGGGCCAACCTGAAACGTTGGCGTAGTGTTAGCGTCTGCATGAAATCATACCGGTGATTCGACCGTATCCAGCAACGTGGTTAATGAGCTGATCTTCTCTACCGCCGTTATCCCGGGGAACGGAATTATTACCGGGTCCTCGACTAGGGAACGGGAACCGATTCGAGAAACAAGCGCATCCGTTCCATGACTGACAGGTCTTCGGCGTGTTCCGTCGCCGGCTGCAGGCGATGTCCTATCACGGCTGGCAATACGATCTGGAGATCTTCCGGGAGAACCAGATCACGACCTTCGAGGAAAGCCCATGCTCTGGCACTGTGCAGCAAGGCCAGCCCGGCGCGCGGTGACAAACCGTTCTGGTAGTGTGGCGCACGGCGGCTGTAGCCAAGCAGCGCCTGCAGGTAATCCAGCAAGGCATCCGACACATATACGGTATCGACCTGCGACTGCACTTCCAGCAACCGTCCCGGGGACAATGCCGGAGCGATCCCGTCAAGGAGTTTACGACGGTCTTCGCCCTGCAGCAGGATGCGCTCGGCCTGATCGTCTGGATAGCCGAGTTCGATCCGCATCAGGAAGCGGTCCAGCTGCGATTCCGGCAACGGAAAGGTGCCGATCTGGTGAAGTGGATTCTGCGTGGCGATGACGAAAAACGGCTGCGGCAGCCGGCGGGTTTCTCCCTCCACGGTCACCTGCCGCTCTTCCATGGCTTCGAGCAGCGCACTCTGGGTCTTCGGTGTGGCGCGGTTGATCTCATCTGCCAGCACGATGTGGGAAAAAACCGGGCCGGGATGAAACTGAAAGCCGCCGCTGTCGCGGTTGTAGATGGACACGCCAAGGATGTCGGCGGGCAGGAGGTCACTGGTAAACTGGATGCGTTGATAGTGCAACCCGAGTGTCGTGGCGAGCGCATGTGCCAGGGTGGTTTTACCCACACCGGGCAAATCCTCGATCAGCAGGTGTCCGCGAGCCAACAGACAGGCCAGCGCCAGGCGCAGCTGGCGTTGTTTGCCCAGGATGATGGTGGCAACCCGGCAGATAACTTCATCGATATCCGCATTCATGCGACAATCTTGTGGTGAGCGTAATGTTTGTGTCAACGGCATATGAACGCCATTATGGCGTGCGGGCATAAACCCTTAATATCCCCTAAGAATGCGACACCCTGTCCGGAAGCTGTCACCGGACCGGATAGCGGGATTATGGGCTACAATAATCCACTGACCGCATCTGCAGCGACCTGCACCCCTTCGCAGCGGGAACCCCGGGATGATTACTGACTGATGATATCGAAACGATCACTGCTCATGGTTGTCGTTATGACCGTTCCAGTGCTAACGGGCAGTCAGTGCGTGTTTGTCGCCAGTTCAGGCAATAATCATGCTTGCGTCTCAACGGTCGACAAGCCTTGCAATCCGAAGAATAACACCGATCCCGTCGTGGTCGTTAC
>JBAVKA010000142.1:0-5437 GCA_049688075.1 Gammaproteobacteria bacterium
AGGTGCCGTCTTGCTGGCGGGTGATGAGTACCCGCCGCTGCTGATAACGCACGCTCGCCGGGTCGGCATCCGCCGGCAGGTGGACCGCGGCGATGCCGCCCGGCACCGGCGTGTGATTCAGCGTGAAAGCAAGGCAGCACGCCGGCAGTAGCCACACGATGAACAGGAACATCAGGGACGAACGGGGCATGAGTGATCGTTTCCGTGTCATGGGGTCGGCGGGACGGCCGGCCGCGTTATCGGGGGGTCTTCGTCGCGTCAACCGTACACACCAGCGTACCCTCGGCCAGACGGGCCTCGACCCGGTCGCCGGCTTTGACCGAGGTCGCCCGGCGCAGTATCCGGTACTCGGGGAGCTGACTGACGATGGCGTAACCGCGCTGCAGCGTGGCGAGCGGACTGATGGTATCGAGTGATCGGCAGGCCAGCTCCAGCCGGCGGTGTTTCTCCGCAAGCAGGACCTGCATGATGGCGCCGAGGCGCTGTGCCAGCAGATCCTGCTGTAGTTCGAGACGACCGAGCAGTTGCGTCGGTGAATGACGTTGCAGATTTGCATTTAATTCCTTAAGACTATAATGTAACTTATTGAACTTAATTTCAATTAATAGCCTTGCGTGTTGTTCAAGCTCGTCCAGGCGCTGGACCTGCTGGCGCAGGTATTGCCCGGGGTGTACCTGCTGCAGACGCTGCTCGAGCCAGGCCAGCCGTCGCTGGTCATCGGACAGCGTGTGTCGCAATCGGTTCTCCAGTCGGTCAGAGAGCTGTGTGAGCCGGGCGAGCCATTCCAACTGGTCGGGGGTGACCAGCTCCGCGGCGGCGGAGGGCGTCGCGGCCCGGTGGTCTGCGACGAAGTCGGCGATGGTGAAATCGATCTCGTGCCCGACGGCGCTGACCAGCGGGATCCGGCAGTCATGGATGGCGCGCGCTACCACCTCTTCATTGAACGGCCACAGGTCTTCCGGCGAACCGCCGCCGCGGGTCAGGATCAGCACGTCGCATTCGGCGCGCCTGCTGGACAGGCGGATGGCGTTTGCGATCTCCGCGCCGGCTTCCTTGCCCTGTACCGGCACCGGGTAGATCAGCACCGGAATGGCGGGGAAACGGCGGCGCAGCACGCTGATCACATCGCGCACCGCCGCGCCCGTGGGGGAGGTGATGACGCCGATACGTCCCGGCAGCATGGGCAGAGGCTGCTTGCGGGCGGGATCGAACAGACCTTCGGCGTCCAGCTTGCGCTTGAGTTCCTCGAAGGCCCGGCGCAGCGCCCCGTCGCCGGCCTCTTCCATGTGATCGACGATGAGCTGGTAGTCGCCGCGCGGTTCGTACAGGCTGATCCGGCCGCGCACCAGCACTTGCAGACCCTCCTCCGGGCGGAAATGGATCGCCTGGTTGCGGCTGCGAAACATTGCGGCGCGGATCTGGGCGCGGGCATCCTTGAGGGTGAAATAGAGGTGTCCGGAGGACGGGCGGGAAACATTGGACAGCTCGCCTTCCAGCCAGATGCGGGGAAAGCCCTTTTCGAGCAGCAGCCGTGCCTCCAGGTTGAGGCGGGAAACGCTGTAGATGTCGCGCTCCGGTGCCGCGCCGTCCCTGTCCGCTGTGGAATCCGCCATGGCGGGCAAGCATACCATTGTTTCTTGCGGGAATACCCGCTTCCTGATGGTCTTTCCGGGCGTGAACCACTGGATGTGGTTTACCGCAGTCAGCGCAGTCCCTATAATTAGCGCCCACCCTCAACCGCCGGACCCTCACCCCCTTATGCGTATCGTGCAGGAAGCTCTTACCTTTGATGATGTTCTCCTGCTGCCGGCGCATTCCACCGTGCTGCCCCGCAATGTCAGTCTGCACAGCCGTCTGACGCGGGAAATCGATCTGAAAATTCCGCTGCTGTCTGCCGCCATGGATACCGTCACCGAATCCCGGCTGGCGATCAGCCTGGCCCAGGAGGGCGGCGTCGGCATTATTCACAAGAACATGACAGCCGAGCAGCAGGCTGCCGAGGTACGCCGCGTAAAGAAATTCGAGAGCGGAGTGATCAAGGACCCGATTACCGTCCCGTCGACCGCCACGATTCGCGAGGTCATCGACCTGACCCGAGCCAATAACATTTCCGGCGTGCCGGTGGTGGACGGCGAGGACCTGGTCGGCATCGTGACCAGCCGTGACCGCCGTTTCGAGACCAACCTGGACAAGCCGGTCACCAGCGTCATGACCCCCAAAGAGCGCCTGGTCACGGTGCGCGAGGGCGCGGACCGGGACGAGGTTATCGCGCTGCTGCACAAACACCGCATCGAGCGGGTGCTGGTCATCAATGGCGGCTTCAAGCTGCGCGGCATGATCACGGTAAAGGACATCCAGAAGTCCACCGACTATCCGAGCGCCTGCAAGGATGATCAGGGCCGCCTGCGCGTGGGCGCCGCGGTAGGCACCAGCGCGGAAAACGAACAGCGCATCGTCGCACTGATCGATGCGGATGCCGACGTCATCGTGGTGGATACCGCCCATGGCCATTCACAGGGCGTGATCGACCGGGTGCGATGGATCAAGCAGCACTATCCCGACGTGCAGGTCATCGGCGGGAATATTGCCACGGCGGCGGCGGCGCGCGCCCTTGTCGACGCCGGCGCCGACGCGGTCAAGGTCGGCATCGGTCCCGGCTCCATCTGCACCACGCGCATCGTGGCCGGCATCGGCGTGCCGCAGATCACCGCAGTGGCCAATGTCGCGGGAGAACTCGCCGGCGACGGCGTGCCGGTGATTGCCGATGGCGGTATTCGCTACTCGGGCGATATCGCCAAGGCCATCGCGGCGGGCGCCTGGTCGGTCATGATCGGCAGCATGCTGGCCGGCACGGAAGAAGCCCCCGGCGAGGTGGAACTCTACAAGGGCCGCTCCTACAAGGCCTACCGCGGCATGGGCTCGCTCGGCGCCATGCAGCAGGGCTCCAGCGACCGCTACTTCCAGGAAAGCGGAGAACCGGACAAGCTGGTACCGGAAGGCATCGAAGGCCGGGTTCCCTACAAGGGCAGCATGCTGACTATTCTGCATCAGCTGATGGGCGGCCTGCGTTCCAGCATGGGTTACACCGGCTGCGCCAGCATCGATGAGATGCGCAACAAGCCCGAATTCATCCGGGTCACCAATGCCGGCATGCGCGAAAGCCACGTCCACGACGTCGCCATCACCAAGGAAGCGCCGAATTACCGCGTGGACTGATACGCGGGCGGGCAGGGCGCCGTCGATTGTCGCTTGCTCAAGCACGATGAAAATCTCACCGCAGAGACGCAGGGAACGCAGAGACAAATTCTTCATAAATCAAGACACAGTACATGTCATTTCCCGTACGCTGTCGCAATTCACGGCGTACCCTGCGCCACAGCGGTTAACCGGAGTTCACACCATAATTAAAAAAATTCATCTCAATAAAGTCAGGAACACAAATCCGATTAATCGTTTTTGCCAGAGAACTTCTCTGCGACCTTTGTGTCTCTGCGGTGAAAAATGGTGTTTACATAAGAATGCTGACTAGCCGAGCAAGGCAGATCCCGCTATCTAACGTTCCCGGCCGCCGACTACCATGAACACACACAGCGACATTCATGCCCACAGGATACTGATCCTGGATTTCGGTTCCCAGTACACCCAGCTGATCGCGCGTCGCGTGCGCGAGGCCGGCGTCTATTGCGAAATCCATCCGTGGGACATGGAGGCGGGCGAGATCCGCGTGTTCCATCCCCGCGGCGTCATCCTCTCCGGCGGGCCCGAGACCGTAACCACCGATTACGCACCGCAGGTGCCGTCGCTGGTCTTCGAGCTGGGCGTGCCGGTGCTCGGCATCTGCTATGGCCTGCAGGCCATGGCGCAGCAGCTCGGTGGACGGGTGGAGACGGCGAACCGGCATGAATACGGCTATGCCCGGGTGCGCGCCCACGGACATTCGCGGCTGCTCTCGGATATCGAGGACCACACCAGTCCCGAGGGCTACGGCCTGCTGGATGTCTGGATGAGTCATGGCGACCATGTAACCGAACTGCCCGCCGGCTTCAGGCTCATTGCGAGCACCGAAAGCGCCCCGATCGCCGGTATCGCGGATGATGAGCGCTGCTTCTACGGCCTGCAGTTTCACCCCGAAGTCACCCATACTCGCCAGGGCCATCGCATCCTGCAGCGTTTCGTCATCGACCTGTGCGAGTGCGCGGCGCTGTGGACGGCCGACAACATCGTCGAGAACAGCATCGGTGCGATGCGTGACCGGGTCGGCGGGGACCGGGTGCTGCTGGGGCTTTCAGGCGGCGTGGATTCATCGGTCGTTGCCGCGCTGCTGCACAAGGCGATCGGTGATCAGCTGACCTGCGTGTTCGTCGACAACGGCCTGCTGCGCCACCGGGAAGGAGACCAGGTCATGGCCACCTTCGCCGAGCACATGGGCGTGCAGGTGATCCGCGTGGATGCCGAGGCACGGTTTCTCGCCGCACTGAAAGGCATCGACGACCCCGAACGCAAGCGCAAGGTCATCGGCAACCTGTTCATCGAGGTGTTTGAAGAGGAAGCCGGGAAACTGAGCGATGAGGTGCAGTGGCTGGCCCAGGGTACCATCTACCCGGACGTCATCGAGTCGGCCGGCGCCCGGACCGGCAAGGCACACCTGATCAAATCCCACCACAACGTCGGCGGCCTGCCGGAGACCATGAACCTGCGGCTGCTCGAGCCGCTGCGGGAGCTGTTCAAGGACGAGGTGCGCAAGCTCGGCGTGGAGCTCGGGCTGCCGTTCGACATGGTTTACCGTCATCCATTTCCGGGCCCCGGGCTGGGCGTGCGCATCCTCGGGGAGGTGCGCAAGGAATACGCCGATACCCTGCGCCTTGCCGACCACATCTTCATCGAGGAACTGCGCCGCCATGAGCTCTACGACAGCGTCAGCCAGGCGTTCACGGTGTTCCTGCCGGTGAAATCCGTGGGCGTCACCGGCGACGGGCGACGCTATTCCTGGGTCGTCGCCCTGCGCGCGGTGGAGACGGTGGATTTCATGACGGCCCGCTGGGCGCACCTTCCCTATGAATTTCTCGATCTCGTCTCGCGGCGCATCATCAACGAAGTGCCGCACATCTCCCGCGTCACCTATGATATTTCCGGCAAACCCCCGGCGACCATCGAGTGGGAATAGCCAGATGGGGACAGACCACGTTTTTCGAGTGGATGGATTTCAATGGGTCCTGAGCAAACACAAGAAAAACGTGGTCTGTCCCCCAATGACCGCTCCTGGATGGAACGCGCGCTGGAACTGGCAGCACACGGTGAGTCCCGCGATGAAGTCCCGGTGGGCGCGGTCGTGATCCTGGATGACGCCCTGGCGGGCGAGGGCTGGAACCAGCCGATCGGGCGGCACGACCCCACCGCCCATGCGGAGGTCATCGCGCTGCGCGCGGCCGGCGCGCGG
>JBAVKA010000143.1:0-2816 GCA_049688075.1 Gammaproteobacteria bacterium
GGTAGCTGGCCGGCGCTGCGCCACCCGAGGTCGCCGCCTTCGAGGGCTGTCGGCGCATCGGATTCCGCAATTGCCGTTTGGGTGAAGTCCGCACCCGCGCGCAGCTTCGCAACTATCATCTCGGCACGTTGGCTGGCGGCCTTGATCTGGTGTTCGCTGGCCGCATCCGGCGTGGCGATCAGGATGTGAGCGAGATGGTACTCGGTGTTGCCCATCTGGCTGGTCTCCAGGCTCGCCAGCAGATTATCTACCTCCTGGTCGCTGGCGCTGATGCGGTTTCCAACCATTTGCTGGCGTAATTTGGCGATGGTCAGCTGGTCCCGGATATTTTCACGGAAATGACTGTAGTCGAAGCCCTCGCGCTCGAGCACGGAGCGGAAATCAGTGAGCGATACACCGTTCTCCTTGGCGATTTCCTGCAGTTTGTTGTTCAGCGTGATGTCATCGATCTTGATGCCATTGGCCTCGGCAAGCTGCAGCTGCAGATGTTCCAGAATGAGTTTTTCCAGCACCTGCTTTTCAAGCACGGGCAGGGTCGGCAGCGGGGTATCCTTCTCTTTCAGCTGCGCGGAGACGTCCTTGACGGCCGTATCGAGTTCGCTCTTGAGAATGACGTCGTCGTTGACGATCGCCACGATCTGGTTGAGCACTTCCCGTTCGGCCGGCGGGTTTTCAGCGGTCTGCGCCTGCAGGAGCGGGACGGAGAATGCCAGCAGCAGGCCGATGAGGGGGGGTAGGAACTTCATTCCTGCTTTCCGTTAGTAACCTGGTTCGTAGCCAAGGATACCATGTTCCAGCAGGTTATCGACCTGACTGCCGGTGCCGGTCAGTCCCTTGAATTCCACTTGCGCGTACACAGCGTTGGTCGAGTTGCCGTTTACGTCATTGACATAGCTGCGTCCGACCAGTTGCAGTGCCCAGCAGCAGCTTTCGTAGCCGAATCCCGCCAGCGTTTCCAGGGTCTTGCTGTCGTCAAGCGAATAATTCCAGCGTCCGACCAGATGCCATGCATTGCCCAGTGGCCACAGGAACGAGACGTCCGTCTGGTTCAGTGTGGCGCGGCGATAGCGGTAGGAGAGATTCACCAGCTGGCGCTTGTCGGCATGGTACTGGAGCAGGACATCGCCCCGGTCGGTCCGGGACGCGCTCGGATCCCACTGGATCTCGGTTGCGGCATTCCACTCGCTGGAAATTGCCACGCCGAATTCGCCTATCAGGTCGGAGGTATTGTCGGTGACTACGGGTTCGTCGGGCAGGGTCACCTTCAGGTTGCGGAAATATACCAGCTGACCCAGGCTGGCGCGCAGCCGCTGGGCACCGCTCTCCGGATCGAGCACGCGGGTGGTCAGCGCTACTGCCAACTGGTTAGCATCCCCCATCCGGTCCGGTCCGCTGAAACGGTTTTCCTGGAACAGCTGCCAGAAGTTGAAGTCGTATTTGCCGGTATCGAATACCGGGATATCGTCCTGCTTCTTGTACGGGACATACAGATAGTAGAGGCGGGGTTCCAGCGTCTGCATATAGGCTGAATCGCCCCATTGAAAATCGCGGTCGAAGTACATGCCGGCGTCGATGTCGGCCAACGCCGTGGTGCGTTGCGGGCTTTTCGGGTCCCCGGCCGGCTGGTCGTTCAGCTGATAGACGGTATGGCGCAATCCGGCCGAGGGCTTGAGGTACCAGGCGACACGCTCGATCGGCAGGCTCAGCTGCGGCAGCATGTCGACACGGGTGCCCGTGACCGACTTGTCCTTGTCGAATTGCGTTACCTCGGAATCCAGATTGAATTGCAGGCCCAGCAGGCGCTGCGCCGGAGCGGCGTTAAAGCGCACCCGGGGTAGCTCCATGTAGGGTCGGTCCGCCACTGACACGGTAGGGTCGACGGTCTGGAAATTGAGCACCCGGGTATCCAGCATCCACCGGTTGCCATGGTAGGTTGCCTGGGCCTCACGCCTCAGGAAGGACTGGCTCGACTGCACCAGGGTGGTACCCAGATCCCGAAAGTAATCCTTGTCCGAGACATCGCTGGCGTCGATGTGTGTGGTGAGCCGTGGCAGTGGGTTGCCCTTGTCCTCGAATGAAACCAGGCTGCGGGACCTGTTATCGTACTTGTTATCCGAGGGCAGGTATTCGGCTCTCAGCATTCCGCTATTGGTCCGGCTAAGGTAGCGAAACTCCGTATTCATCATGACGCCGCGTTCGCTCATGATGCGCGGCATCAGGGTTGCGTCATAGTTGGGTGCGATGTTCCAGTAATACGGTATGCTGACATCAAGACCGGTTTCCTCGGAAGCGCCGATCTTCGGAATCAGAAAACCGGAGCGGCGACGACCATCGATCGGGAAGCTGATATACGGTGTGTACAGGACCGGCATACCTTTCAGGTCCATCCTGGCATGATGCGCGACGCCAAGACCATCCTCCGTGTCGAGATCTACCTGCCGGGCCGACATTAACCAGTCCGTATTGCCTGGCGGGCAGGTGGTGTAGGTGGCCTGGTCGAGTTGCTCATGGTGGGCGTCCAGCAGGTGGATAACCTCCGCCTGACCGCGACCGTGCCGATCCGGCAGTGCGTAATCCGCCGAGTACAGTGTGCCCCGCTTTTCATCGGGGTACAGCCGGGCGTTATCTCCGCTGACGAGCAGGCCGGGGCGGGAGTAGTGCAGGTTGCCCTGCGCATCGACCGCGCCGTCGTTCAGGTTGTAGGTGATGCTGTCCGCATCGAGGCGCTGCTGTCCATAGAGGACTACGGCGTTGCCGCGCAGGGTAAAGACCTGTTGTTCGACCGACTCCGCCGTATCGGCATAAAAATTGATGGG
>JBAVKA010000144.1:0-2609 GCA_049688075.1 Gammaproteobacteria bacterium
TGCGTCGAATCACGAGCACACTGTCCAGCCCGTCACCACGCCTGGGGATATCGACCTGGTCTCCGGACGAATTGATCTCATACACCTTACTATACCTGCCGTTGGCGGGACTATACCAGGTATAGCGATAGACTCCGGGATCGATCGTCACTGCAAGGCTGTCCGTCTCTGCCTCTCCTGGCGATTCAGGGAGATAGCCGACATAGAGATGCCCGGGCAGCATTCTGGTATAGACCGGCCCAGTCTCCGTTTTCATGATGGATGAACTGGTTAACATGCTATTAATATTCACGGACAGGGAATCGATGAAATCCCGCAGTCTCTTATGGTCCGCCATCACGTCATGTACTGCTGCATTTGCAGGTTTGCGGATATCCAGCCAGGTCGCCTCGCTGCTACCAGATCCACCACGGACAAACATGTTCCAGAAGGTTCTTCGGTAGGCCAGACGCTTGCCTGCACTTCGGATATAGGTATCCGCATACAAGCCGTCCTCGTATCCGAGGAGCTTCTCCCAGAATGTTAACGGTAGTCCGCCCCGTACCAGTTCATTTATGATCACCGGTTTGCCGTTTTCAAAAGGCGGGAGCTCATTGGTTTGATGAAGAAAGCCGATATCGACATCGGCATCCTGCCATAAAGATTCAGATAGGCCAATCGGAAGCCGGTAGGGATCATGTTCCCGTATCCACGGAATATAATACTGGTTCGCAAGTGCGACAAAACACTTGCCACAATTTGGTGCATGTTCCATCTCGTTTCCCAGCTCCCAGTAGACGTTATAGAAACCGGCAAAGCGAGCAATCACGGTGAGTATATAGTTTTTCTTCTTATCCAGATGCGTTTTTTCCCAGACATTGAATAACTGGCGCTCTCCACTGGTGCTTGCCTCGAAATAGCCGTCATCCGGACGACTCCAGGTGTCGAACATCGTGATCTGAACGTATATCCCTCGCTCACCTGCCTCCCGGACGATCCATTCCGCACGCCGTATCCAGTTCAGATCCCAGCTGAGCTGATCCTCCTCGAGCGGGAACAGGGCGATTTTCAGGAGAATTCCGTTATGCCGGTACTCTTCCAGGAGATCGAGATAATTGAGTATGTCCTTCTCAGAGTGGCGATACCAGTTGACCTCGTACCGGCCAGTCGCGGAATTCATCTTGCCTTTTGGGCCATAGTTCTGCGCACCAAACCACTTACCGCCATACCAGTAGTGTGGCGTCCCGTCATCATGGACGAGATATCCCCGATAATTTGGATCCGGCCTGACATGGCCATGCGCTAAGGGGTTGTGAGCAGACGTACTCCGGAATGTACACTGCTCCGATAGACCTGTGTGACTACCTGTTAACCGGAAGTTCCACACCCCTTCCTGGTTCGGCATGAAGCGAATTCTCCAGATCGACTGACGTGGGTGTTCACCCGTTACGCCATCGAAAAAACCAGATACATGGAATTCCCTGCCGGTCGGTGATATGAAACTCGCAGCCACCTGCGTCTCACCGAAGTCAAATGGATTTGCAGATTTGCCCGGATGCTTGAGCGTAATTTCAAGGGTGTCATACAGGCCGATGGATTTACTGTACAAAGCGTCTGTGCATCGCATGGTCTCTTCGGCACCAGCCATGATCTGATACGAAAACACGCAACAAACCAGCAACAACCCGGTTTTCATTGTCATGCGCATTCTGGGGAACCCGGTCTAAGGAAATATCTGCTATGCACTTCGACAGCCTTCTGGATGGAAAGAAACACAGTCACTTCAGGAGATCGGATTCCCACAAGTATCGGTACATCGTTTCTGCCGCCAGCCGGTTGTCAAGGATCTTCTAAAGTCCACTATAGCGCCAACCCGCTTGCCTGCCATCGGCCGCCTCTATGATTTTACCCGAGACGTTCAGGTAGTAGGGAAGTTACCTGGCCAGTCGCGCCCTGAAGAGAGAGTCATGAAAAGGAATGGATTTTTCACAAATAATCATTGGCGAGCAATCAGGCCGATCTGCTAGTTGGCTTCTACGCAGCGGCAGAGATCCTAATCGAAGGACTGCGCACCATCGTTGAACGTGGCGTGGACGAAAAACCCGGTGATGGCTGTAAATGCAGCTAGGGTGTATAATTATATAAGGTGCTGTTTTGTTTCGCTTTAGTATTGTTACGGATTGACATATCTCATATTCACACCGATTATTAAACATAGATTCGCTTTTTTATGGGAGGTCCGGGCTAAGAACAGCTTAAGTTAAAGTGTGTTCTTGCTGCTGTATCAGCCACTTGCAGTTTTCAGCAAGTTCGCGACATTGCTCGGCAGTTTATGAGTAGCTAACTAAATTGTTGATTAGCAAGGAAATTACCAAATTTGCTACATGGAAAGGAATTCACCCAACGACTATGATCAAGTGTTCTAGCCACACCCTGATACAAACCCTAGTTAGCTATTTTGTCGTGCTAATCGCTCTCTCGAGTTCTCCACTCACAAACGCAGCAACAGGCAACCTGGCGCAGGGCGCGGCCGCATGGGGCTCCTCAGTGGAGAACGCGTCCTTGTCAGCGGCTAAGGCGGTTGATGGAAATTCAGCCACGCGCTGGTCGAGCGCGTTTTCGGATCCGCA
>JBAVKA010000145.1:0-1747 GCA_049688075.1 Gammaproteobacteria bacterium
GATGTGCCCGTCACGCCGGACGGCGTGCAGACCGAAGCACGAGACCTGCAGGTGACCGAACGATGGTCAGAGATTCACCTCCAGATCGGCATCGAAGCGATGATGCAGATCGGCGAACAGGGCGAGAAGATCAAGCACTTCAGGTATTGAGGAGTACCTGATCAATTCGCTGTGCAAGCGGAGCAAAGTTAGAAAGCAATCTGCAAGCACCTGATTTTACTTTTTGACATTGCCATGCATAGTTTAGCCCGCTGTTCATGAGTCTCATCTTCTGGTCGATTCCGGCACGACCGCCAGGCGCCTGACCAAGAATAGATATGCAATCAATTTGTCGGTGAGGGTTGGGTCATCATGGCGCCCGGCTGGCTGTGGCTGTTTCACGACGGTGATGTGGTGAACCACCGCTTTCCTTTCCCTGAATCGACCGCATCAGCGACGGACTACCCGGCGGGTTCCTCCGGCCGTGCCGGCGGGTTCACCCCCTCCAGATCCGGCTCCCCGCAGTGGCGCAGCAGGTAAGCGCGAGCAGCGTTGCGCAGCTCCAGTGCAACTTGCCATCGGTTTTCCGGCCCGCCGTCGCGCTGCCCGGCGCGGAGGGGAGCGCCCACGTCTATGCGGATGGTACCGCGCTGCGGGTACCAGCTGTCGCCTCGCAGTATGGATCGCGTTCCGCGCAGGGCGACGGGAATGACCGGCACACCGGCCTGCGCGGCGGTAAGAAATGCGCCCATGAGAAAGGGTTGCAACCCGGGCATGCGCGTAAACGTCCCTTCGGGGAAAAACAACAGGGACCGCCCCGCTGGCAGCGCAGCGGCCAGCTCGCGCGCATCCCGGATGCTCTTTTGCCGGTCGAAGCGTTCCACGAAGCAGGTATCGAGCCGTTCCAGGAACCAGCGGACGGCGAACTTCCCGGTCAGCTCGGCCTTGGCAACGAAACTGACCGGTTGCGGCAGCGCCGCGGCCAGGGCGATCGAGTCCAGGTAGCTCGCGTGGTTGGCGACCAGGACGCAGGGCTGCTCGGCCGGCGGGAGCTGATCCAGACTCCGTACCTGTAGCGGTATGCCGGTGAGACGCAGCAACGTCCGTGCCGCACGCTGCACGAAGCGCCAACGTCGGCGTCTGCCGGGTAGCACGCCAACAAGAAGCCAGGTGCCAGCGGCGAACAACCCGAATACCAACCAGATGTATCCGGCATAGAGGTCCGCGGCGAGGCGACGCTGCAGGCGCCGTACTCCGGGCAACATGCCGGCCAGCGCAAATCGGGTCACCTGCCACCACACGGCGTGACTGCGTCGCAACAGCTTACCCTGTTCGTAGAGGGTGCGCGTCGTCGTGCGCCGCAACTTGCCGCTCGAAGTCTTGGGGACCGTGTGCGCGGGAGCCAGGATGATCTCGCTGGGCGGCCCTCCGGTGAGTTTCGTGGTGAGGGTATTGATTTCCCGGTGCAATGGCTCGGTTCGCCCGGCCCCGCCGTCGCGCAACTCCGCCAGGACGACCAGCCGCTCGGTGCCCTGCGCGGGATCGGTACTGCCGAAGACCACCACACAGCCCTTGCGAATCCCCGGCAGCTCGCCGATGGCGGCCTCCAGTTCATCCGGATAGAGTTGCCGTCCGGCGCGGATGATGACGTCCTTGGCACGACCGGTGATGAACACCTCGCCATCCGCGATATAGGCCAGATCGCCGCTGTCGAGCCATTCATCGTGAAACAGCGCGCGCGTGGCCTGCGGATTGCGGTAGTAGCCGC
>JBAVKA010000146.1:0-5633 GCA_049688075.1 Gammaproteobacteria bacterium
TTACACTGGTACCCACGGGTTTTGTGGTATCGACCATTAGTTGGCCGGGAAGGGACGGTATCGACATTGACGTGGTTTCTGTTCATCTGGATTTCATGTGTGGTTCAGCCAGGAAAAAACAGGCAGATGAGCTGATTGCCGTTTTACGAGCCAGAAACAATCGTTTGATTATCATGTGCGACCTGAACTCAGGATGGTTCCAGCAGGACTCGGCAGCACAGTACCTGGTTGAGAAACTTGGGATGAAGGCGTACCAGCCGGAAAATAGCAAGCTGATCACCTTTCCCATGCTTGGCAAACGCCTGGACTGGGTCCTGATATCACCCGGTCTTGAGTTTTCTTCCTATGAAGTTATCGGAACCGATCTTTCCGATCATCGTGGTGTACTTGCCGGGCTTACGCTTTCTGGCGGGTAAATAATGGTGGTGGAGTCGCTAGTGTATGGTGACATTTCGCTCTAATCGACTCACTTGTGTGCTCGTAGGGTGCATAAACCGGATTGACGTACTGTCGTGCAGGCGATCCAGTTCGGCCACCGCCTTGTTGGGCATGTCGCGGCGCCGTTTGTTCACCTGCAGGACAAAGCGCTGTGTGTAGCGCGGGTTTTTTGCCAGCCCGATCCCCCGCGACAGGGTTAGCTCACATAAAGAATCCATATTTCATTACTTAGAATAAAAAACAATCTTTTTAATAACGGCGTCGGCGCCACCATCTGTGTCGTCGGTATTCATTTCAAACGCCAGGCCTGTGATGGGCGGCGTCTTGTCCTGTTTGAAAACGTCTTTAAATCGATTATCGACTTCAAAGGTTGTTGCAATGGTTTGGCCCACAGGCGCGCCATTGGAAACACAAAAGTAGCGCCCCCCTTCCGCGTATAACGCACCGAGGTACATGCTACCTACCTGTTCTTTCTCGCCGATGAACGCACTGAGGAAGTACGGAGCGTCTTTGATGCCAAACGGCAATCCGCTACTCAGCTTCTCGTCGCCAAAACTGAAAATGACGCCAATCGGCACCCGTTTATTTCCCTGTTCCCAGTCTGCACCGATTGGGAAGCGGTTTACACCCCATTCGATAACAATATGATTTACGTCGCGAACGTAATCCGGCTTGCCAAACTTTAATCCGAACATGGCCGTCAAACGTTCGTTCGTGCTGATGCGCAGCCCCTCATTCTCAAACTCCAACTGCAACCGCTCTGCATCGAGAAATGTATCGAATCCCTGCTTCTTGAGCCATGTCGATGCATCGGTATTCTCTTTCTGGCGAAAGTCCACGGTATATAGAGCCTTGGGTTCAGCGCACACGGCTGGTATCTCGCCAATGATTATGGCAATTCCAAGTAACACAGCACAAAGGCAGTTCCTGAAAATTGTGTTCACACCATATGTCCCTTAGCGGTTATTGGTTACGACAAGCGCCGAAAAGCAAATATCCCCTCTGTATCTTCAAGGGAAGCTACCGACAATTCACCTTTCGGTTTCCCAATTCTTGCCACCCAATCAATACCATCCTGGGATAAAAGCGAATCCGGGTTTGTGCCATGCAAATTGAGCGCTTCATTTACAGAAGATTAGCTGTTTCCTCCGGATAGGCAATGACGCCATCCAACCGCCTGAAAAGTCCGCGAGTAAGCCATTGATTTGTAGTGACCGCTTTTGCGGTGCTTCCGGGCTTCGGGTTTAGTTATTATCGCCTTGGCCTTGAGGACGTGGATTTGACGGTTTGTCCAAACTGCTTTGAATTCCCTCAGCTACAGCTTCCCCATTCAAACCGGCGGCTCCGTCCGGGCGATCTCGATCCAGCCACGATCGAACGTGAACGTTCGATCGTGTGCAACAGGGTCCTGAATTCAAAGGACTCGGACCTGCTCGGCGTCCGTCGCATGCTCGACCACGTAGAGCCAGTACGCCGCTCCTCGTTCACGAGCGTAATCGAACTGGGTTTTCGAAAGACACACCGGGCAATCAGCAAGAGAACCGTCATCGACTTGACCTCAACCCAGCGGATGGGCGTGCCGGTGGGGCCGCTCTCGTACAGGTCGTATCCCGGGTTGCCCTCAGGCGTGCGCCTCAGGGCAGGTTCTAGCTTGATGAAACAGTCGATCGCCTGCTCCTCGATTCGCATTCGAGTCGCCTGATCGAGGCCGTCTGGGTCTGGCTCCTCCTCGTCGGGATGGGATCCCACACAGGATTGTATCGAAGAATTCTGTCCGTGGCGGTGCCCGGGGTTGTGGTGATGAGGCAGGTGCGGTCGCGGGTGCGTTCCTGTCCAGGTGATCGAGGATCTTGCTGATGATCGCTGGGTCTTCGATGTTGAACACGCGCTTGAGCCGTTGCGCGCAGGTCATGGCAGTGTGTCGCTCGGCCGGGGTTCGGTCTTGTGCTTTGTCGGTGGTCTTGCGGCCCGTGCCGCGGCCGGCGGGTGTGATCAGCGTCCGGTGTTTGCTGTTGGGTGCGAATACGCCATGGAAATCAGTCGGAGATAGCAACCTGTACGCTATGCTTGCTGTACACCTGCGGTGCACATTGATGACGGGCAAGTCACCGATCTTCAGGGGCGTCGTGTCCGAGGTGGTCACGATTCACGACAGATATATAACGAAGTACCAGCGAGCGCCCGATGATTTCGGTAAAAAACCTATGGTTCTGGTTCGGCGTTGGATTGCCGATCTTCGTCATTGGCCTGTATCTGGGGTTTCAATACGCCACTGTGACGAAGCGTCTGGACCTTGAGGGAACACAGGCTGAAGGCATGGTACTTACGAAAGCCATCACCCGGTCGTCACACAGCTCTCGCCGCAATGGCAATACCCGCACACCCAACTACAGCGTAACGTTCCGCAATCCCGGCCCCAGCGGAGCGATCACGGGAGAGGCCCAGGTCACCATCCAGTTTATTTTGCAATCTGAAAATCCCTGCGGCAGGCTGATGTCTGCCGGGCAAGGCGGTTATCCAGGCCGGATCGATTTCCTGGCGCATCACGATCGCTGCGCGTGCAGGGGTTGCTGGTTTTCTGCTTATGCCCCGCGCCGTATGTGCAACCATGCCAGCAACGCACCCAACAATACCGTAAGCAGACTGGTGCAGGCCGCAACAGGACGTGCCTGCAGTACAAACACCAGGATCAGGCTGTTGAGCAGCACAAATACGGCCGGGGTCAGCGGATAGCCCCAGACCCGATAGGGTCGCGGCATGTCGGGTGCGCTGTGGCGCAGTACAAACACACCTGTGACAGTGAGGATCGTGATCAGGTTAAGAGTGAACCCTGCATAGGAAAGTACGCCTTCAAATGAATCCGTGACAACAAAAGCTATGGCGAGCGAAAGCTGGAGCAGGATGGCACGTAACGGCGTCCCGCTCCGTGTGCGGGCGGCCAGTAGCTGCAGTCCCGGCAGGTCCTCGCCTGCAACCTGCAACACGCGCGGACCCGCCATCACCATAGCGCTGATGGTCGAGAGCAACAGCACACAAATCATGGCACTTGCCAGCAAGCGGCCGTATTCACCGAATATGTATTGAGCTGAGAGGGCACCAATCTCAATCTTTCCGGCCAGCTCGTCAAGCGGTACAGTACACAGAAAAACAAGGTTGAGTAGCAGATAGAGTACCATTACGATCAGTGTCCCGTGGAATAAGGCCGCAGGAACCACTCGCTGCGGTTCGTTGACCTCGCTGATTATGTAGGTCGCAGCGTTCCACCCCGAGTAAGCATATGAGACGTAAATCAAAGAAAATGCAAACGACGGACTGAATACTTCATGCCAACCGGTAACCGAGGGTGCGACAGTAACGTGAGCTGCAGGAATGACCAGCAGTCCCGTGACGCAGAAACCCGCGATGAGCAATACCTTTGCCGCTGTTGTCACTATGTGAAAGCGCTTGCCAATAGTTATGCTGAATGCATGAAATGCGGTTACCCCGACAAGCACGACGACAGCAAAACTGACAGGCGGGGCATCAGTAAAGGCGCTGGCGTAACGACTGAATGCCATCGCAGCGAGAGCACTGGGGGCAGCGAAACCAATGGTAACGGATATCCATCCGGCAACGATTCCAAGTACGGGATGATAGATTTTCCCAAGAAAATGATATTCACCGCCGGATCGCGGCATGGCCGCCGCGAGTTCACCGTAAGACATGGCGCCGGCTAGAGCTATCAGACCGCCTACAAACCAGAGGCACATCAGTGAAAACCCGGTTTTCAGTTCCTGTGCCTCGAGACCCAGTGTAGTGAACACACCAGTCCCGATCATGCTCGCAATGACAACTGCGGTGGCGGTTGAGTATCCGAATGGGTGATGGGATTCCGGATGGTATGTCTTCATGTAACATAGGTACCCGACCGTCTTTATGCCTCTGCGCAACTGTCAACACTAATTTCTGCCAGAAATTCCTGATTAATCCAGTGCCACAGCTCAGCAGTGGCCGCGCAAGGCAGGAACGCGGCATCGCGGTGGAGTGTCACAATGTGTCTGATGCATGAGACGTTCCTGCGGCTGAAATTAACAGGGCTCCGCAGGAACCGAGTTTACCAACAAATTCAGCCGAACTCAGTCTTGCACGACATGCTGAGAAAAGATTGCGCCAAGGGACTGAGTTCAACTGTTATGAATGACAGCAACTAATTTTCATAGGAAGCGGGAACGTCAGAAGTTGCTGCATTCGAGACCTCTACCGAGTATACGGTTTCGTCTTGTTATGGCCGAACTCTGTCCTACACCAGGCGCTAATAAAAGAATTCGCAAATTTGCGGGAGCCGACCCACAGTTACCGTCCCTGCCATGGTTGAGTTCCTGTGTGACTGCGGTTTGGACCACCGGTGGGCAAGGGACTCAAGAGGCGGGAAGAAGTGCATACCGCTCAGTCGGTTAGGAGAAAATTGGTGGAGGGGTGCAGCTGACAACAAACTCTGTATATCAGCGCGTTAGGGGTAGTGCGAACTGCTGCGGGTTGATACGGGTAGGGCCAGTATGTCGCGTCATCGTTACGGATGATGAACCGGTTTTTTCACGAATTGGGTGGCAGTCTTGGGTTCTCAACCGTTTCACCGCCACCGTTCCGATCCGGATCAAACGGCGCGGTCTGCGAAAGGTCGTGACCCTGCCGGACGGCGGTAGACTGGACTCTCGTCCATGGGATACTACACTGACACCTCTCCAGCTCGCACTCGCCCGCGGACACCGCTGGCTGGCCCTGTTGGAATCGGGGGAAGCCAGGTCCCTGAAGGAGATGCCCTGCGTGAATGGGTCAACGACAGTTACGTGAGCCGGATGGTCAACCTGACCACGCTGGCACCCGACATCGTCGCTGCGATCCTGGACGAGACGCTGCCGCTGGAGGTGACGCTGTTTAACCTGGCAGCGGGAACGCCGCTGCTGAGGGGGGAGCAGTGGGGGAGGCTTGACGGGGATTGATGACCAGGCTTGGTCTGAACGATGACGGAGGATCTTATCCTTCCTGTCTACCCGCGATGTGGTCACAGGTTGGGTGTTCGGAACACACGCCGCGAGAGGCATGCACCGGGGTTTGTAACTATTGCCTGTTGAGCGGATTGCAATTCTTGATCGTCACCTGTCCCTGCAGCAGGTTCCCCCGTGAGTACTCCCTGAAGATGCAGGTGTTGGTCTCTG
>JBAVKA010000147.1:0-26575 GCA_049688075.1 Gammaproteobacteria bacterium
TAGTTTCATAGCGTCTGTCCGTGATGAATTCTGATAGGAAAACTGGCCGGTTACTGCTGCCACAATAATCGGCAATTTTCGTTAATAATTGAATATTATTTAGTTAGACTATCGATAATGGTTCCCATGGTAGTCAATACTCGAAGCCATGTCATCACTCGGCCGCGACCGGGCTGCCGCCAGCGGCAGTCACAGAATCTATCCCCATGTTTCCAGTTGTTTTTGTCGATCCCGTTCAATCAGGTGTGACGCCGCAAGAAGGCGCCTGGCATATCAACGCTGGGCCCAGAAGAGAACCTGATTACCCGTGAATCCCAGCCACGGCGGAGAACGACGGCATCCGGACCAGAGCCGCAAGATACACCTTGAATACCTCCCTGTAGTCTACCGCGGTCGCTCCGGGCGTCCTGCCATCCCGCGACACTTGCACATCCCTGTGCATCGTCCCTGCGGCAGACGGTCTCGCGGCTCTGGCCCGGATGCCGCCTGTAGCTGAGTTTCTGCGGTAATCAGATAAAAAACAGCGCCCTCGTCGAGGGCGCTTTCCGGTGTGTCCTGATGCCGGTTATGACCGGACTCCGGCGGATCAGTGCAATGGCGTTACAACGGTCAGCTTGTCGCGATTCCTGTCAATGGTTTTCATCCCTATACCCTGGACATTGGCCAGGTCATCCAGGCTCGAAAACGGACCATTGGCTTCCCGGTACTGAACGATTGCGATGGCCTTCTGTGTACCGACGCCATCGATGTTGCCGGCAAGCGTTTCGACATCAGCCGAATTGATATCAACCGGATCCGCAAGGACCACGGCTGGAACCGTCAGCAGCATTGCAAAGTAAAACAGTATGGATCTGATAGTGGACATACTATGGACTCCTTTCCGTTGAGATCATTCCTGTGTAATTGCACTTGCCGTACACCCGTCTGGTCGCATTATCGGGATGCACCGCACGGAAAGAGCATATCGCGCGGGAAGGTCAGTTCAATGCAGCAAGTTCCTTATTTATTGTAAGCAATATACCCAACGGGTCGTCCGCCCGGGTGATCGGGCGCCCGATGACGAGATAGGTCGATCCGTTTCTTACGGCATCGGCCGGTGTCATGACCCGCCGCTGGTCGTCCATCTGGCTGCCGGATGGTCGAATGCCGGGCGTAACCAGTCGGAAGCTTCTGCCAAGTCGCGTTCTAAGCTCCCGTGTTTCCCTGGATGAGCAGACAACGCCATCGAGACCACAGTCATGCGCCAGCGTCGCCAGACGGATCACATGATCTCCCGGCGCCCCGCCCAGACCGATTGATCTCAGATCCGTTTCGTCCATGCTGGTAAGAATGGTGACCGCGACCAGAAGGGGTGGTCGAGTCAGTCCGGAGAGCGCCTCACGCGCTGCGGTGAGCATCCGTTCGCCACCCAGCGCGTGGACATTTATCATCCACACGCCCAAGCGGGCGGCGGCGCTGCAGGCCCTGGCCACCGTACTCGGAATATCATGGAATTTCAGATCCAGGAAGACATCAAACCCGAGGTCAACCAGCCGACGAACAAAGTCGGGACCGGCGGCGGTGAACAGTTCCTTGCCAATCTTGAGCCTGCATTGGGCGGAATCCAGCCGCATGACAAGCCGCGATGCGGATTCCGCATCCGGATAATCCATCGCCACGATAACGCGCGGCCCGGGGTTCTCTGTATCATTCATCTGGAGTCTCTATCGTTACAGTCAACTATTCCTAGTTGCCTTCCGCACCGCGGATCGGACGTACGGTATCCCAGCACTTGCATCCCGGGCATTGCCAGTACAGTGTTTTTCCTGCGAATCCGCACTCACGACAAAGATAGGTGGGCTTGCCCTTCTGCAACCGGTCCGTAAGATTCTTCAGCATGACCAGACTCTCGTTTACGTCTGCACGACAGCCCGCAAGCCGAAGATCCACGAATTTTGCCAGGCCGCGCACTGAAGGATACCTGGCCAGATGCCGGGTGAGAAATTCGCACGCCTCATCCTGCCGGTGTTGTTCGGACAGAATTTCCGCCAGCAGGATCACCGGCGCAACGCCGTTGTAGCGCGGAATGCATTCACGCAGGTACTCGATCATCCCGTCGACGTCACCCAGCTCACGGTGACAGGCATACAGGGAGACAAGCACTTCCGGCAGCAATTCCCTGCACTGACTTTCAACCCGTGAGTATGCCATCAATGCCGCCTCGTGGTGATCCGCTTCGCGTTCGATATCCCCCAGCAGCAGGCTGGCGCGCGCGCAATCATTGTTTGTGGCAAGCGCCTGACCCAGCAGGTTGAACGCTTTTTCTGTCTCACCTTGCACGCGGGCATCCTCTGCCATTTCACAGAGAAATTGCGCGATGACGATGGTGGCCGGCCGGTTGTTGACCTGTTCCATCCGGGAGGCAATCCTGATGGCGCTTTCCCAGTCTTTTTCCTGCTGATAGATGTCGAGCAACAGCGGCAGAACCTGCGTCACATGGTCCTTGCGTTGCAGCAGCTCGGAATACAGTTCATCCGCACGATCGAGCAAACCGGCACGCTGGTAATCGCGGCCCAGTTCCAGCAGCGCATCACTGCGCTGGTCACCGCTCAGGGAGTCCCTGGCAACGAGATTCCTGTGGACCCTGATGGCACGATCGACCTCACCACGCTTCCTGAACAGATTGCCCAGCGCGAGATGCGTTTCGAAGGTATCGGCGGTAACATCGAGCATCTGGACGAACACGTCAATTGCCTTGTCAGGCTGCTCGTTAAGCAGGTAGTCCAGCCCTCTGAGGTAATCAGGACCGGGAAAGTGGGGAGGATGGCCATCCGTGCCGTCACTGCCCCGCCGGGCGGCAATCCATCCGCCAAGTGCAGCCACAGGCAGGAGGAACCAGACCAGCTCGTTCATGACAGGGCGTTATCCGTTCCTCTGACCTGCGACCCTCAGTGGCAGGGGGTCGATATCATGAAATGGCCCTGACAGTCCGTACATCGCATTTGCCATGGGAAATACCCGGAATTCGCGAAGCGCAGCAGACCCGGCAGGAATTCGCCGGCCGGGGTCGCGGCATAACTGACTGAACACCCGGGCTAGCAGCCATCAGACAGGGAAGGCAGGGCGGTGCAAGATTGAATCACGGGAATTCGACCCGTGCACCGCCCTGTGGTCAGATGTCCTTTATGCGCTGGAAGTAGCCGTTAACCCGCTCGCGCAGTTCCTTGCCCGGTTTGAAATGCGGTACATGTTTCGATGCCAGGGCAACCGAATCGCCCGTCTTTGGATTCCTGCCGATACGGGGTGGACGGTAATGCAACGAGAAGCTTCCGAAACCCCTGATTTCGATTCGCTGCCCGGTTGAGAGCGCCTGACTCATCTGCTCCAGCAGGCTTTTGACGGCCAGTTCGACATCCTTATGGTTAAGATGACTGTTCTTGGACGCAAGAATTTCGATAAGTTCAGACTTAGTCATTTGCTCCACCACCCGGATTATACAGTTCCAGTTATCGCCAGTTTCAGGGGGCTGTTAGTCATCGCCGCCCAGTTGCCGCTTGAGCACATCGCCCAGATTGGTCGTGGCCTCGGCGTTGTCGGCGCCGTAATCCTGCAGCATGGCCGCTTCATCATCGCTGTCTTTTGCCTTGATAGACAGACTGATGGTTCTGTTCTTGCGATCCACCCCCATGAACTTGGCCTCGACCTCATCGCCCGCCGACAGAAGGGTCCGCGCGTCCTCGATTCTGTCGCGTGACAGTTCCGAAGCACGCAGCGTGCCTTCAACCCCGTCACCGAGATCAATGATTGCAGCCTTGGCATCGACTTCCCTGACAACGCCCTTGACGATACTCCCCTTGCTGTGTTCGGCCACAAAATTTGAATAAGGGTCCTTCTCAAGCTGCTTGATGCCCAGCGAGATTCTTTCGCGCTCCGGGTCGACGGACAATACCACCGCCTCGATTTCATCGCCCTTCTGATACCTGCGTACCGCCTCTTCACCCGGCTCATTCCAGGAGATATCCGAAAGATGGATCAATCCGTCGATGCCGCCGTCCAGTCCGATAAATATGCCGAAGTCGGTAATGGACTTGATGGAACCGGCGACGCGATCGCTCTTGTTGTGCGTGGCGGCGAACTCATCCCACGGGTTCGCATAGCACTGTTTGACGCCCAGCGAAATGCGGCGGCGTTCCTCGTCGATATCGAGCACCATGACCTCGACTTCCTGGCCGATATGAACGACTTTGGAAGGATTGACGTTCTTGTTGGTCCAGTCCATTTCGGAAACGTGCACCAGTCCTTCGACGCCCTCCTCGATCTCCACGAAACATCCGTAATCGGCGATATTGGTGATCTTGCCGAACAGGCGTGTACCTGAGGGATAGCGGCGCGCCAGATCGGCCCAGGGATCCTGACCGAGCTGCTTGATACCCAGTGATACGCGGTTGCGCTCGCGATCGAACTTGAGAACCTTGACGTCGATCTCGTCACCGACATTGACGATCTCGGAAGGATGCTTGACGCGCTTCCAGGCCATATCCGTGATATGCAGCAGCCCGTCGATGCCGCCAAGATCCACGAACACGCCGTAGTCCGTCAGATTCTTTACGATACCCTTCACGACCTGCCCTTCCTGCAAATTCTCCAGCAGGGCTTCGCGTTCCGCACTGAATTCGGTTTCCACCACGGCGCGACGCGAAACCACGACATTGTTACGTCGCTTGTCCAGCTTGATGACCTTGAACTCGAGTTCCTTGCCTTCGAGATAGACCGGATCACGAACCGGTCGCACGTCGACCAGCGAGCCGGGCAGGAAGGCGCGGATATCCTCGATGTCGACGGTAAACCCGCCCTTGACCTTGCCGCTGATGACACCCTTGACGATATCCTCATTTTCAAAGGCCTTTTCCAGACGTCGCCAGACCTGATCACGTTTTGCCTTTTCGCGAGACAGGCGTGTCTCGCCGAAGCCGTCTTCTATTGCCTCCAGGGAAACTTCGACCTCATCGCCAAGCGCCACCTCCAGTTCACCCTGGGCATTCTTGAACTGACTGATGGGTATGACGCCTTCGGACTTCAGGCCGGCGTTGATGACGATAATATCGGGCTGGATATCAATAACCGTACCGATGATTACGGCGCCTCGCCTTAATTCCTGGTGAGCAAGACTTTGTTCAAACATTTCAGCAAAACTTTCGGTCATGGGAGTAACGAATCCTCGAGAACTGCATAGCTGCAGCCCCTGTGCAAAACCACGGCATCAGGAGATACGGTGGGTCAGTTGATAAACACGATCGGGCATGGCCCGGATCACCAAGGCAAGATATTAAACGCTATCCTCCTAATTGTACACGGTTTTTCTAACCATTCGTTTGAAACCTCTGAAGAATGATGGCAAGGGTCTCGGCAACATCCTGCCCGCCGTTATCCAGCAGGAAGGCATCCTCGGCCGGTTCGAGTGGCGCGGTTTTGCGTGTCCTGTCGCGCAGGTCCCGCGCCCTGGTATCTTCAAGGATCTCGTCCATGTTAACTTTATTACCATTATCTTTCAATTGCTTATATCTTCTATGGGCACGCTCCTCGGGGCTCGCCGTGAGGAAGATCTTGAGCACGGCATCGGGGAAAACCACCGTACCCATATCACGTCCATCCGCGACCAGACCGGGGGATTGGCGATGACGTCTCTGCCAGGCCAGCAGGGAGGCGCGCACATCCGGCAAGGTCGCGAGTTTCGAGGCTGTATTCCCGCATTCTTCGGTGCGCAGCCGGGTTGTCACATCTTCTTCATCCAGCCATACGCATTCCGCACCGGACGGTGACACGCCAAACTCCCCGTTGATCCGCTCGGCCAGGGCAGTCAATCCCGCCGCGTCATCCAAGGGTATGCCATCTCTCAATGCCGCACAGGCAAGCAGGCGATAGAGCGCACCGCTGTCGAGGTAATGCCAGCCGAGCGTCCCGGCCAGCCGCCGGCTGATGGTTCCCTTGCCGGAACCACTCGGACCGTCGATCGTAATCACCGGCACATCGCCGCCGGGAGCGGGTGTCTTTGATGTCATCTGGAAATAACTTCGCTCTTCATTTCAGTGCGCCACGAAAACTCGATTCAAATTTGCTGCAGGAGCGGGCTCTTGCACAAGAATTCTTCATTTACCGAGATGCCCTTCAGTTAATTATTATCGCCGCCTCGGCATCACGCATCATCCCCTCTCCAGCGCGATGTGCAGACCGGCGCCTCCGGCCAGTTCCACGAAGCCCGGGAAGGAGGTGTTTACATTGTCGCAGTCGAGAATATGAATCGCACCCTTCGCACGCAGCGCCGCCATGGCAAAGGCCATGGCGATGCGATGGTCGCCATGACTGTCGATGACCCCGCCTCCGCTGGCGCCACCCTCGATGACCATGCCATCCGGGGTTGCCGTGGCATTAATGCCGAGCGTCACCAGCCCGTCGGCCATCACCTGGATGCGGTCGCTCTCCTTGACCCGCAGTTCCGCCGCCCCGGTCAGCACGGTACGTCCGCTGGCGCAGGCCGCTGCCACGAACAGTACCGGAAATTCATCGATGGCCAGGGGCACCAGATCGGACGGAATGTCGATGCCGTGCAGCGGCGCCGATCTGACATGCAGATCCGCCACCGGCTCCCCACCTGCCTCGCGGTGGTTGTCGATCCGTATATCCGCCCCCATGCGCATGAGGATATCGATGATGCCGGTACGAGTCGGGTTCATACCGACATGTTCGAGCACCAGGTCGCTGCCGGGCGCAATACTCGCACCCACCAGGAAAAAGGCCGTCGAGGAAATATCCGCCGGTATGTCGATGGTAATGCCCTGCAGTGCATTCCCGCCCTCCAGGCACACACGCCCGGACGCACGCTGCAGGGGATAGCCCATACCGGCCAGCATGCGTTCGGTGTGATCGCGGGTCGGCGCAGGCTCGCTGATACAGGTCGTGCCGCTGGCGTACAAGCCGGCCAGCAGGAGGCAGGACTTGACCTGCGCGCTTGCCACCGGCATGACGTAATCAATGCCCTGCAGGCGCATCCCGCCACTGATGGCGAGCGGCGCCGTACCGGCCGCCGTCATGGTGATGCGCGCCCCCATGCGTGTCAGCGGTTCGACCACCCGTTTCATCGGCCGGCCCGACAGCGAGGCGTCACCGGTCAGCAGGCTGTCGAAGTCCTGCCCGGCCAGCAGGCCGGTCATCAGACGCATGGACGTCCCGGAATTCCCGAGGTAGAGCGCCTGACGCGGCACCGTGAGACCCCGCAGGCCGACACCCTGAATGTTTACCCGTCCCCGGCCGGGACCTTCGATCGCAACCCCCATCGACCTGAAAGCCGCAAGCGTTGCCAGACTGTCCTCCCCCTCGAGGAATCCGGTGATATCAGTCATTCCCTCAGCCAGCGAACCCAGCATGATCGAGCGGTGGGATATTGATTTATCCCCCGGCACACGCACGCGACCGGTCAGTTTTCCACCGGGGTGGACCGTAAACTGCGAAGTGTACTTGTCTGTCATGAATGTACTGTCACTGTCTAGTTACGTCGCTGACAACGCCACATACCGCTCAAGGCTGATGTCCCTCTTGGAGAGTGTCTGTCTATACATGGTTTACTCACCGCCAGGGCGCACGACTCCAGGGACGCAGGAGGTGGCGCAACGCAGGGAGCAGTTGCCGAAAGAACGCAAAGTGCTTTAGTGTTTTCGTTAGAGAATTTCTCTGCGGTCTTTGCGTCTCTGCGCTGGAAACGGTGTTTATGGACGAACACTAGCTAGTTACCGGTGAAACGATCACGCGCCTGCTTTGCGGAGGTGAATATCGCCAGCAAGCGTTCGCCGTCACCTTCCTGCACCGCCTTGTCAACCACCCTGAGGTCGTCGATAAACCGGTCGATCATCGACTGGATGGCGCCGCCGTTCGCCAGACAGATATCGCGCCACATGACAGGATCGCTGGATGCGATGCGGGTAAAGTCGCGAAAACCGCCGGCCGCATAAGCGAAGATTTCCTCGCGGTCACCCAGGCGCGCCAGGCTGTCCACCAGCGCAAACGCCAGCACATGCGGCAGATGACTGGTGGCCGCCAGCACGGCATCATGATGCGCCGGCGCCATCTCGCAGACACGGGCACCGACCGCCTCCCACATGGCGCGAACCCGCGATGTGGCCGCAGGATCGGTGTTTTCCAGGGGCGTCACGATCACGCGCCGGTTCCTGTACAGGTCGGTTACGGAGGCCGCCACACCGCTGTTCTCGGTGCCGGCAATGGGGTGTCCGGGAACGAAATAATCCGGCACGCGGCCAAAAGCACGCCCGGCCGCTTCGATGACGCTGCCCTTGGCGCTGCCGGCATCCGTCAGTACGGCGCCCGCGGCAAGTCGACCGTGGATGGACCGGAAGACGCTTTCCATGGCACCCAGCGGAACCGCCACCAGCACCATATCCGCGCCCGCCACGGCCAGTCCCGTGTCGGTCTCGAACCGATCGATGACACCCAGTTCGACCGCCTGGCGCAGATGGTCCGGATTGCGCCCGGCGCCGATCACTTCCCCGCAGTACCCCACCGCCCGGAGCGCACGCGCGAGCGAACCGCCGATCAGTCCCACCCCGATGATGCACAGGCGATTGATCACGCCAGCACCTGCTCCAGTACTTTCAGAAAGCGCGCGTTCTCTTCTGGCAGACCGACAGTCACGCGCAGATGATTGGGCATGCCGTAATTGGCGATCGGCCGCACGATCACGCCCTTCCTCAACAGCCGTTCATGGCATTCTGCTGCCGCCCTCCCGGTATCGAACGCGATGAAATTCCCCACCGACTCGACAAAGGAGAGGTCCAGCCGCGTGAAGCCGGATACCAGCTGCTGCATGCCTACCTGGTTGAGGCGGACGCTGCTTTCCAGGTGCGCCACGTCATCCAGCGCTGCCAGCGCCGCCGCCTGGGCAATGCTGTTGACGTTGAAGGGGTGTCGAACGCGATTAAGCAGCTGCGCGACCTCCGGGCGCGACACGGCATAACCTGCACGCAGACCGGCCAGGCCGTAGGCCTTGGAAAAGGTGCGTGTCACGATCAGATTGGGGCAGTCTGCGAGCCAGCGGGTCGTGTCCGGATAATCCGCTTGCGAAACATATTCAAAATAGGCCTCGTCGATAACCACCATGACGTGGTCCGGCAGGCCGGCCACGAACTCACGCAACTCACTCGCTTCCAGCCAGGTTCCGGTCGGATTGTTGGGGTTGGCAATGAACACGACGCGGGTGGCCGACCCGACCAGGGAACGCATCGCCCCCAGGTCATGGCCATAGGCGGGCCCGCGGCTGCCGTCATGCGCGGGGGCGACCCGGGCCGTAGCGCCGACCGCCTGCACGGCGATCGGATAGACAGCGAAGGCATGTTGTGAATAGACCGCTTCCACGCCCGGCCCCAGGAACACCCGGGCAATCATGTCGAGCACGTCGTTGGACCCGTTGCCGGGCGTGATAGCGTCCGGTGTAACGCCGTGCAGGGAGGCGAGGCGCGCGCACAGCAGATAGCCGCTGCCCTCGGGATAGCGCGCACAGCCCGCAAGCGCCTGCCGCGCCGCCGCCAGGGCAAGGTGGCCGGCCCCCAGCGGGTTTTCATTGGACGCCAGCTTGATGGCATTACGGATGCCGTAGCAGCGTTCCAGTTCGGCAATCGGCATGCCCGGTTGATACGGCTGCAGGGCACGCACGCCCGGCACCGCCAGTTCGTCATACTGCATACGCCGTATCATCCTTACTTGGACAGGCGCTAATGCAGTGTCTGTCCATAAACACCATTTTCACCGCAGAGACGCTAAGTACGCAGAGAAATTGTTTAATAAAGGCAATAAAACGACTTTGCGTTCTCTGCGTCTCTGCGGTGAGTTTATGCCGTTATGCATGGACACTAGAGGACCGCCCGGGGATAGGAACCGAGTACCCTGACGACAAAGGCCTTTTTCTTCAGCTCTTCCAGCGCCGCCGCCACCGGTGCATCATCCCGGTGCCCCTCCAGGTCGATATAGAACACGTATTGCCACATACCCTGACGAGACGGCCGGGATTCGATACGGGTCATGCTGATTCCATTCTGCGCAATCGGCTGGAGCAGGCTGAACAGTGCACCCGGCGCGTTGTGTACGGAAACCAGTATCGAGGTCTTGTCCACTCCGCTGGGCAGGACACGCTGATTGCCGATGACGAGAAAGCGGGTGGTATTATCCGGCTGATCCTCGATATTGCGGGCGACGGTCATCAGGCCATACAACTCGGCGGCCATTTCCCCCGCGATGGCGGCATCGTCCGACTGATCCACGACCAGGCGGGCAGCCTCGGCATTGCTGGCAACCGCAATGCGCTCGACATGCGGCAGGTTGGCATCCAGCCAGCCGCGACACTGGGCCAGCGCCTGCTGATGGGCCAGCACACGCCTGATCCCGGACCGCTCGGCGTCCGCTGCCAGCAAATGATGGTGGATGCGCAGTTCGACTTCCCCGCAGATGCCAAGCGGCGAGCGCTGGAACATGTCCAGCGTGTGGGTGATGACACCCTCGCTTGAATTCTCGACCGGGACAACCCCGTAATCGGCGGCGCCGGCCTCCACTTCCCTGAAGACAGTGTCGATGCCGTCCAGTGCCAGGGTCCTTACGGAATGGCCAAAGTGTTTCAGTGCCGCCGCCTGGGTGAAGGTGCCTTCCGGGCCGAAGAAGGCGATCGACAGGGGTTTTTCCAGCGCCAGGCAGGCCGACATGATTTCCCGGAAAAGGCGCACCATCTCCTCGACGGGAAGCGGGCCCGTGTTTCTTTCACTCACACGCCGCAGGACCTCGGCCTCCCGTTCCGGGCGATAAAATTCGGCGTTTTCGCCCTGCCCGGTCTTCACCTCCGCGACCTGCCGGGCGCAGTCGGCGCGCTCGCTGATCAGCTGCTGGATCTGTTCATCCAGGACATCGATCCGGCTGCGCAAGGCATCGAGTTTCTTATCGGCGCACATGGTTCAGGCAACGGGGAGCATCCGGCACGCGGCAATGCAAGGCGCGGCGTCATGAAAGTCCCGGATACGGGTGCGGGCGGTCACAGAGCCCTCACGGTGAGCACACCCTTGATTTCCGCCATGCGTCCGAGACATCCCGGACCCAGCGGCGCATCGACATCAACCAGGGTGTAAGCCAGTCCACCGCGCGACTTGTTGAGCATGTCGAGTATATTCAGGCCCGCATCCGCCATGCAGGTCGAGATCTGGCCGAGCATGTTGGGCACATTCTCGTTGGCGATCGCCACCCTGAATGCCCCGTTGCGTGGCATGAACAACTCCGGGAAGTTGACCGAATTGCGGACATTGCCGTTCTCGAGGAAATCCCTGACCTGCTCGACCACCATGACGGCACAGTTCTCCTCCGCCTCGTGCGTGGAGGCCCCGAGGTGCGGCAGCACGATGACGCGGGGATGTTTCTTCAGGAGATTGCTGGGAAAATCGCACACGTAGGCATACACCTTGCCTGCGTCGATCGCCGCCACCACGGCGGCATCGTCAACCACGCCGTTGCGAGAGAAATTAAGTATGACGGTGTTGTCCCTGATCAGTTTCAGCCTGTCTGCGTTGATCATCCTGCGGGTTGCATCCACCAGCGGCACATGGAAGGTCACAAAATCCGAATGCATCAGCAGTTCTTCGATGCTGGCCGCCTTGCGTACCTGTGACGACACTTCCCAGGCGCGCTGAACCGTGATATCCGGGTCCAGACCGATGACATTCATGCCGAGTGCCAGCGCACCGTTGGCGACCTGGACGCCGATGGCGCCCAGTCCGACCACACCCAGGGTCTTGCCCGGCAGTTCAACGCCGACGAACTGTTTCTTGCCGACCTCGACCTGCCGGTGGATTTCCGTGTCATCGCCTTCCAGGTTGCGGGCGAACATCCAGCCCTGGCAGAGATTGCGCGCGCCCATCAGCATGCCGGCGATCACCAGTTCCTTGACCGCGTTGGCATTGGCCCCCGGGGCATTGAACACCGGGATGCCGGCCTTGCTCATACGCTCGACCGGGATGTTGTTGACACCGGCCCCGGCCCGTCCGATGGCCTTCACCGTCGGGGCGATGTCCAGTTCATGCATATTGAAGGAACGCAGCAGGATGGCATCGGGGTGCTGGATCTCGGAGGCCACCTCGTAGCTCTCCCGTGGCAGGTGGCCCAACCCGGCCGGGGAGATGTTATTGAGTGTCAGGATCTTGTACATAGGCATACTGTCGATTGTGTGGAAACCGGTAAATAATGTCGATGCATGAATAAACAACTCAATGCAAAGGCGCAAAGAACGCAAAGTGTTAAATTGTTTCCGTTAAAGAAAATCTCTGCGTCCTTTGCGTCTCTGCGATGAAAACGGTGCTTGTATTTTTGAAGAGTAAATAGTCTCGAAGCGTATTAAGCCCTGCATCACCCGCGGGTACGCTCGAATTCCTTCATGAAATCGACCAGCGCGGCGACCCCCGCTTCCGGCATGGCGTTATATATGCTGGCGCGCATACCGCCGACGGAGCGGTGCCCCTTGAGACTGATCAGCCCGGCCGACTTCGCCCCGGCGAGAAAATCCGCGTCGAGCGATCCATCGGCCAGCGTAAACGGTACGTTCATCCTGGAACGGCACTCGACATCGACGGGACAATGATAGAAATCGCTGGCGTCGATGACCGCGTAAAGCTTGCCGGCCTTGCGCTCATTGATGACCGCCATGGCCTCGAGCCCCCCCTGCGCCTTCAGCCACTGGAACACGAGACCGGCCAGATACCAGCCGTAGGTCGGCGGGGTATTGAGCATGGAACCGTTGTCCGCGTGCTGCTGGTAATCGAACATCGAGGGTGTACCGGCAAGCGTCTCACCGACCAGGTCCTTGCGAACGATGACCACCGTGAGGCCGGCCGGGCCGATATTCTTCTGTGCGCCGGCATAGATCAGGCCGAACCGTGACACCTCCACCGGCCGGGATAGAATTGTGGATGACATGTCGGCGACCAGCGGCACCTCACCGGTGGCGGGTATCCAGTCGAACTCGACGCCACCGATGGTTTCATTGGGGGTGTAATGCACATAGGCAGCCGCCGGATCCAGTTTCCAGCCGTCCCGGGGTGGAATCGTGGTGAATTTCGTGCTCTCCGACGTGGCCGCCACATTCACCGAGCAATAGCGCTTCGCCTCGCCGATCGCCTTTTTGGACCAGGCCCCGGTATTGACATAGTCGGCCTGCGCGCGTCCGCGCAGCAGGTTCATCGGCACCATGGCGAACTGGCTGGTGGCGCCGCCCTGAAGGAACAGCACATGATAATCGGAGGAAATCCCCATCAACTCGCGCAGGTCCGCCTCGGCCTGTGCCGCAATCGAGACGAACTCCTTGCCGCGGTGACTCATTTCCATCACCGACATCCCCGACCCCTGCCAGTCCAGAAGTTCATCGCGAGCGCGCACCAGCACCGGGTGGGGCAGAACCGCCGGTCCAGCGCTGAAATTGTAGATATCAGCCATTCACAACCTCTTCAAGATAGTCTTTACTGAACCTGTCATCCCGACGGCGGACTATTCACCCGTCACGTCATCGGCCTGTTCCAACGCTTCCGTGTCGTCGCCGTCATCGATGACACGTTCGATGCCGACCAGGGTTTCGCCGTCCATCAGGGAAATCAGCCGCACCCCCTGGGTATTGCGGCCCATGACGGAAATTTCGTTTACCCGTGTGCGCACCAGCGTACCGCCGTTGCTGATCAGCATGACCTCATCGGCGTCATCGGCGGGTACGGCGCCGACCACCTGACCGTTGCGTTCGTTGACCTGTATCGCGATCACCCCCTGACCGCCGCGGCCATACACCGGGTAGTCGTCCGCGAGGGTGCGCTTGCCGTAGCCGTTTGCGGTTGCGGTCAGCACCGGGCTGGCGCTGGCGATGATCATCGAGATGACGTGTTGTCCGGAACCCAGCCGGATACCGCGAACGCCGCAGGCGGTCCGCCCCATGGGCCGTACATCCTTCTCGGCGAAACGAATGACCTTGCCGGCATCGGTGAACAGCATGATGTCACGCGAGCCGTCGGTGATCGCCACGTTGACCAGATAGTCGTCTTCATTCAGGCCCAGTCCGATGATGCCGCTGGCACGTGGACGGGAGAACTCCGGCAGCGAGGTCTTCTTCACCGTGCCCTGTGCCGTGGCCATAAAGATATAGTGATCCTCGGAGAATTCGCGGATTGGCAGAATGGCATTGATCCGTTCACCGGTCTCCAGCGGCAGCAGGTTCACGATGGGTTTGCCGCGCGCGCCGCGCCCGGCCTGCGGCAGCTCATAGACCTTCAGCCAGTACACCTTGCCGCGGCTTGAGAAACACAGGATGGTGTCATGCGTGCTGGCGATGAACAGCTTGTCGATGAAATCCTCTTCCCTGATATCGGTCGCGCTCTTGCCGCGCCCGCCGCGGCGCTGGGCGCGGTAATCGCTCAGGGGCTGCGACTTCGCATAACCGGCATGCGAGAGGGTAACGACGACATCTTCCTCGGTGATCAGGTCCTCGAGCGTGAGGTCCAGATGGTCTGTCAGGATTTCGGTGCGGCGTTTGTCGCCGAACTGTTCACGCAAGCCCTCCAGTTCCTCGCGGATCACATTCATCAGCCGATCCGGGTTGCTGAGGATTTCCAGCAGTTTCTGTATCTCCTCCAGCAGGTCCTTGTATTCGCCGACGATCTTGTCCTGTTCCAGACCGGTCAACTGGTGCAGGCGCAGATCCAGAATCGCCTGTGTCTGGGCATCGGAAAGACGGTAGCCGTCTTCGTGCAGCCCGAAGTACTCCTCCAGATCCTCCGGCCGCGAGGCACTCGCCCCCGCGCCGGAGAGCATGGCCGTCACGACACCCGGCTCCCAGAGGCGGTCCATCAGCGCCTGGCGCGCCTCGATGCGGTTCGCAGAACCCTTGATGAGGGCGATCACTTCATCGATGTTGGCGAGCGCAACCGCCAGACCTTCCAATACATGCGCGCGCTGGCGCGCCTTGCGCAGCTCGAACACTGTACGGCGCGTCACCACATCGCGGCGGTGACGGATGAAGGCCTCCAGGCACTCCTTCAGATTCAGCAATCGCGGCCGGCCGTCGACCAGGGCAACCATGTTGATGCCGAACACGGTCTGCAGCTGCGTATGCTGGTAGAGGTTGTTCAGCACGACCTCCGCGACCTCGCCGCGCTTGAGGTCGATGACCATGCGCATGCCGTCCTTGTCCGACTCGTCCCGCAGGCCCGAGATGCCCTCGATCTTCTTGTCCTTGACCAGTTCGGCGATCTTCTCCAGCAGGCGCGCCTTGTTGACCTGATAGGGCAGCTCGGTAATGACAAGCGTCTGACGACCTTTGGACTCTTCGCCCTCGATATGGCTGCGCGCCCGTACATGGATGCGGCCACGCCCGGTGTGATAGGCCTCATGGATGCCGCGCACGCCGTTGATGATGGCGGCCGTGGGGAAGTCCGGTCCCGGCACGTGCTGCATCAGCCCGGCAACGTCGATGGCCGGATTCTCGATCAGCGCGAGGCAGGCATTGATGATTTCCGTCAGGTTGTGCGGCGGTATATTGGTCGCCATGCCCACGGCGATGCCGGCCGAACCGTTGATCAGCAGGTTGGGAACCCTGGTCGGCAGGACAGTGGGTTCTTTCTCGTTCTCGTCGTAGTTGGGAACGAAATCGACCGTTTCCTTGTCGATGTCCGCCAGCAATTCATGCGCGATGCGCGCCATGCGGATCTCGGTATAGCGCATGGCCGCCGGAGAATCCCCGTCGACGGAACCGAAATTGCCCTGGCCGTCAACCAGCATGTAGCGCAGCGAGAACGGCTGGGCCATGCGGACGATGGTATCGTAGATGGCGCTGTCACCGTGCGGGTGGTACTTGCCCATAATGTCGCCGACCAGACGCGCCGATTTCTTGTAGGGCTTGTTCCAGTCGTTGCTCTGCTCATACATCGCGTACAGCGCCCGCCGGTGCACCGGCTTGAGTCCGTCACGCGCATCCGGCAGTGCGCGTCCCACGATCACGCTCATGGCGTAATCTAGATAGGACTGCTTCATCTCGTCTTCGAGATTGACGGTCAGAATTTCTTTTGCGAACTCGGCCATATGGAGAAAACAGGAATGTCCTAAAGATTTTTGTGCGCCGGGTGTGTCGGGTTGCCCGGCTGCCCAACGACTGGCAAGGCGGGGCATCTTAGCATAATCGACTCCCCGGCTACATCAGGACCTGTGCGGAGTCGTTGTGCGTCCTCGCGGGGCGTCCACGCACCTCGCGCAGGATCATCGTGACAGGCGCTTGATGGGATCAGTGGTTTCACCTGCAGGAGCGGGCTTGCTTGTGCCGGGCGAATAATCGGGTACCCGCGAACAGCGCTTTTCAATCGCTTAGTTCGCGTGCATAGCCAAAGGGCACAAGAGCCCGCTCCTACAAGTTGATTCGTAGTGGATTTATCTGGATGGCACCAGGGCGATCACGGATTCAGCGCGGCCAGCTTGCGTGTATCCGGGGCCTGAATGACGCCGTTTTCGGTGACGAGGTAATCGACCAGGCTGGCCGGCGTCATATCGAAGGCCGGATTCCAGGCCGTCACGCCCTCGGCGGCGATGCGCCGCCCGGCCAGGTTCAGCACCTCGTCGGCGGGTCGCTCCTCGATCTCGACGGCCTGACCGTCATTCAGGGTGAAATCCAGCGTGGAACAGGGCGCAACCACCATGAACCGGACGCCGTGATAGCGGCAGCTGATCGCCAGATTGTAGGTGCCTATCTTGTTGATCACATCCCCATTGGCCGTTACCCGGTCGGCGCCGAGAATGACCCATTGCACCTGCCGTGTCTGCATCAGATACGCTGCGGCATTGTCTGTCATCAGTGTGACGGGTATCCGGTCGCGCGTCAGTTCCCAGGCCGTCAGGCGAGCGCCCTGCAACCAGGGACGTGTCTCGCCGGCAAACACGCGGTTCAGGGTGCCTGCCCGCCAGGCGCTGCGAATGACACCGAGCGCCGTTCCGTAACCGCCGGTCGCCAGCGAACCGGTATTACAATAGGTCAGAACGGAATCCCCGGCACGGATGAGTCCGGCGCCGTGCTCCCCCATGCGGCGGTTTGCCGAGAGGTCTTCCGCGTGGATCCGGCGCGCTTCATCCAGCACTTCACCGCCCGGATCCCCGGCAATCGTGGCGCAGCGCCGCTCCATGCGCCGTAGCGCCCACGCGAGATTGACCGCGGTCGGACGCGCCGCCGCCAGCAGCCGGATATCCTCCGCCAGCAGGCCACGCCACCCGTCGGGGGATTGCGCGTAACGGCTGCGCGCGGCCAGCACCACACCGTAGGCCGCGGTGATGCCGATGGCCGGCGCGCCGCGCACCACCATGTCACGGATCGCCCCGGCGACCTCGACGGCATCGGCCGGGTACCGGTAGCACTCCTCGGAGGGCAGACGTCGCTGGTCCAGCAGACACAGTCGATCGTCCAGCCACTGGATAGCACGGATGGAATCATGCACGTCGCCGACCATGTCCGGTGCTATTGCCTTATCTTCGTTTGCAGGGTTCATGCAAGGAATTGTACGCGACTCATGTTGTAAAAAAACAATACAAAACCACTAGCCTTGTTGTAAATAAGCGTCTAGAATACCGCCAGCAGAGTTGAGGTCAATCGTTCAATTTCACAGGAGCGGTATCAAATGAACAACATATGTTACAAAACAATGCTGGGTATAGCTGCCTCGACGGCATTGATAACCGGCGTGGCAATGGCCCATGAAGGTGGTATGGCGAGTGCGGGCTACCTCGGCGACAGCAGCGGTCATTATGTCACCGACAGCTCGGGCCACTGTGTCTACACCTCCTCCTGGACCAGGGAACTGGCAACCAAGGAGTGCAACCCGGAACTGTTCCCTGAAGAAGTGGCAGCGGCGCCGGCTCCACCACCCATGCCAGTCTACGAGAAGCACACGATTTCGGCTACCGCACTGTTTGACTTCGACAAGTATGCGCTGAAGCCCGAAGGCAAGGAGGCCATTAGCGGCCTCGTCGACGAGATCAAGGCCAGCACGGCCAAAGTGATCGACATCAATGTCGTCGGCCATACGGACAGCATCGGTACCGAGGAATATAACCAGGAGTTGTCCGTGCGCCGTGCCAACGCCGTCAAGGAGTTCATGGTCAGTGAAGGCATCGACCCCGGCATCATCGACGTCAAGGGCATGGGCGAAGCCGATCCGGTCGCATCCAACGCCACCGCGGAAGGCCGCGCCCAGAACCGCCGTGTTGAAATCAGCGTTGCCGTAGAAACACCGAAGTAACCAGGCCGAGTCAACGCTCCAAACCCGCCACTTCTCGCGAGGTGGCGGGTTTTTTGTTGGCACAACGGCGGAGACAAGGATGCTGACGTCACCGCCACGTCTCCCGCAGACCCGTCGCCTCGGCTATACTCCCCGTCTGCATGCAGACTATCGACTCCCTTATTCACGCCCGCTGGATCGTACCGGTAGAGCCTGACAACCGTATCTACCGGCAGCACAGCCTCGCCGTCGACGAAGGACGGGTGCTTGGCATCCTGCCGACCGATCAGGCACGCCTGACCTACACGGCCGCCATCGAACACGATCTCGACCGGCATCTGTTGATCCCGGGGCTGGTCAACGCCCATACCCATGCCGCCATGACCTTGCTGCGCGGGCTGGCGGATGATCTGCCGCTGAATGACTGGCTGAACAACCATGTCTGGCCGGCGGAATCGCGCTGGGTCAATGAGGAGTTCGTCCACGACGGCAGCCGTCTCGCCATGGCCGAAATGCTGCGCGGGGGAACGACCTGCTTCAACGACATGTATTTCTTTCCGGACGTGACCGCCCGGGCCGCGGTCCATTGCGGCATGCGCGCCTGCGTCGGCCTCATTGTGATCGATTTCCCGACGATCTGGGCGCAGGATGCCGATGAATACATCTCCAAGGGACTGGCGCTTCACGATCATTATCGCGGGGATCCCTTGATCCGCACTGCCTTCGCCCCGCATGCCCCCTACACGGTATCCGACGGTCCGCTGGAACGTGTCCGCGTGCTCGCCGATGAACTGGATATCGGCATACACATGCACGTCCATGAAACCGTGGAAGAGATCCGCACGGCCGTAGAATTGAGCGGCACCCGGCCCTTGGCGCGGCTGCAGGAACTCGGCCTGGTGTCACCCGCCCTGATGGCCGTACACATGACACAGCTTGCGCCGGAGGAGATTCACGGCTATGCGGGCAGCGGCGGTCATATCGTGCATTGCCCGGAATCGAACATGAAACTGGCGAGCGGCTTCTGCCCGGTGGCAGAGCTGGCCAGGGCCGGGGTTAACATTGCCCTCGGGACGGATGGCCCCGCCAGCAACAACGACCTGGACATGATTGGAGAGATGCGTACGGCCGCCCTGCTGGGCAAGCTTGTCAGTGGTGACGCCAGCGCATTGCCCGCGCACGAGGTATTGAGAATGGCGACGCTGAACGGCGCCCTGGCGCTGGGACTGGGCGAGCAAACCGGTTCGCTGACTCCCGGAAAATGGGCGGACATGACCGCCATACACCTCGATACCATCGAAACACAGCCGCTTTATGACCCGGTTTCGCAGCTGGTCTATGCTTGCGGTCGTGATCAGGTGACGGATGTGTGGGTAGCAGGCCAGCACCTCCTGAAGGAGCGTCAACTGACAACACTGGACATTCATGAGATCCTGCACAGGGCGCGAGACTGGCAGGCCCGTATCAGTTCGACAGACAATTAACCCGCTCCCGATGATCCCCGAGAAAATTTCCAATGTCGACCACGATGAAATCGCCAAGTTCGAGAAGCTGGCAGCGCGCTGGTGGGACCCGAAAAGCGAATTCAAATCCCTGCATGACATCAATCCACTGCGCCTCGACTATATCGACCGGCTCGCCAATCTGCAGGGAAAACGCGTCCTCGATGTCGGCTGCGGCGGCGGCCTGCTGAGCGAGGCCATGGCGCGGCGCGGCGCCGAGGTCACGGGCATCGACATGGGCAAGGCGCCGCTTAACGTAGCGCGACTCCACCGCCTCGAATCGAATCTCGAGATCGACTACCGGCAGGCCACCGCGGAGCAGCTGGCCGGGGAACAGCCCGGCAGTTTCGATGTCGTCACCTGCCTGGAAATGCTCGAGCACGTTCCCGATCCGGCGGAGGTCATAGCGGCCTGCGCCACGCTGATCAGGAAGAACGGCCGGATCTTCCTGTCCACCATCAACCGCAATCCCAGGGCCTACCTCTTCGCGGTGCTCGGTGCGGAGTATCTGCTCAATCTGCTGCCCAGAGGCACTCATGAATACGGCAAATTCATCCGGCCATCGGAAATGGAAGCCTGGGCGCGCCACGCCGGACTGCAACTCACCGACCTCACGGGCATGAGCTACAACCCCCTGACCCGCGAGTACCACCTGGGCACGGATGTCTCCGTCAATTATCTCGCCTGCTTCGAACAGCACTGATCAGCCTGGAAGCCAATGCGCACCATCCGAACTGTGCTGTTCGACCTGGATGGCACGCTGCTCGATACCGCACCGGATCTCGCCGATGCGCTCAATGCCGTACTGACCGAGAATCACCGCCCGCCGCGCTCCTTTGAGGAAATACGAGGCGTCGTTTCACACGGCGGAATGGCGTTGATCCGGCTCGGATTCGAACTGGATGAATCCCATCCGGATTTCCAGCCGTTGCGCGAGCGCCTGCTGGCGTTCTACCGCGACAACCTGTCCCGCAAGACGCGGCCCTTCCCCGGTATGGACGACGTGCTCGATCAACTGGAGACGCTGGGCTACAACTGGGGCGTAGTCACCAACAAACCCGGCTGGCTGACCGAACCCCTGCTTAAAAACCTTGGCCTGTATAACCGGGCCGCCTGCATCGTCAGCGGCGACACCCTGGAGACACGCAAGCCGCATCCCGCCCCGATGCTCCATGCCTGCGAGCAGATCGGCAGCAGGCCGGAACACTGCGTCTACGTAGGTGACGCGGAGCGCGACGTCGAGGCCGGCAGGAACGCCGGCATGCACACTCTGGTGGCGCTGTTCGGTTATTTCCGGGCGCATGACCGGCCGCATGAATGGCATGCCGACGGCATGATCCATGCGCCGCAGGACCTGCTCGCGTGGCTGACACAGCTGAATGGATCGGGCTGAGCATCGCCGGTCGCCCGCAAACACACCGCATTCAAGACCCCGCTGACCCGCCGTATTCCCCATTACCAATCCACCACCACCCACCGGGGGGTAACACCCCACCAGTAATCATTGCATGAAGGAATTATTCACACGCGGATACGTGAATATTTCACAATCTGTGCGTGAATACTTCATGGGAGTGCCGGCCGTATCTTCTTATTCTTTCTATCAGGGATGGATTACCCGGACCTGCGGTTTTTTATTCGGCGGAACCAGCCAGGGATGGCCATTCACCGCCGGCAAGTCGAGGATAAGGCTGCGGCATGAACAGCGAAGCGCATATCGGTACACCATCAGGTCCCGGCCCGCCGCGCCCCGGCGGAGAGCGTTGCCGCAACGTTTATATTGTCGATGATGACGCGGCAGTATGTGATGCTCTGACGCTTCTGTTAGGAAGCAAGGGTTATACGGTCAATTCATTTACCTCTGCCGGGTCCCTGCTTGCCGTGGCAAACGAAAAGACCACGGGCGTTCTCATCCTCGACCTGTTCATGACGAACATCTCCGGTCTGGAGTTGCAGGCTGAACTGAGAAACCGCGGTATCGGCCTGAAGACCATTTTCATCAGTGGATACGGGAACATTGAAAAAACCGTACAGGCGATCAAGGGGGGCGCAATCGATTTCATCGAGAAGCCATACACCAGCAAACAACTCCTGAACAGCGTCGAGGAAGCCCTGCGGCTGGTGAACGCCGAGAACAAGAAGTGCAGACAGCAATACACCCTTGAGAAACGCTATGAGCGGCTGACACCCCGCGAACTGGAAATCATGAACTTCCTCGTAAGAGGTGTCTCCAGCCGGAAACTTGCGGAGCGTCTGGGCTTGAGCAGTCGAACCGTCGAGATCCATCGCTCAAAGATAATGCACAAGCTGGAAGTGGCCTCCCTGCCGGACCTGGTGCGCATGGTGTATACAAACGGCAACTCCCAACCGGAAGAAGTTCTCATCGATATCCGTCAGTCCCTGCAGTTCCGGAACGATCAGAAAACCGGCTGATGTCCTGAGGTCGTATCCTCTACCCGGCATGCATTATTGCCATGATGGCCCCCCCGAACAACCGGGGGATTTTCACGGCCGCCGGATACTCATCAGGCAATCCGCGATCGTCTGACTACTGACCGACACCGACCTCGGCCACACGGCTGTTCGCCGGTAATGTCCATGGAATAGAATAGTAGCCATCATTCCCTCCTGGATACCGAATCCCGTTACCATGAACAAACCGGTGAAGGCCATCCTGCTGGGACTGTTCACGGGCATCCTGGGGATTCTGGCGAGCCTTGTCCCGTTCGTTCTCGATCTCGAGGAAAGGGCCGGGCTCGACTGGCTGTTCACCCTGCGCGGGCCGCGCACGCCGCCGACCGATGTGGTCGTGGTTGCCGTCGACAAGCCGTCCGCCGACACCCTCGGTTTCTCCGTCGAACCGGACAAGTGGCCACGCCGGCAACACGCACACCTGATCGACAGGCTCGTCGAGGCCGGTGCGTCGGTGATCGTACTCGATATCTTTTTCGCGGAAGCCCGCAACGCCGGGGATGATGCCGCACTGGCCACGGCCATCGGCAAGGCGGGCAATGTCGTCCTGTTTGCCTACACCAAAAAAGAGATGTCCATACCGGCCGGTAATTCCGCCGGTGAGCTGATCGTCCAGCGACTCATTGCACCCGCCTCGACGATCGCCCGGTCGGCGCTGGCGCTTGCACCGTTCCCGTTACCGGTTTTTCCCGTCAAGGTCAGCCAGTTCTGGACCTTCACCCCGGCCACCGGTGACCTCCCGACACTTCCGGTGGTCGCCCTGCAACTCCATGCGGCGACGGTATATCCCGATCTGCTGGAGCTGATCAAGCGGAGTGAACACCCGGGCGAGCGGTCGCCGGCCGCTACCGCGCATGACCTGTTTGCCGGACCTGGACCCGTCGACTCCATGCAGGTGCTGCGAAGCGTTTTCCTGAAAGAACCCATGCTGGCCCGACGTCTGAGAGAAACCCTCGCCGATGAATCGCCGCAGCACGGCAGCGCCCGTCAGCGAAGGCTGTTGCGTGCACTCACCGGCATGTACAGCGGCACCGATAGCCGTTACCTCAACTTCTACGGCCCCGCCCAATCGATCACCACACTCTCCTACATCCGGGTATTGCGGCCGGACAGCGGCTCGGTGAACCCGCAGAAACCCGTTGACCTGCACGGCAAGACAGTTTTCGTCGGCTACTCGGAGCGCCTGCAGCCGGAGCGGCTGGATGAATTTTATACGGTCTTTTCACAGAAAAACGGCGTGCATCTGAGCGGCGTCGAAATCGCCGCCACGGCGTTTGCCAACCTGCTGGAGAATCTGCCGGTCACGCCTCTGTCCAGACCGACCGGTTTTTTCCTGATATTCGCCTGGGGGCTGCTCATCGGCGGCGTCGCCCGCCTGTTGCCGGCGCTTCCCGCCGTCGCCGCCACGACAGGGCTTGCCGGTCTCTACCTCGGCATGGCCTATGTCATGTTCAGTCACTTCGCCATCTGGCCGCCCCTGCTGGTGCCACTGTTTCTGCAGGCGCCGTTTGCGCTGTTCAGCGCGACGCTCTGGCATTACCTCGAGGTACGCCGCGAGCGCGAACACATCCGCACCGCCTTTGGCTATTACCTGCCCTCTCCGGTCGTTGACCGGCTGGCAAGCGAGATGGCCGGTGGCCGTGCGGAGGGACAGTTGATGTACGGCATCTGCCTGTATTCGGACGCCGAACATTACACCCGCCTGTCGGAGGGCCTGGCACCGGAAGCGCTGGCTGAATTAATGAACCGCTATTACGAGTCCCTGTTCACGCCAGTCAGACAGCAGCAGGGCATCATCTCGGATATCGTCGGCGACGCCATGCTGGCCATCTGGGCGTCGCGCACACCGGAGCAGGCCATGCGCCGCAACGCTCTGGAGGCCGCCCGGCGGATCAACGAGACCCTCAATCGCCCGAATCAGGAAGCGTCACCACGGATTCTCGCCACGCGGCTCGGTCTGCACAGCGGAGAAATCATGCTGGGCAGCATCGGCGCAGTCGATCATTACGAATACCGCGCAGTAGGCGATATCGTGAATTCCGCCAGCCGGATACAGGAACTGAACAAGATGCTGGGAACCCGGGTGCTCCTGTCGGCACAGGTCCTGGATGGCGTTGCTGGTTATCTGACACGTGAGGTCGGAACCTTTCTGCTGCGAGGCAAATCCCGCCCGCTGGTGATACACGAACTCATAGGACGGTGTGATGCCGATGACCTGGCAAGCGTCACGCAGGGGCATGAGCTGTTCGCTGAAGCACTCCTGGCGTTCCGGCAGGCAAACTGGAAAACCGCCACCATGCTGTTCACCCGGTTGGTGGAAACCCGCGATGACGATGGCGTATCACGATTTTATCTGGACCTCGCCCGGCGCTATCAACAGAATCCCCCTGCCGGTGACTGGCACGGCGTCATCCGGCTCGATCATACAGACTGATTTCTTCTCATAACGTCTGACGCCTGGCAGCGAAGCTGCCGATATACGTATATATACGTATATCTGGGACGGAAAAAGTGCCTATGAGGCCGTAACGGGAAAAAATACTGGACCCTGACACAACGCCTGTGATCTCATCCGTTTTTACTAATTAAGAATATCCATGGCCAGGACGGCGCACGCCAGCAATCGAGCACGTTATCACCCGCCATGAAGATGTCAGTCGGCAACAAACGTTTAACGTTACACCCGGTCTATCTGCTCAAAACCTTTCTGCTCCATCTCTGTACCCTCTGTCTGCTGAACATCCCGTTACAGCTGCTGGCCGCGGAATACCCGTGTGATCCGGTGCTGGCGCGTGCCGTTTCCGTGCAGGGTACCCTGGAAGTCAAACGCGCCTGGCAGACGCAATGGTCAGTCGCCGGCCGGGACGAGCGGTTTTGCCCGGGTGATGCCGTGCGCACCGGCGAGAGCAGTCGCGCCGCCATACTCTTCTATCCGGAAACCGTCATCCGTCTCGACCAGTACAGCTCACTGGTCATCACCGCGGCGGAAACCGATACCACGCCCTCCTTGCTCGAACTGCTCAAGGGAGCCGCGCACTTCATCAGTCGCGATCCGCGCTCACTGCGAATCACTACCCCGCTGGCCAACGCCGCCATTACCGGCACGGAATTTCTGGTACAGGTCGATGAGAACGAAACCAGCGTTATCGTCTACGAAGGCCGGGTAGAGGTCGGCAACGCGGCCGGCAATGTCCAGATCGGCGCCAATCAACGCGCCGTGGCGCAGGTCGGTCAGGCCCCGATCACCGAGGCCGTGGTTCGCCCGCGCGATGCCGTGCAATGGACCCTCTACTACCCGCCGGTGCTCGGCGCCAACGACAATCTCAACACACTGCTGCAGCAGGCCTCGCAGGCGCTGGCCGTGGGCCGTGTCGATCGTGCGCAGGCGGATCTGGCCCGGGTGCTGGCGCAGGATCCCGGCAACAGCGAGGCGCTGGCGCTGCAATCCATCATTGCACTGACACAGAACGATACGGCCCGCGCCCGGGAACTGGCGCAGCGTGCCGTCGCCGCCCAACCAACCTCCGCGGCGGCCCGTATCGCGATGTCCTATGTACAGCAGGCATCCTTTGATCTGCCCGGCGCACTGGAGAGTCTGCAAAACGCCGTGCGCGATAATCCCGACGATGCCCTCGCCTGGGCGCGACTCGCAGAACTGAGACTTTCGACGGGCCACCTCGATGAAGGCCTGGAGGCTGCGGAACGGGCGAGCGCCCTCGATTCCCGGCTGGCGTTGACCCAATCGGTGAGGGGATATGCCTATCTCATGCAGATCGAACTGCCGCAGGCCCGGGACGCCTTCGACAAGGCCATCGATCTCGATCAGGCGGCGCCCCTGCCCCGGCTGGGGCTCGGTCTGGCGAAGATACGCAGGGGCGAGCTGAAAGCCGGCCGGGAGGACATCGAAACCGCGGTGGCACTCGATCCCGGCAATTCGCTGATGCGCAGCTACATGGGCAAGGCCTACTACGATGAAAAGCGCGACCGGCTGGCCGGCACCCAGTACGAAATGGCGAAGTCCCTCGACCCGAAGGACCCCACGCCGTGGTTCCTGGACGCCATCCGCAAGCAGACAGAAAACCGCCCGGTGGAGGCGCTGCACGACATGCAGACTTCCATCGCGCTCAATGATAACCGCGCCGTGTTCCGCTCGCGCCTGCAGCTCGACGAGGACCTCGCCACCCGCAGCGCCAGCCAGGCGCGCATCTACAATAACCTTGGCTTCGAGCAGCTCGCGCTGGTCAAGGGCTGGCAATCGGTCAACAGCGATCCCGCCAATTTCTCCGCCCACCGGCT
>JBAVKA010000148.1:0-2843 GCA_049688075.1 Gammaproteobacteria bacterium
CCCTGGAACCAGGCAAGGCCAGTAAACCCGATTGAGCCAGATTCATATTGGTATCAGGATTTAATCGTATCTAACCTCGCAGCGCCGACCAGGTGGTGTAGTGGTAATCATCGACTGTGCCATCACCGTCCGCGTCGATCTCCAGTCGCACAGAAGCGCTGGACTCGATCACGATGTGGATCGTCACATTACCGGAACCTCCGGAGATCATAATTTCACCTGACTCTGGGTCCTGACCGCCGGGTGCCTGTAGAGGAACGATTATTTCATAAGAAATATCGCCGAAATAATCGCTATACATTTGCGATTCGCGCGCGTCAACTCGTGTCGTGGGGATCGATATGTCGGCATTTACCGTCAGGGAGTGCTCTCCGGCCTGATCGGAGAGCCAGTACCAGCTGTCCGCGCCAGCCTGAGTGCTAAGTTGCAGATTGCCCGGCGTAGCGGTCAGTACGACCACCGGGAAGGCAAGACTGTCCCATTTGAGTATAAATCTTTGCCCGGATGACGCCGCGAGATAGCTGTCTGCACCAGCAGTAACTATAAGTGGTGACATACTTGAAAATCTGTACGTGATCCGGAAGACATCAGTACTGGGATCGCCCTCCAGCTCGTCCACAATTATCGAATCCATTCTGCCGTCGAGGGTGTAACCGTCGCCGTCATCACAACTGTCATATATAAGACCGAACGCATCCCGGGTTGACAGGGTCACTGGATCGTTATCCGGGTAACCATACACCCTTACCGTCCCGCTTACGGCACATGTGACAGTCACGGGTTCTTCGCTTGCTGCCACGGCGACGAACTCGAACTTACTGTGACTGGATAACAGATCTGACGCCGCCGGTGGGCTGGGAAAGATTTGTCCACCGATCTTGGCTGCTAAGTCAAGCAGCTGGTCGATCGCCTGGACGACCGTTGCAGAGACATCCTGTGCGTTGTCGATGGTGATGGTTGGAACTGGATCCGGTGATGGTATGCAGCAAGGGCCATGAAAATTTTTGATAGCATCATCGATGCCATTACCCCCGCCGCCGCCGCTTCCCACTGTGCTTACCACTCCGATCCCCACGAGCGCAAACGCCAACAAAACGCGTAGAATTCTCATGCTCAACTCCCTTGCCCGTGCGGCACAATTGCAATTGTTACAACCAGTGCGGTGAGGCAGCCAACGCCGGTTGCTAACAGGTCGATGTAATCGAACTGCCCGTGCACGGCATAGCTCTCCAGATACCGCAGGAGCGGCCTGTCGCCCGGCAGTCTGCCGGCTGCAAAAAATAGCGAGCCGGCGGCGTCGGACTGCAGCCATTCGAGAGTCAGCGCCAGGGTGAACCACAGCAGACAAACCCAGGGTCTTGTCCATGGCCAGGGTCTCAGCGCAACAATAATGAGTACGGGGATCGCATACGCATGCACGAGGGCTGGCAAGAAGCCACCTAAGGCGCCGAACACCGCGGATGTCGGCCACTGGTAAGCAATAAATGGCGCCAGCAGCATCGTGTCTGCCCAGTCGCGGTCCAGCAAGTAGACCGCGCTGCCGAGCAGCAGCGCGGTCACCGCAGAGAAGATCAGTCCAGCCTCAACCACTGAACGCAGTTCCCGGTACTGTACCGTGGCGTTGCTCATCCGGAGGCCCTGGAATTAGTTATCGTGTTCATATGGATGTTGCCTCTCAGTGTGTGAGCCCCAGTACACTGGCCGCCTCCTTTGCAATCAATTTATGACCTGTCCGGGTTGGATGGATACCATCCCAGAACAGATATTTTTTGGCGTGCTTGCAGACCGTCCCGCTGAACACATCGATGCAGGGATCGTTTACATTCAGCTCCGGATGCTCAACCGCTGCCTGGGTAAGCAGCTCGAACGTATCCAGCCGATAGAACGTCACCAGGCCGCCGTATGCGGTTTCAATGTCCGTCAGGATGCTCTCCAGCTGCTGATTGAAAAAGTAAGTGACTTCTGCCGCGCCCTGCTGTGCTTCCGGCCCCTGCAAAGCGACTGCGGGGACCAGTCCGAGATTTGGCACATTCGGGATCAGGAAAGTCCTGGCGCCTGCCGCGATTAATGTCTGTATATTGTCGGATAGTGATAGCAACGCGCATCCCAGTATCATTTCACCCATCTCCGGGTTGACGAGTGCATCACGCACATCGTTGCCGCCGGCAAACAGGACATACAGCGACTTGTCGGACGCCGTGTCAAATTGGGTCAGGAACATCCCGACCTGGGTCGTCAGATCAATGTACGAGGGAGACGGGCTATCCGTGCAGGCACGTGACCTGTCAACGGCATAATTGGAGAATTTACCGGGCACCTGGAGTGCCGGACCCGCACTTTTACCCAGTTTCATTTTCTTCGCAAGCCGCTCTATCCAGGTCGCCCCATTACTCAGGTGATGTCCACTGTGCGCATACGGATAGTCCGGGATCAATGCTGTGTACGGCGCCTTGAGGGTCATACCGGTCAATTCAAACGCGTTGCCCGGATCGGACAGGCTGTCACCAAAGACAACCAGGCGATCATAGTTTGTGTCAGCGGGTACTGCCGCTGGCAGGAAGCAGGAAACTGCCAGGAGGCAGACTGCGGAGAGATATCTGGTGAAATGCTTCATTATGGCACTCCAGGTTGTGTTGACTGGTTCATCCCGCCGGGCGGTGCAGAAGCATGGACAGGACAATTGTGTGACTGCCAGCCTATTCAAACGCGCAGCAGGCAATTAATCCTGATGAAAAGGTGATCGTGTTCTGATGGTTTCCTCCCGGGGCAGGGAAACTTTTATGCAAGGAAATATAAACAGCACTAACAATGCATTACGATGTGTTGACCGCTGAGGGAGGGAT
>JBAVKA010000149.1:0-4901 GCA_049688075.1 Gammaproteobacteria bacterium
ACCAGATGCTGCTGCTTCATGAGCAGGCTGTCAGCGACAATGGCGCTCGCACCACCGGGTCCCATGAGTTTGGCGGGTGTAGTCAAAAGATGGGCGAGGAGTATCAGCAGATCCTTCATGGCAGAGCAGGGCAGGGAAGGATGCTTTCAGGAACAAGTCTGTCCAAGTTATCGTTTTCAGGGGATAATTATCAACTCGCCTGGCACAGCCTGGAGCATGCGTGTGACGATGGTGTTTGCCCGTCACGGACAGTATGCTCATGACCGAAAGATTATCGCCCAGTTCCCGCCTGCGGACCTGACGGTAGAGTGCATCGGCGATCTGCTGGATTACGACCTCGTCGCGCAGATCGCTAACCAGCAATCGGTTCAAATTACCAGGGAGGCAACAAAATGAAGGCAATTGACCCAGCGGATTATCACGGAACTCGAGCGCAAGGGGAGACCCGCGCTCGCCCAAGATAGCTCAACCAATAACCTGATTCGGCGTTACCGAAAATTAAAGGAGGCGTTATGACGACTCGCGGTATGAACAACGAACAACTGCAGAAGGTGAAAACCCATCCCGGTTTTATCGCGGCGCTGGACCAAAGTGGCGGCAGCACACCACACGCGCTGTCCCTTTACGGAATCAAGGAACACGCTTGGGCCGACGACGACGAGATGTTTGACCTTGTGCACCAAATGCGGACGCGTGTCATCACAAGCCCAAGCTTCACAGGCGAGCGGATTCTTGCCGCCATCCTGTTTGAAGACACCATGGACAGGGACATCGAGGGACAGCCTGCCGCGGATTACCTCTGGAATGTGAAGCGTGTCGTGCCGTTCCTGAAGGTGGACAAGGGCCTTGAAGCCGAAACGGATGGCGTCCAGTTGATGAGGCCCATGCCCGAACTTGCCGCGCTACTTGAAAAAGCCAGGTCAAAGCGCATCTTCGGAACCAAGATGCGTTCGGTCATCAAGCACGCAAACCCGGCCGGCATCAATAACATCGTGCGTCAGCAGTTTGAAATCGCTGGACAGATCATCGACATGGGCCTGATGCCGATCATCGAACCGGAGGTCGATATCCACTGCCCGGAGAAGTCCAGAGCCGAGACGTTACTCAAAGCGGACATCCTCGAGAAACTCGACGGGCTGGCGGCGGGCCAACAGGTGATGCTAAAGCTCACCCTGCCGGCACAGGCCGACTTCTACACCGACTGCGTCAGTCATCCCAACGTTGTGAGGGTGGTTGCGCTGTCGGGCGGTTACACGCAGGAGGAAGCCGACGACCGGTTACGCAAGAATCACGGCGTCGTGGCCAGCTTCTCGCGGGCGCTGCTCGCGGGACTGCTGGTTCACCAAACGGATGCCGAATTCAACGCAATGCTGGATGCCTCCATCCAGAGCATCTATGAGGCGTCGATCACCTGAACAAACAATGTCCGGGGATGAGCGCGATCATAAGGTCGCGTGCCTGGAAGGAGAAACTCATGGCAGATGATATGACGACTGAACTGGCCATCAATACCATTCGCACACTGTCGATCGATGCGGTGCAGCAGGCCAAGTCCGGGCATCCGGGCACGCCCATGGCCCTGGCTCCGCTGGTTTACACACTCTGGAACCGTGTGATGCGCTTCGATCCGCAGGACCCTGTCTGGCCCAACCGCGATCGATTCGTGCTCTCGAACGGCCACGCCTCGATGCTGCTCTGGTCCATACTCCATCTTACCCGGACCCAGGCCGTGAACGCCGACTACGAGGTGGTGGGCAGTCCTTCGGTTTCGCTCGACGATATTCGTCGTTTTCGTCAGCTCGACAGCAAGGCAGCGGGCCATCCGGAGTACCGCTGGACCACGGGCGTCGAGACCACGACCGGCCCTCTGGGACAGGGCATTGCAACCAGCGTCGGGATGGCGATTGCCCAAAAGTGGCTCGCCAGCCGCTACAACCGGCCAGGCTTCGACATTTTCGACTACCGCATATACGCGGTGTGCGGCGACGGCTGTCTGATGGAAGGCATCGGGGCCGAAGCGGCGTCGCTGGCCGGCCACCTCGGGCTCGATAATCTCTGCTGGATCTATGACAACAACCACATCACCATCGAAGGCAGCACGCGGATCACCTTTACCGAAGACGTCGAGGCGCGCTTCCTCGCCTACGGATGGAACGTCCTGCGTGTCGGCAATGCCAACGACATCGAGCGCATCGAGCACGCTCTCGACATTTTCCGCAACACCTCCGAACGCCCCACGTTTATTGTCCTGGACAGTCACATCGGTTACGGCTCCCCCCACAAGCAAGACACGGCTGCGGCCCATGGCGAGCCGCTGGGAGACGAAGAGGTGCGGCTTACCAAGCGCAGCTACGGGTGGCCCGAGGACGCAAAGTTCCTGGTGCCCGACGGCGTTTACGAACATTTTGCCGCCGGGGTTGGCGCGCGTGGTACCAAAGCCCGGCAACAATGGGCCGGGCTGTTCGCCGCGTATCGAGTCAAATACCCCGACCTTGCCACCGAGGTCGATCAGATGCAGCGGCGTGAACTCCCGGCCGGATGGGACCGCAATCTGCCGGTGTTTCCCGCCGACCCCAAGGGCATAGCGGGGCGCGACGCCTCCGGTAAGGTGCTTAATGTGCTCGCGCAGAATATCCCCTGGTTCCTCGGCGGCTCGGCGGATCTCGGGCCGTCGAACAAAACCGTCTTAAAGTTCGAAGGCGCCGGTGACTTACAGGCCGGCAACCCGGGCGGCAGGAATCTGCATTTCGGGATCCGCGAGCACGCGATGGTCGCGATTGTCAATGGACTTTCACTTTCCAAGCTGCGTGCGTTCGGCGCGACCTTTTTCATCTTCAGCGATTATGCGCGCCCGGCGATCCGGCTCTCCGCGCTGATGGAGTTGCCCACCCTCTTCATTTTCACTCACGATGCCATGGGGGACGGCGAAGACGGCCCGACTCATCAGCCGGTGGAGCAGCTCGCGTCCCTGCGCGCCATTCCCGGGCTGGTGACGTTCCGTCCCGGTGATGCCAACGAGGTTGTCGAGGCCTACCGCTATATTGTGCAATTGCGCCACAAACCCGCGGTACTGGCGTTATCGCGCCAGCCCTTGCCGACTCTGGACCGGACGAAATACGCCCCCGCCTCCGGCGTCGCACACGGCGCCTACGTGCTCGGCGAGGCCCCCGGCGGAGACCCCGAGGTGATTCTCATCGCCACGGGCAGCGAATTGATTCTGGCGGTCGAGGCCCACGAGCAGTTGATCGCGGAGGGCATCCGCTCGCGGGTAGTCTCGATGCCGTCCTGGGAGATCTTCGAACATCAAACACGGGAGTACCGGGACAGCGTGCTGCCGCCCGGGGTGAGCGCGCGTGTCGCGGTGGAGCAGGCCTCGACCTTCGGCTGGGAGCGCTACGTCGGCCCATCGGGGCGCATCATCGGCATGGAGACGTTCGGGGCCTCGGCGCCACTCAAGGAACTGCAGAGAAAGTTCGGATTCGAACCGGATAACGTTGCGGCGGCCGCCCGCGAAGTACTCGGTAGGAACTAAGGTGCTCGACGCGTTCCCGGCAGCGGCTTCAGCTAGCAACAAGAATCACCACTGAGCGGCCGCCGACCATATGGAGAGGCGCAGGGAGAGGAATCAATTGGGCCTGTCTGGTGGCTGCGAGGATCTGGACAGGTATATCAAAGAGAGAGCCTCCCAGAGGATGCAAGGAAGCGGATTTCCGCGCCCTTTGTCCTGATCGAGAGTGGAAACAACACAGTCATTGGCTATTACACCCTGTCGGCGACCAGCATCCTGCTCGATCACCTGCCGGAGGAAACAGTGAAAAAGCTCCCGGGATGCCCCGTCATGTCCGCCACGCTCCCTGGCAGGCTGGCGATTGACGCCAGCCATAAGGGGAGGGGATACGGAGAAGTCCTGCTACTGGACGCACTCCGGCGCGCTTTCCAGGCAACGACGGATATTGCCTCCTTTGCCGTCGTCGTCGATCCGAAAGACAAGAAATCCCGCGCTTATTACGAACACTATGAATTCATAGCCTTTCCGGGCCAGAGGCTGCGCATGTTTCTCCCGATGAAAACGATCGCCAGCCTGTTTGCCTGATGGAGCTATAAGGGAATGTGGCAATAATGGCCGTTATGTTAACTTCAATCTTGAGGATTTAAGGTGCGAAGCAGGTGGCTGCCCGGATATTTGTCCGCAGGCACTGAAATATTTCCGGCTTGGCTACTGTTGTTCGGTCTCGCGTTCCTGTCCGGCTGTGCCGGATTTGCCGTGTCGCAGGGACCGCAGCTGAAGCTCCGGGAGGTTCACCCTTTCGGCGCGACAAGCCTCGCCTTCAGTTTATCCGGCGACCGCCTGGCCAGCGGCGGTCTGAAGGGAGAAGTGCTGATCTGGTCGGTGCCGTCCGGTGACCGCCTTGCGGTCCTGAAAGTGCACCATCACCCGGTTAAGGATTTGCTGTGGATCGACGAGGATCGTCTTGTCAGCCGCGACGAACACGGGGAAATTTTCGTATGGAATACTTCGTCCCGGCGTGTTGTCGACTCCCTGTCCAGGCAGGATGTCACGGCCATGGCCTTGCTCCCGATTCGTCGGGAGTTAATCGTCGGCGATGCGGCTGGTCTTTTACGAAGTCTCTCCTATCCCGGGTTTGTACCGCTTGCTGCGGCTCTGGTTGGCGCGAATGTGATATCCATAGCGGTTGCTCCAGATAGTTCGGCGATTGCCGTGTCGAGCGGTGATGGAAATGTCCGCTTGTTCGACTGTGAACTGCGTCTTCTGAGGATGATGCAGCGACCACCCGGGAGGGTGTTTGAACTGCGTTTTTCGCCGGACGGCAAGCAGCTTGCGGGTGGCGGCTGGTTCAAGCTGTTCCTGTGGACCTCCGCAACGGGTGAACTGCAGGTTC
>JBAVKA010000150.1:0-1679 GCA_049688075.1 Gammaproteobacteria bacterium
CAGACCAGCCAGTCGATCTCTGTTCCCATAAAACACCGGAACGCATCTTCCGGGGTGCAGACGATCGGTTCACCCCGCACATTAAAGGAGGTATTGACCACCACCGGACAACCCGTGAGTTCCTTGAATCGTGTGATCAGGGCGTGATATTTCGGGTTGGTATCCGCATGTACCGTCTGGATGCGCGCGGAGTAATCGACGTGGGTAACCGCCGGTATGCTGGAGCGCTTGATATTGAGCTTGTCGATGCCAAACAGCGCTTTCTCCTGATCGGTCATCTCGCGACGCTTGTCTTTCTGCACGTCGGCGACCAGCAGCATGTAGGGGCTGTCGTGATCGAGTTCAAACCACGCGTTAACCTCTTCCCGCAGCACCGAGGGCGCGAAGGGCCGGAAACTTTCCCGGTATTTGACCTTCAGATTGAGGGTTTTCTGCATGGTCTCGGAACGCGGATCGCCGAGCACCGAGCGCCCGCCGAGTGCGCGCGGGCCAAACTCCATTCGGCCCTGCAGCCAGCCCACCGCCTTTTCATCCGCCAGGGCCCGGGCCGTCTGGTTGATCATCTCCGCTTCGGACACCGTTTCAAACACGGCGCCGCACCCCTTCAGGCGCCGCTCGATCTCTTCCTGGCTGTAGGCAGGGCCCAGGTAGGCCCCGCGCATGGCATCCGGCTTCACGACCTTACGATCATTACCGAGCTCCCGGTGCCAGGCCGCCAGCGCGGCACCGACCGCACCGCCGGCATCTCCGGCGGCAGGCTGTACCCAGATATCCCTGAAGGCGCCGTCTCTGAGGAGCTTGCCGTTCGCGACACAGTTAAGCGCCACGCCCCCGGCCATACAGAGATACGGAATGTTGAATTCCTTCGCCAGGCTGCGCGTGAGGTGCAGTACGATTTCCTCGGTGACGGCCTGGATGGAGGCGGCCACATCCATGTGGAACTGCGTCAACCGGTCGCTTTCCGCCTTTCTCACCGGCTCGCCAAACAAGGCAGCGAACCTGTCGTTCGTCATGGTCAGGCCGGTGCAGTAATTGAAATAGGACTGATCGAGACGGAATGAGCCGTCATCCTTCAGGTCGATCAGCTTGTCCAGGATGAGATCCTTGAAGCGCGGCTCGCCATAGGGCGCCAGCCCCATTACCTTGTACTCGCCGCTGTTGACCTTGAAGCCGGTGTAATAGGTGGCGGCCGAGTAGAGCAGTCCCACAGAGTGCGGGAAATGGATTTCCTTGACGATCTCGAGCTCCCTGCCGCGGCCGATCGCAACCGTCGTGGTCGCCCACTCCCCTACCCCGTCCAGGGTCAGAACGACCGCCTCCTCAAAGGGGGAAGGAAAGAAGGCGCTGGCCGCATGACTGTAATGGTGCTCGGAGAACAGCATCTTCGAAACGTCTTTGAATGAACTGTCATGCTGCTTGAGGTCCTTGAACAGCAGATCCTTCTGGAAGAGTTTTTCACGCAGCCATACCGGCATGGACATGCTGAAGGAGCGCAGGCCGCGCGGGGCAAAGGCAACATAGGTCTCGAGCAGGCGCTCAAACTTGAGAAACGGCTTGTCGTAAAACGCGATATAGTCCACATCGCTCAGCCTGAGCCCGGCCTCGGACAGCACATAATCGACCGCATGGCGCGGATAGCGGGGATCATGCTTTTTGCGCGTAAAACGCTCTTCCTGGGC
>JBAVKA010000151.1:0-7209 GCA_049688075.1 Gammaproteobacteria bacterium
CACTCGGGTTACAGAATTTGAAGTTGAACTTACGGAAATCATTCCTGATGGACTCGGAGGCTGGATGGAACGCCAGGCTTCCATTGCAATCAGCGAATAATCCCACGGGGGAATCGCAATGACCGGAAATAGCACTCGCAGACCAGTGGCATACGCATCAAAACTAGTCGACTCCACGAGAGGATTGACCAGAGGCGGTTGGGCTCTTCTGCTGATTACTGGCTCCATACTGCTCGGCGTCAGTAGTGCAAACGCCTATGCAGGCGAGCAGGTAGCGACAAACTCGCTGAAATCAGTCGAATTTGCCGGTCTTCCGGGAAACAAGGCTCAGATCATCCTGACCTTGAGCAATACTGCGACATCGCCGTTGAGCTTCACCATCGACAATCCGGCGCGCATCGCGCTGGATTTTCCAGCCACAAAGAATGAACTCGCCCAACGCACCCAGAGTATCGGCATCGGTATGGCAGACAGCATGACCGCCATCGAGGCACAGGGGCGTACCCGCGTCGTGTTCAACCTGGTTGAGATGGTTCCGTACGAAGCACATACCGAAGGCAACAAGGTCGTACTAACCATACAGGGCGGTGGCAAGGAAGAAAGCGTCGCAAGCGCTGCAGTTACCACTGCCAAGGGCGGTGCCCTACCCCAGATTGAGAATGTCGACTTTCGGCGCGGCGAGCATGGTGAGGGGCGCGTTATCGTAAGTCTCTCCGATCCCTCCATTCCGGTGGATATTCAGCAGGAAGGCGGTAATGTGGTCGTTGACTTCTATCGCGCCATACTGCCTGGCGAATTGGCACGACGTCTGGACGTGCTGGATTTTGCCACGCCTGTAAAGACTATCGACACCTTCACCAAGGGCGATAATGTACACATGGTTATCACGCCGATGGGTGAATATGACTACCTCGCCTATCAGTCCAATGACGAATTCACCATTGAAGTCAAGGCGATCACCAAGGAAGAGGTTGAAGAGCGCAAGAAGGATGAGTTTGGCTTCAAGGGAGAGCGCCTGTCCCTGAATTTCCAGGACATCGAAGTGCGCTCCGTTCTGCAGCTCATCGCGGATTTCACCGGAATCAACATCGTGGTCAGTGACACGGTCAAAGGCAGTCTGACTCTGCGTCTCAAGAATGTCCCCTGGGACCAGGCCCTGGACCTGATCCTGAAAACCAAGGGTCTCGCGATGCGTCAAACCGGCAATGTCATGCTGATTGCTCCCAGCGAGGAAATTGCCGCCCGGGAAAAACTCGAGCTCGAGTCCCAGAAGCAGATCAAGCAACTTGAACCACTCTACTCTGAATTCATACAGGTTAACTATGCCAAGGCCGCCGATATCGCCAAGCTGCTGAAGAGCTCCGATACCTCGCTGCTCTCCGACCGCGGCACGGCAACGATCGATGCACGAACTAACACCCTGCTGGTTCAGGATACCGCCGCCAAGCTCGCGGATATTCGCAAACTGGTAGCGAAACTCGATATCCCCGTCAGGCAGGTGCTGATCGAATCACGCATCGTGATTGCCAACAACAACTTCGCCAGGGATCTGGGCGTGAAATTCGGCTACAGCAAGCAAGTTGATTACAATGATGATCACGTCCTGGTCATTGGCGGCAAACAGCCCGGCGACCTTATTACGAACCCTGTAACACCCTTCGAGGTGCCGGCTGGCAGCAGTATCACCGGACTTATCACCGATCTTGGGGTTACCAACCCGACAGGTTCCATCGGCCTGGCCGTCGGCAAGCTGGGCAGCCACCTGCTGCAGCTGGAGCTCAATGCCATGGAGGCGGAAGGACAAGGGGAAGTGGTTTCCAGTCCACGGGTACTGACCTCGAACCAGAAGGAGGCCTACATCGAAGCGGGTACCGAAATACCCTATCAGGAAGCCTCATCCAGCGGAGCAACCAGTACGTCATTCAAGAAGGCGGTCCTCAGCCTGACAGTCACGCCGCAAATCACGCCGGATGACCGTATCATAATGGACCTCAACGTCAACAAGGACAGCGTGGGCCGCGTCTTCAACGGGGTCCCCAGTATTGATACAAAGGAAGTGGGCACTCAGGTACTGGTGGACAATGGTGAAACCCTGGTGCTCGGCGGTATCTACGAACGGGAAAGGCTGGACGAGGTGGACCGGGTACCGTTCTTCGGGGAACTGCCGATGGTCGACTGGCTGTTCAAGACAACCCGGAAATCCGACGACAAGTCCGAACTGCTTATCTTCATCACCCCGAAGATCGTCAAGGAAAATTTCCGCCTCTGATCACCGGGCGCTCCTGGCGCTTGCCAGCGAGCACACTTTCTGGCATACCTGCCCGGCATGAAAACGCCGGGCAGTTTGTTTCTGACAGGCCCCATGGGGGCCGGAAAATCCACCATTGGTCGTCAGCTGTCAAGACAGCTCAGAATAACCTTTTATGACAGCGATCGTGAAATCGAGAAACGTACCGGTGTTGATATCCCGCTGATTTTCGAGCTGGAAGGCGAGCAGGGATTCCGCAAGCGGGAACGGCTCGTCATCGATGAACTGACCTCCCTGCCAGATATCGTCCTCGCCACCGGTGGCGGCGCCATTCTGGATGCAGATAACCGCAAACACCTGGCGGAACGCGGCCTGGTGATCTACCTGCACGCCTCCGTCAACCAGCAACTCGCCCGCACAAAACATGACCGCAATCGACCGCTGCTGCAAACGGATAATCCGCGCCAGCGTCTGGATGATCTCATGCAGCTGCGAGACCCCCTGTACCGCGAGATTGCGGACCTGGTGATCGACACGGACGGCAAACGCGTCATGGCGGTCGTCAATCAGATCATACGCAAGCTCAAACTGAGATAAGCGATTTATTATTCAGTTTTTTTGCCTAGCGTATCCATATATCCTATAGGCTGCATTATTAATTCAGGCGTAACAATCAGGCAAATGACAACACTGACAGTCAATCTCGGTGTACGCAGCTATCCTATTCACATCGGGCAGGGATTGCTGCGGAAACCGGAACTGATTACCAAACATATCAGCGGCAAGCAGGTTATGGTGGTCACCAATGAAACCATCGCTCCGCTCTATTTGGACAGCATCATGGAGCTGCTGGTCGGCTATGACCGTGCCTCCGCCATTCTTCCCGACGGGGAGCAGTACAAGACGATCGAGACACTGGACTCCGTCTTTACCGGTCTTCTCGAGCACCGTTTCAACCGACACTGCACGCTCGTCGCCCTGGGTGGCGGGGTCATCGGCGATATGACCGGCTTTGCCGCCGCCTGTTATCAGCGGGGCGTGGCCTTTTTGCAGATACCGACCACCCTTCTCGCGCAGGTCGATTCATCGGTGGGCGGCAAAACGGGAGTCAACCATCCATTGGGGAAAAACATGATCGGGGCCTTCCATCAACCCGGCTGTGTCGTGATAGATACCGACACGCTGGATACCCTGGATCAACGGCAGCTGGCCGCCGGACTGGCCGAAGTCATCAAATACGGTCTGATCCATGATGCCGGTTTCTTTATCTGGCTCGAACAGAACATCGAGCGACTGATTGCGCGGGACAAACCATCGCTCGCATATGCCATAGAGCGCTCCTGCACGATTAAAGCGGAAATTGTCGCCAAAGATGAACGTGAAAGCGGCCGGCGCGCCCTGCTCAACCTCGGCCATACCTTCGGACACGCCATCGAAACCGGAACCGGCTATGGCAACTGGCTGCATGGCGAGGCCATAGCCGCCGGCATGCTGATGGCGGCCGATCTGTCAGCGCGACATCAGTGGTTAGCGCGTTCGGATGTTGGTCGTATCGAGTACTTGCTGCGACGCGCAGGTCTGCCTACGTCTCCACCGGAGGAAATGGAGGAGACACAGTTCATGGAACTTATGGCCATCGACAAGAAGGTAGTGGACGGCGGATTACGGCTCGTCCTGCTAAAGGAGATTGGCAGCGCCGTGATAACTAGTGATTTCAGCGCCGCTCTGTTACGCGAAACATTAACCCGCGCCGCCTGAGCTCTATGAGTAGCAATCCCCTCACATTCCGCGACGCGGCGCTTGCGCCCTACGCCGCCTCGGGCGCATGCAGCAAAGGACGCCGTCATGCCGAACCCGCACCGGCCTATCGCAGCGAGTACCAGCGTGACCGCGATCGTATCATTCACTCCGCCGCCTTTCGCCGTCTGGAATATAAAACCCAGGTATTCGTCAATCATGAAGGTGACCTGTTCCGCACCCGGTTGACGCATTCCATCGAGGTTGCCCAGATCGCCCGCTCGATTGCGCGCGCGCTCCGACTGAATGAAGACCTCACCGAAAGCATCGCCCTTGCCCACGACCTTGGACACACACCGTTCGGCCATGCAGGCCAGGATGCGCTGAATGCCTGCATGCAGGACTTCGGCGGTTTTGAACACAACCTGCAATCCCTGCGTGTGGTCGATGAACTGGAAGAGCGGTATGCTGCGTTCCCCGGCCTGAACCTGACCTTCGAAAGCCGCGAAGGGATCCTCAAACACTGTTCGCGCAGAAATGCCGAAACCCTGGGCGAACTGGGGCGCCGATTTCTGGAAAAGGGACAACCATCGCTGGAAGCCCAGTTGACCAACCTGGCTGATGAAATCGCCTATAACAGTCATGATGTAGATGATGGGTTGCGTTCCGGACTCATCACGGTAGAGGAACTGAGCGAGGTCGCGCTGTTCCGTGAACAATATGGGGAGGTGCGCATGTTTTACCCGGCATTGTCCCCGCGTCGCACCGTTCACGAGGTGGTGCGGCGCATCATCAACCGCCAGGTGGTTGATCTGATTGAAACCAGCACCCGCCACCTCGAGGAGGCAGCACCCGCCGACATCGACGCGGTACGCACGCAGGGCGAGCCGCTGATTGCCTTCAGCGACGGAATGCGCGAACAGAATCTGGAACTTAAACGGTTCCTGCGCACCCGGCTCTACCGCCACTACCGGGTACATCGCATGACGGCAAAAGCGGCGCGAACCATAACCGCCCTGTTCACAGCCTTTCTTGATGACCCGCGCCTGCTACCGTCGGATGTTCAGCAGCAGGCGGCCATGAAGGAGGAGCAACATGGAAAGGACGGGCGGGCGCGGGTCGTTGCAGACTATATCGCCGGCATGACGGACCGTTACGCGATCGCGGAATACGAACGCACCTTCAATCCCGGCATATAGTTATCGTTTCCCGTATCCGGACATGGCCAGATGAAACGCCGATCCTGAAAGATGACACGTCATTCTCTACCCATAACCACCCGAGCCCCGGTTTACCGAAGTATATGTATGATTTTGAATGACAAACTATCCGATATTGTCTGCGGCACAGCTTCCTAACACGTCATTTCCGATCGGCGACTTCCAGTGCGTATCTACATGCAAATTCCACCTCAGGGTGAGCATCCGCCGCGCTACTATCACCTGCATCTGCAGGAGGACCTACTCGAAGGCTGGACGCTGATACGGGAGTGGGGATATCAGGGTTCCCGGGGGCGCGTACTGCGCGAGCACTATGCGGATCGAGAGGAAGCAGAAGCGGCCCTGATCCGGGTCCGCGATGAACAGCTCAAACGCGGCTATCGTGTCGTCTTCATGCAGTCGCAAACCTGACCTACCCGCAAGTCGGCATTGCAAATACCTGTTAAGACTAAGGAAAAACCGGAGACCGTAAATTGAACACCAGGTCATGCGGCGCTATACTACTTGGCCTTTTGGCCGCTGCTTGATGCGCTGCCGCCGTCCGCAGGCCAATACCGGATTTGAATCGTAACGCATTGTAATAGCGACTTTCTTCGCAGCGATCTCGCGCATCTGCGACTAGCGGGAAGCGCACAACCACAGGGTATTGCCAATGAAGCACGGCATGTTGCCACCCCGACAAGGGCTCTACGACCCCGCACACGAGCATGATGCCTGTGGCGTCGGGTTCATCGCCAATGTCAAGGGTAAGAAAAGTCACGCCATCATCGACCACGGCCTGCGAATACTGGTGAATCTGACCCATCGAGGCGCGGTTGGCGCGGATCCGCTGGCCGGTGATGGCGCTGGCATCCTGATGCAGGTTCCGGATGCGTTCCTGCGTAAGGAGTGTACGGCTTTGGGGATATCGCTGCCCGCCGAAGGAGACTACGGAGTCGGCATGCTGTTCCTGCCACACAACGTGGCCACACGCTGGCAGTGCGAGGAAATAATCACCCGCTATATCAACGCCGAAAGCCAGACCCTGCTTGGCTGGCGAGATGTCCCTACCATCAACAGCGGCCTGGGTGAAAGCGTCAGAGAGGTCGAACCGTTCGTGCGACAGGTCTTCATCGGCCGTGGCGCGAACACCGTCGCGGGCGATGATTTTGAACGCAAGCTCTTCGTGATTCGCAAACAGGTGGAAAACGAGGTTCGTGACTCGGGTCTCGAGGACAGGGAATGCTTTTATGTGCCCTCTCTGTCATCCCGCACCCTGTGTTACAAGGGCATGTTGCTGGCCAACCAGGTAGACCACTACTATCCTGACCTGCGCGATGAAAGCATGACCTCGGCGCTGGCCCTGGTGCACCAGCGTTTCTCGACCAATACCTTCCCCTCCTGGGATTTGGCGCATCCGTTCCGCATGATCGCGCACAACGGCGAGATCAACACCCTGCGCGGCAACATCAACTGGATGCACGCGCGCCGCCATTCCCTGCGTTCGAAACTGTTCGGAGACGACCTGCACAAGCTCTGGCCATTGATCGCCGAGGGGCAATCGGATTCGGCCTGCTTCGACAACGCACTGGAACTGCTGGTTTCCGGCGGCTACTCGCTCTCACACGCCATGATGATGCTGATCCCGGAAGCCTGGGCCGGCAACCCACTGATGGATGAGAAACGACGCGCCTTCTACGAATACCATGCCGCGCTCATGGAGCCATGGGACGGCCCGGCGGCAGTTGCCTTCACCGACGGGCGCCAGATAGGCGCGACCCTGGATCGCAACGGCCTGCGCCCGGCCCGTTACCTCATCACCGACGACGACCTGGTGGTGATGGCCTCGGAAATGGGTGTGCTCGATATACCACAGGAGCGAATCGTCAAGAAATGGCGCCTGCAACCCGGCAAGATGTTTCTTATCGACCTGGAGCAGGGTCGCATCATCGACGACGGCGAACTGAAAGCCGGGCTTGCCGGACGTTACCCCTACCAGGACTGGCTGGACAAGACCCAGATTCG
>JBAVKA010000152.1:0-1999 GCA_049688075.1 Gammaproteobacteria bacterium
GCAAAAGATGTCAAATTTGGTGATGATGCACGCCATCGCATGGTGGCCGGTATAAACATCCTGGCAAACGCAGTAAAGATTACCCTGGGCCCGAAAGGCCGCAATGTGGTGCTGGACAAGGCTTTTGGCGCCCCGACGGTGACCAAGGACGGCGTGTCCGTCGCCAAGGAAATTGAACTGGAAGACAAGTTCGAGAATATGGGCGCCCAGATGGTCAAGGAAGTGGCTTCCAAGACCTCCGATGTCGCCGGTGACGGTACCACGACCGCCACCGTGCTGGCCCAGGCCATGGTGCGCGAGGGCATGAAGTCCGTCGCCGCCGGCATGAACCCGATGGATCTGAAGCGCGGTATCGACAAGGCCGTGATCGAAGTCGTTGCCAGGCTGCAGGATCTTTCCGCCCCCTGCGCGGACAGCAAGGCCATCGCCCAGGTCGGCACCATTTCCGCCAACTCCGACGACTCGATCGGCGAAATCATCGCCGATGCCATGGACAAGGTGGGCAAGGAAGGCGTCATTACGGTCGAAGAGGGCTCTTCTCTGGAGAATGAACTGGATGTCGTGGAAGGCATGCAGTTCGACCGCGGTTATCTGTCTCCCTACTTCATCAACAACCAGGAGAACATGTCGGCCGAGATCGAGGACCCCTACATCCTGATCCACGACAAGAAGATCTCCAGTATCCGCGACATGCTGCCGGTGCTGGAAGCCGTCGCCAAGTCCGGCAAGCCGCTGGTGATCGTCGCCGAGGATGTGGAAGGCGAGGCACTGGCTACCCTGGTGGTCAACAGTATCCGCGGCATCGTCAAGGTGTGCGCCGTCAAGGCGCCCGGTTTCGGTGACCGCCGCAAGGCCATGCTGCAGGATATCGCCATTCTGACCGGTGGCCAGGTGATTTCCGAGGAAGTCGGTCTGTCGCTGGAAAAAGCCTCCCTGAATGATCTGGGCAACGCCAAGCGTGTCGTGATCACCAAGGAAAACACCACCATCATCGACGGCGCCGGAGGCAAGAAGGACATCGAGGCCCGCGTGCAGCAGATCCGTGCCCAGATCGAGGACTCCTCTTCCGATTACGACAAGGAAAAGCTGCAGGAACGCATGGCCAAGCTGGCCGGCGGTGTTGCCGTGATCAAGGTGGGTGCCGCGACCGAAGTCGAGATGAAGGAGAAGAAGGCGCGTGTCGAGGATGCCCTGCATTCCACCCGCGCGGCTGTGGAGGAAGGCGTGGTTCCCGGTGGCGGTGTGGCGCTTATTCGTGCCAAGTCGAAGATCGGTAACCTCAAGGGCAGCAATCCGGACCAGGACATGGGTATCCAGATCGCCCTGCGCGCCATGGAAGAGCCACTGCGCCAGATTTGCACCAATGCCGGTGAAGATGCCGCGGTGATCCTGAACGCCGTTGCCGGCAAGACGGGCAACTACGGCTATAACGCCGCAACCGGCGAGTATGGCGACATGATCGAGATGGGTATCCTCGATCCCACCAAGGTGACGCGTTTCGCCCTGCAGAATGCGGCTTCCGTGGCCGGCCTGATCATCACCACCGAGGCGATGGTTGCCGAGCATCCGAAGGACGAGCATGGCCATGGCGCCCCTGATATGGGCGGCATGGGTGGCATGGGTGGTATGGGTGGCATGATGTAAACCCGCCGTCACCCGGCGTCAACGCAGTAACCCTAAAGGCCCCGCCTCAACAGGCGGGGCCTTTTCTTTTGGCCGCAAAAATATGATGGCCATGGAATCCATGGATGAACACGGAAAAACAGATTTCATCGCAGTGACGCACGACTGCAGGGAGAAGGTGAGACCGGGAACCGGTCGAGAGGCTGACCTGGGTCATGCAGGAGTTAGAGCACCAAAAGCAGGCGCTCTAGGCGATGCAAGGAGCAATTGCCGAAAGAACGCAGAGAAAAATTTTAATTGAAAAACGGTCAAGCGGCGCAGGTTAAACTCAGTGCAGCAACTTCAAGCTGCAGCTCTACGGGTTTTTCATATTTAA
>JBAVKA010000153.1:0-6994 GCA_049688075.1 Gammaproteobacteria bacterium
CTGGCAGTTCGAGGTGCCGCTGCGCGGCTCCTTCCTGCTGCTGCTCATCGCCTCCGCCCTGTTCATGCTGGTCGCGCTCGGCATGGGCCTGCTTATCTCCATCGTGGCGAAGAACCAGTTCGTGGCCGGCCAGATCGCCATCATCGTGACCTTCCTGCCGGCCTTCATCCTCTCCGGCTTCATTTTCGATATCGGCTCCATGCCGGCCCCGATTCAGTTCATCACCCACCTGGTGCCGGCACGCTACTTCGTCGCCATCGTGCAGACCCTGTTTCTGGCGGGCGACATCTGGCCGGTGCTGCTGCCCAATGCAGGCGCCCTGGCGCTGATGGCCGCGGTGTTTTTCACCCTGGTGCGCCGCCGCGCCAGCAAGCGGCTGGATTGAAGGCAGCAGGCTGAATGTTCGCGCGCATCATCGCCCTCACCATCAAGGAACTGCTGGCCGTACTGCGGGACAAGCGCAGCCGTTTCGTGCTGATCGGCCCGCCCATCATCCAGCTGATGATCTTCGGCTATGCAGCGACCTTCGACCTGAACGACATTCCCCTGGCGGTCTACAACGAGGACGGCGGGGCCGCCTCACGGGAGTTCATAAGCCGCTTCGTGGGTTCGCCGCATTTCCACGTCATCGCCACGCCGGATCACGATGCGGAGATCGCCCCGCTGATCGATGAACGGTGGGCGCTGATGGTGCTGCACCTCGGTCCGCGTTTCAGCTCCGACCTCGCCCGCGGCGACAGCGCTTCCGCGCAAGTCATCCTGGACGGGCGCAACTCCAACACCGCGATGCTGGCGCTCAACTATGCCCGCACCATCGTCATCGACTTCAACGACGCCTGGGCCGCGCGCCACGGGGGAATGGCGGCTCCGGCGCAGCTGGTGATGCGCGCCTGGTTCAACCCGACGCTCGCCTCGCGCTGGTTCATCATACCCGGCATCGTGGGACTGCTGACGCTGGTCGTCACCCTGGTGGTCACCGCCCTGTCGGTGGCGCGCGAGCGCGAGGCAGGAACCTTCGACCAGCTGCTGGTCACCCCTCTGCGGCCGGTGGAAATCCTGATCGGAAAGTCGCTGCCGGGCTTGTTGATCGGGCTGATCGAGGGTTCGCTGATCATCCTGGTCGCCATGTACTGGTTCGACATCCCGCTGCGCGGCAGCGTGGGGGCGCTCTACGTGGGGCTTGGCCTCTTCCTGCTCTCCGCCATCGGCGTCGGGCTGATGATATCCTCGCTCGCCATCACCCAGCAGCAGGGGCTGCTCGGCGCCTTCCTGTTCCTGGTCCCTGCGGTGATCCTGTCCGGCTTCGCCACCCCGATCGAGAACATGCCGCAAGCGGTGCAGCTGCTGACCTACCTCGATCCACTGCGCTATTTCATGATCGTACTGCGCAGCGTGTTTCTCGAAGGCGGTTCCTACGCGCTGCTCATCCACCAGTACTGGCCCATGGCGGTGATCGGCCTAACCAGCCTCACCCTCGCCGGCTGGTTGTTCCGCCACCGCATGTATTAGAGCTTCCGCATCATTCAAGCAGTCTGCATCCATAAAGAAATTAACTCAACGCAAAGACGCAAAGAAACTTGTTTACAAAAACACACAAGAGCTTTGCGTTCTTTGCGTCTTTGCGTTGAAAATGGTTTTCATGGACAGCACCAGGTAAATCCGGGCAAGGGCAAGCTGGCCGTTTCCGGGTATGCTTTGAGCTGTCTTGAACATCGAGCACACTGAAAGGCGTAAGCGAATGACAGACCCACACGATTCCGATCCGACCGGCGTGCCCCGGCCGCCACATCCCGAGCACCGCCGCGAACCGCTGCCCCAGTTCCACCCCAAACCCGGCAAGGAGGATCCCGGAGCGCCGGCGCGGATCCAGACGCTGCTCGAGGCGCCGAGCTTCAGGCGTGCCGACAAGGACACAGACTTTCTCGAGCGCGATGAGGTACGCGGACTGCGCCTGCAGCTCGATTACCTGAAGCCGGAATTGCTGATGCAGCAGGAACAGGTCGGGCACACCATCGTGGTGTTCGGCAGCACCCGCATCGTCGAGCCGGCGACCGCCGGGCAACGTCTAAGCAGCCTGGAGAAGCGGTTGCAGGAGCATCCGGAGGACCGGCAGCTGCAGCGCAAGCTGGCGCTGGCGCGGCGCATTCTCGACAACAGTCGCTACTACAGCGTGGCGCGGGAATTCGGCCGACTGGTCGGCGAATCCGGCAACGGCCCTCAGGACTGCCGGCTGGTGGTAATGACGGGCGGCGGCCCCGGCATGATGGAGGGAGCCAGCCGCGGTGCCTTCGAGGCCGGCGCCAAGACAATCGGCCTGAACATCGACCTGCCGCACGAGCAGTTTCCCAACCCCTATATCACACCCGAGCTGTGCTTCCGCTTCCGCTACTTCGCCCTGCGCAAAATGCACTTCCTGCACCGCGCACGGGCGCTGGTCGTGTTTCCGGGAGGCTTCGGCACGCTGGATGAACTGTTCGAAACCCTGACCCTGATCCAGACCCGCACCATCCGGCCGGTTCCGGTGGTGCTCATCGGCCGCGCCTTCTGGAAACGCGCCCTCAATTTCGATTTTCTCCGGGACGAGGGCGTCATCGACGAGGAAGACCTGGAAATTTTCTGGTTTGCCGAAACGGCCGCAGAGGTCTGGGCCGGTATCCTGGACTGGTACCGTAAATGCGAAGAACCGCTGTTTCCTGACCAGAGAACAAACCGATGAAGATCGCGTTTCATGGCGCCGACCAGGGCGTCACCGGTTCCTGCCATTTCATCGAATGCGCCGGCAAGCGCATCCTCATCGACTGCGGACTCTACCAGGGCGGACGCGAACTGGACGAGGAAAACGCCAATGCCTTCGGCTTCGATCCGGCCGCCATCGACTACCTGCTGCTGACCCATGCCCATCTGGACCACTGCGGGCGCATTCCCCTGCTCTCGAGCCGCGGCTTTCAGGGCGAGATCATCACTACCGCCGCGAGCCGCGAACTCGCGCGGCTGGTGATGCTCGACTCGGCCAACCTCAACGAGGAAGAGGCCCGCTACCGCAACCGCCGCGCCAGCCGGCGCGGGCGGCAACACAACGCCGCAGTTCCGCTGTATACCGTGCTGGATGCGCTGAACGCGCTCGAATATTTCGGCCGCACCGCGACCTACGGGCAGGCCCTTTCGCTCGCCCCCGGCATCCGGGCCACCTTCATCGACGCCGGGCACATCCTCGGCTCGGCCAGCGTGCTGCTCGAACTGGAAGATGGTGGCGAACACCGCAGGGTGCTGTTTTCGGGCGACCTGGGCCTCGGCGACCGCCCCATCCTGCGCGACCCGACCCCGCCTCCGCAGGCGGATGTCGTCGTCATGGAAACCACCTACGGCGATCGCCAGCACAAGCAGCTCAGCCCCTCCATCGAGGAACTCTACACGGCCATCAATGAGACGCTGCGCCGCGGCGGCAATGTGGTGATCCCGACCTTCGCGCTGGAGCGCGCCCAGGAAATCCTGTTCTACCTGCGCGAAGGCGTGGAGCAGCGCAAACTGCCCGCTTCCATGCCGGTGTTTCTTGATTCTCCCATGGCCATCTCCGCCACGCAGATCTTCCGGCGGCATCCGGAGTGTTACGACGAGGAAACCTGCGAGCTGTTTAGATCCAGGCGTGATCCGTTCCAGCTGCCCGAGCTGCGTTTCACCCGGGAAACCGCCGAATCCATGGCCATCAACCGGATTGCGGGCGGCGCCGTGATCATGGCGGGTTCGGGCATGTGCACCGGCGGGCGGGTGCGCCACCACCTCAAGCACAACCTGCATCGCAAGGACTGCAGCATCGTGTTCGTCGGCTATGCAGCCGAGGGCACGCTCGCCCGGCGTATCGTGGATGGTGCGAAGACAGTGCGCATCTTCGGCGATGAATTTCGGGTCAACGCACGAATCCACACCATCGGCGGTTTCTCTGCTCATGCGGGTCAGACGGAACTGCTTGCCTGGCACCGCCACACCGGTAATCCCGCGACCACTTACCTGGTGCACGGCGAACCAAACAGCATGACCACCTTCGCGGGACTGCTCACCGATACCCGCGTAGAGATGCCGCGGCTGCACCAGAGCTACCCGCTATAGCATGGAACCGCCAGGACGGCGTGCCATCCATAAACACCCTATTCACCGCAGAGACGCAAAGAACGCGGAGTGTTTAATTGTTTTACATTAAAGAATTCCTTTGCAGAACTCTGCGTCTCTGCGGTGAATTTTTTTCTTTCTAAGGCTTGCGAGGTTTGAGCAGGTGCAGAGCGCGCTTGTCGACGGCGAGCGCGGCTTCGTGCAGCGACTCGGACAGGGTCGGGTGGGCGAACACGGTGCGCGCGATGTCTTCACTGCTCGCGTCGAACTCCATGGCCATCACCGCCTGGCCGATCAGCTCGGAGGCGTGGCTGCCCATGATGTGGACACCCAGCACGCGATCCGTCGCGGCGTCGCCGAGCACTTTCACCAGGCCGTCGGTCTCGTGCATGGCGCGCGCGCGCCCGCTGGCCAGAAACGGAAACACGCCGCAGCGGTAATCGACGCCAGCCTGCTTCAGCGCCTCTTCGGTCTTGCCCACCCAGGCGATCTCGGGCTGGGTATAGATCACCGAGGCGATGCGCTCGTAATGAACTTCCGTGGACTGGCCGGCGATGCGCTCGGCGACGACGATGCCTTCCTCCGAGCCCTTGTGCGCCAGCATGGGACCGCGCACCGCATCGCCGATGGCGTAGACACCGGGCAGGTTGGTGGCGCAGTGCTCGTCGACATGGATGAATCCACCCTCATCGAACAGCAGTCCGGCCTCCGCGCTCGCGAGTCCCTGCGTGCAGGGGGTCCGTCCCACCGCGACGACCAGGCGATCCACGCTCAGGGTGTGCATACCGTCCGCGTCCTGGTACTCGATCGCGACGTCCTCGTCACCGGTTTGAGTGGACTTCACCAGCGCGCCGAGCCTGATGTCAAGACCCTGTTTGCGGAACAGGCCGAGGGCCGATCTGGCCACCTGCTGGTCGACCATGGAAAGAAACACCGGCTGCGCCTCCAGCAGTATCACCTCGGCGCCCAGTCGGCTCCAGACACTTCCCAGCTCCAGGCCAATGACACCGGCGCCGATGATGGCGAGACGTTGCGGCACGCTGTTCCACTCCAGGGCCCCGGAGGAATCCACGATGCGGTCCTCGATCAGCGGTGCCGCATCGATGGCGACCGGCTGCGAACCGGTGGCCAGAATGACCTGCCCGGCGGCCAGCATGTGCTGGTCCCCGCCATGCAGGGTGACGTGCACCTTTCGCTCCGGCAACAGCTGACCGTGGCCCTGAATCCAGTCGATGGCGTTCGAGCGGAACAGGGTGGCAATGCCCTCGGTGAGATCATGGACGACTCCTTCCTTGCGCGTCATCATCGCCTTGACGTCGAGCGATACATCGTTGGTGACGATCCCGTGACTGGGGGCGGCCTCGCGCACCCGCGCATAGAGTTCGGAACTCTCCAGCAGGGCCTTGGAGGGAATGCAGCCCGCGTTGAGACAAGTGCCCCCCAGGGCCGGCACGCCGCCGTGGTCCAGCCACGCATCGACGCAGGCGGTCTTCATGCCGAGCTGCGCGCAACGGATCGCGGCCACATAGCCGGCCGGTCCCGCGCCGATCACGATCACGTCATAGTTGGTTTCCAGTGTACTTGCCCCGTTCAGAGATCCAGCAGCATGCTGGCCGGATCTTCCAGCAGTTCCTTGATAGTCTTGAGAAACGTCACGGCGCTCTTGCCGTCCACGAGGCGGTGATCATAGCTCAGCGCCAGGTACATGATTGGCCGGATGACGATCTGGCCCGCCTCCACTACCGCCCGTTGCTGGATGGCATGCATGCCGAGGATGGCGCTTTGCGGCGGATTGAGAATCGGCGTGGACAGCATCGAGCCGAAGACACCGCCGTTGGTGATGGTGAAGGTCCCGCCGGTGAGGTCCTCGATTGCGAGCTTGCCGTCACGTGCCTTGCTGGAAAAATCAAGAATGCGGCTTTCGACCTCGGCCAGACTCAGGTATTCGGCGTTGCGCAGGATCGGCACGACCAGCCCGCGCTCGCTGCTGATGGCGATGCCGATGTCGCAGAAACCATGGTAGACGATCTCCTTGCCGTCGATCGAGGCGTTGATGTCCGGATGATGCTTGAGCGCCTCTGCAGAAGCGCGCACGAAAAACGACATGAAACCCAGGCGCACGCCGTGGCGCTGCTCGAATTCGTCCCGGTGCCGGGCACGCAGGTCCATGACCGGCTGCATATTAAGCTCGTTGAAGGTGGTCAGCATCGCCGTGGTCTGGCTCGCATGCAGCAGCCGCTCGGCGATGCGCGCGCGCAGACGCGTCATGGGCACACGCTTCTGCGGGCGATCATCCTCGATCTCGTCGGGCAGGCCGGGCGTCAGACGCGGAGGTTCAGGCGCCACGGGAGCGGCCGGTGCCATGGACTCAGCGGACACTCCAGGCACGGGTTCGGCCGGCTGCCGGTCAAGGAAATCGATCACATCCGCCTTGGTGATGCGCCCGTCCCGGCCGCTGCCGCTGATGTTCCCGGCATCGAGCCGGTTGTCGGCTACGAGCTTGCGCGCCGCCGGACCCATGGAAGCGGTCATTTGCGGAGCTTGCGAAGGTGGCGGCGACTTCTGCGCGCCGCGGGCTTCGAGCGGCGTCGGTTCCTGCGCCGCGGCCTGTGCCGGTCGCAGCAGACCGAGAACCTGGTCGGCGACGACCGTCACCCCGTTGTTCAGCAGGATCCTGTCGAGTACGCCGTCTTCGGGTGCGGGCACTTCCAGCACGACCTTGTCCGTTTCAATGTCGACCAGGGCTTCATCGCGGCAGACTTGCTCGCCCGGCTGCTTGTGCCAGCCGGCCACCACGCCATCACTGATGGATTCGGGAAACGGCGGCACCTTGACTTCAATCGTCATTCTGTGGTTCCTGTACGTCCTTTCGCCGGGCGCACCCTGCGAT
>JBAVKA010000154.1:0-13054 GCA_049688075.1 Gammaproteobacteria bacterium
GAACGCATTATCCGGGCGATGGACAATCCCTGCTTCAACATACTGGCGCATCCCACGGGCCGGTTGATTAACAGGCGCGAGGGCTACAACGTCGATCTGCAAGCCGTCATGGTCGCAGCGAAGGAACGGGGCTGTTTCCTTGAGATCAATGCACAACCTGTGCGTCTGGACCTTACGGACACCTACTGTAAACTGGCCAGGGAGCTGGGGCTGAAAGTCGCGATCTCGACCGATGCGCACGGCATCGAACAGCTTGATTACATGCGCTTCGGCATCGGCCAGGCCCGCCGCGGCTGGCTCGAGGCTGGAGACGTGCTGAACACCCGCAGGCTGGATGAGCTGAGAAAATTGTTGAGACGGAACTAGGAGTTACCTGCGCTGTATTTCATACGCAGCTGCCAGTGCACCTGCGGGAAAAATCTCGAATCTGCGAGATGACCTTTTGAAGGCAAGCTGAATTTTGTATGGAGTCCGGCGTCATGTTTCGCGCGTGTACAGCAGTACCCGGCAAATGACACAACAAATCCATATAGGCACCTCGGGCTGGTCGTACGATCACTGGAAGGGACCCTTCTATCCCCGCCATCTGGACGGCGAGCGGATGCTGGCCTATTACGCCGGACATTTCCGAACGACCGAGATCAACACATCCTTTTATCACCTCCCTGCCGAAGAGACGTTGACACTCTGGCATGATATAACGCCCGCGGACTTTCTGTTCTCAGTCAAGGCCAGTCGCTTCATTACCCACATGAAGAAACTCAAGGATCCAGGGCAGGGCACAAGCAGTTTCCTGAGACGGATTCGCATGCTAGGCGACAAACTCGGCCCGATCCTGTTTCAACTGCCGCCCCGCTGGCGGTTCAACAAGGAACGGCTGACCGCCTTTCTGAATGTCCTGAGCGGGGAGTTCCGTTATGCTTTCGAGTTCCGCGACCGAAGCTGGCTGAACGAGGAAACCTGCGAGCTGCTCTCGAGGCACAGGGCGGCATTCTGTATCTACGAGCTAGACGGCTTTCTTTCACCGAAGGAGATCACCGGCGATCTGGTTTACGTGCGCCTGCACGGTCCGGGTGGCCCTTACCGGGGCAGCTACAATAACGAGCGCCTGTCCGGCTGGGCCGGTGACTTCGTTTGCTGGGCGGCACAGGATCGTACCGTTTACTGCTACTTCGACAATGATGAACGTGGGTATGCGGCCCGGAACGCCTTGCGACTGCAGACCATGCTTCGAGTTGCGGGCAGGGGTACCAGCTCATGAATCCGCTCCTATCAAGCGAGGACTGATTCACTCAAAGAGGGGGGCGACTGCCTGGAACGGATGTTCTACCGTAACCGGACCGATTCTCAAGATATTTGGCATGGCTGCCGTCATAAACGGAGTCGGATCGTACCGACCCCCGCAGGATGTTGCGTCCTGCGTCTGGATCCTGACCTGGTCAAGACGCCCGGCCTGAGTGATTACCGGTACCATTAAACGATGAAAACCCTCCAGCTTGTTTGCTGTCTGTGTACCGCCCTCTCGATGGTAACGACCATTGCGGAGGAAAAACCCCTGCAGGTCGCCACTCTGGCGCCGAATGCACATGCCCATCGCGAAACTACCGGAAGCCCCGGTCTCTGGCCGTCGCTGAATCCGAAAAAACTCAAACTCCGCTCGGCCGCCGCGCTGGTTGTCGACCGTGACGGCAATGAAGTCTATGCCAAGCGCGTCGATGAACCCCGGCCCATCGCCTCGATCACCAAGCTGATGACGGCCATGGTGATCCTGGACAGTTCCCTGCCGCTGCAGGAGCGAATCACGATCGTCAAGGAGGACCGTGATCTCATCCAGCTGACCGGCTCACGTTTGCAATACGGAGCCACCCTGCCCCGGGAGCAGTTGCTGAGACTGGCATTGATGGCCTCTGAAAACCGTGCCGCCAATGCGCTTGCCCGCACCTGGCCCGGCGGCAAGGCGTCGTTTGTCCAGGCCATGAACCGCAAGGCCAGATCGCTCGGCATGCAGAGCAGTCATTTCACTGGCCCGGCCGGTCTGGATCCCGGTAATGCCGCCTCGGCCCGTGATGTGGAGAAAATGGTGCGCGCCAGCCTGACCTATCCGCTGATCCGCGAAGCGACCACCACACGCTCCATCAGCGTCTATCCCTACAAGGGACGCGGGGCGCTGCGTTACAGCAATACCAACCGCCTGCTGAGAAATAATGCCTGGACAATTCAAGTGAGCAAAACCGGCTACCTCAACGAGGCTGGCCGCTGTCTGGCAATGCAGGCGAAAATAGCCAACCGGCCGCTGGTTATTGTACTGCTCAACTCCTATGGAAAGCTGACGCCCTTCGGGGATTCCAACCGCATACGCGAATGGATCGAACATGGAATCGACGGATAAGGCAACCCGGAGGGGAGCGGATTCTCCGGATGTGCCGCAGTGTGAGCAGACAACGCACCGTGTAGTTCCGCTTTCCTTGTATCCGTCATGACGGACATGATTCCGACCTGGATGGCAAGTCTTACAGCCAGTGAGCAGCGCCGGCTGACCGGGCTGTTGCTGCTGGCGATAGTGCTGATTCTGTTGTACCTGTTTCGCGATTCCCTGCGCTACTGGAGGGAAGGGCGCCACATTACCCGGGCGGCAAAACGGCTGGGTGCACGGATGCTGCGCGACGTACGCCTGCCGGACGGGATGGGCGGTGAAATCAGCATCGATTTCCTGGTGCTCGCCGCCGATGCGATTCTGGTGATTGGCGTCAAACGTTATGACGGTTTGATCTACGGCAGTGCGCGCATCGATGAGTGGACCCAGTCCATCCGCAACCGCAGCTACAAATTTCCCAACCCCGATACCTATCTCCAGCGACAGATCGGAGCCGTCAGAATGATTCTCCCCAAGACTCCGGTCCGGGGTCTGCACCTGTTCTCCGACAGTGCCGTGTTTCCCAAGGACAAACCGTCCAATGTGCTGCAGGTGAAAGACCTGCGTGGCAGCATTCGCCGCCCGCGTCTGAAAGACATTCCCGCGAAACTGCAAACGGCCTGGGCACACCTCATGAACGTCCTGAACTGAGGGCATTTCAGACCGTCTCTGTTTTTTTCTGTATGCGCGCGCGTTGCAGCAATCCCGTCAACGCGGCCATTCAGGTGTGACCCGACCAGGCCGAAGTCGAAACCTGCCTCTCTGTCGTGGCCTCGTGCGGGACCAGCCACTCGAGCCCTGGCCGCGCACCGTTTCGTTGTCCTCTCGCACGAGTCAGTGATAGACTTCAGGCGGATTTGCGCGAATTCCGTCGTCAGGGACAGTTCGTTCGCTGCGCTTGTCAAGGGCAGTATTAATGCCTCACGAGAAGGCGCCACCGGTTCGAGGGGGAACGGCGTGGCCGATACAAGGGGAATCCCGTCGCGGCGAAGCCTGGCAACGCGAACCAGTGCCCTTGCCCTTGCCGCCGTGCTGGGGGGGTGTAGCATGGTCGGCCCCGATTTCGTCACTCCCGATGCGAACGTTGCCGACGCCTGGTCGACAACAGACACCGCGCGCATCAGTTCCGCTCGCCCCGAAGACGCCACCTGGTGGACGAATTTCGATGATCCGACGCTCGACCGTCTGATTGATCTCGCCTACCTGCAGAACCCCGGATTGCACCAGGCGGGTGTGAATGTCCTGCGCGCGCGCGCGCAGCTGGGCGCGGCGATTGGCAGCCTGTATCCGCAGCAGCAACAGGGATTCGGGCAGTACCAGTACCACAACCGCGGCACGAACGACGCCGATATCTCTGCGGTTGGCATCGACGATCTTTCCTACCGCACGCTGCAATATGGATTTACCGCGACCTGGGAAATCGATTTCTGGGGTAAATTCCGCCGCGCCGTCGAGTCGGCGGACGAGAACTTCCTGGCGTCGATCAGCAACTACGACGCCGCGCTCGTCAGTCTGACGTCGACAGTGGCGACCACCTACGTCGCTATCCGCACCACAGAGGAGAGACTCCGGGTGCTACGCGAGAATGTCACGGTCCAGGAGGAGAATCTCAGGATCGCCCGGGCGCGATACGTAAACGGCGAAACCAGCGAACGCGACGTCGCCCAGGCCACCTCGCAAGTGGCGGAGACGCAGGCGCAGGTTCCGCCGCTCGAAGTGAGCCTGGCGCAGAACAGGAACGCGCTGGCGGCGCTTCTGGGTCTCACCCCCGCTCAGCTTGGCGCTGAACTTTCGCCGAACGGGTCCATTCCCGCCGCACCGCGCGAAGTCGCCGCGGGAATCCCGCGCGATCTGCTGCGCCAGCGTCCGGACGTGAGACAGGCGGAACAGGTGGCGGCGGCGGAGTCGGCGCTGATCGGCGCCACCAAGGCGGATCTGTATCCCGCCTTTTCTCTCGGCGGCACCTTTGCCTTCGCTTCGTCCGATATCGCGAACCGGAGTCTGGGCGACGCCTTTACCTGGGACAACCGCGTGGCCAGCATCGGGCCGGCGTTCCAGTGGAATCTCTTCAATTACGGTCAGATCACCAATCAGGTTCGCGCCCAGGACGCGCAGTTCCAGGCCGCCGTGCTGGCCTACCGGAATACGGTGCTGCAGGCGCAGCGCGAAGTCGAGGATGCGCTCATCACCTTCGTCAAGGCCGATGATACGGTGCGCTACCTGGAACAGGCCGTGGCGGCGGCCAAGCGCAGCGTCACGCTCTCGGTCAGCCAGTACAAGGAGGGTGCCACCGATTTCACCACCGTGCTCACCGCGGAACAAGACCAGTTGCGCCAGCAGGACCAGCTGACCGTCGCGCGCGGCAATGTGCCGCAAAGCCTCATCTCGGTTTTCCAGGCGCTGGGCGGGGGCTGGCAGATGCGCGAAGGCCGGGATTTCGTGCCCGAGTCGATCAGGGACGAGATGCGCAAGCGTACCGACTGGGGCGATCTGCTCGAGGTCAAGAGCCGCGCGCCGTCACCGCCGCAAGCGCCCGGGGCGTTCATCCGAACACCGGACTGGTGACGCCGTTCCATGAAACAACGACTCATTCCGATTCAGGGCCGCCGATTCCTTCGCGCCGGGACGGTCGCTGTCCTGTTATGTCTGTCCGCTTGCGAGAACGCGGGCAATAGCTACGAACCGCCGCCGCCTCCGCCGGTGAAGGTCGCCCGGCCGGTTGTCAGGCCCGTGACCGATTACCTGGAACTGACCGGTTCGGCGAGCGCGGTGGCTTCCGTGAATCTGGTGGCGCGGGTACCCGGCTATCTGCAGTCGGTGAATTTCAGGGACGGCAGCATCGTCAACCAGGGCGACCTGCTGTTCGTGATCGAACCGGAAACTTATGAAGCAGACGTCAAACTGGCGAAGGCGACGCTCGCGCAACAACAGGCGCAATTGACCCGCAACAGCGCCGAATATGACCGCCAGCTGCGTCTCGTCAAGCAAAGCGCCAGTTCCCAGGCCAATCTCGAGAAATGGCTGGCGGATCGCAATTCCGCCGCCGCCGCCGTCGATCAGGCCAGGGCGAATCTCGACATCGCCAAAATCAACCTGGGCTACACGAAGGTCACGGCGCCGTTCACGGGCCGCATCGGCCGCCATCTGGTGGACACGGGAAATCTGGTCGGCACACCCTCGCCCACCACGCTCGCCACCATCGAGCAGATCGAACCCATCGATGTCTACTTCAACGTGGACGAACCGGACGTCCTGCGCATCCACGCCATGATACGCCGGCGCGGCCCCGGCCCGGCCGACCTCGGGCGCGTGCCGGTCTATGCGGGCCTGCAAACGGAGAAGGGTTATCCGCATGAGGGACGGCTGGATTTCATCGATACCGGGCTCGACCCGTCCACCGGTACGCTGCAGGTCCGCGCCGTGTTTCCCAACAGCGACCACATGCTGCTTCCCGGCGTGTTTGTCCGCGTGCGCGTGCCCGTCGAACAAAACAAACAGGCACTTCTGGTGAGCAACCGCGCCCTCGGTGTGGATCAGACGGGAAGTTACCTGCTGGTCGTCAACGCCGACGACGTGGTGGAGCAACGCGTGGTCGAGACGGGCGCCCTGGTGGATGGCCTGCGGGTCATCTCCAAGGGGTTGACGAAAAGCGACCGGGTGGTGGTGGAAGGTTTGCAGCGGGCGACACCGGGAACGAAAGTCACGGTGACCCTCGCGGACGCAACCACGACAAAACCGCTGCCTGCCAGTGCCACGGCGCCAGCGGGGTCAGAAGCCGGTTCTGCCGCGGCGCGATAGGGTCAGGTCGGTGTTTTCGAAATTCTTCATCGAGCGTCCGGTCCTCTCCAACGTGATTGCCATCATCATCGTGCTGATCGGCGCGGTGGCGCTTTACCGCCTTCCCGTGTCGCAGTATCCGGAAATCACGCCACCCATCGTCCAGGTGCAGACCCGCTATCCAGGCGCCAGCGCGCAGATCATCGCCGACACCGTCGCCACGCCGATCGAGGAACAGGTGAACGGCGTCGAGGGCATGATCTACATGCAATCCACCAGCGCAGCCGACGGAACCTACACCCTCAATGTCAGCTTCGATGTCGGCACGGACCTCGATTTCGCCCAGACGCTGGTGCAAAACCGCGTGGCGCAGGCGCTGCCGGGACTACCGGATCCGGTCCAGACCCAGGGGGTTACCACGCGCAAGAAATCGACGGCCATTCTGCAGATCATCACCCTGAGTTCTCCGGACGGGCGCTACGACAGCCTGTTTCTCGCCAACTACGCCACCATCAATCTGCGCGACGAACTCGCGCGGCTGCCCGGAGTCGGCGATGTCATCATCTTCGGGGCCGGGCAATACAGCATGCGCATATGGCTCGATCCCGGCCAGCTCGCCGCTCGCAATCTGACGCCGGCCGACGTCGTCAACGCCATCCGCGGCCAGAACCAGCAGGTCGCCGCAGGTCAGGTGGGAGCGCCGCCCGCCCCGCGCGATCAGGATTTCCAGATCACCGTCAATGTGCCGGGCCGGCTCGCCGACCCGGAGGAATTCGGTGACATCATCGTGAAGACCGCACAACAAGGGCCGAACACGCGCATCACCCGGGTGCGCGACGTGGCGCGCACCGAACTCGGCGCCCAGACCTACAGCCAGTTTTTCCGCCTTGACGCGAAACAGGCGGCGGGCATTGCGGTGTTCCAGCTGCCAGGCGCCAACGCGCTCGATGTCGCCCGGGAGGTCACCGGCAAGATGGCGGAGCTTTCCGGCAATTTCCCGCAAGGGCTCGACTACGGGATCCCCTTCGACACCACGCTGTTCGTCAGGGCCTCGATCCACGAGGTCTATATGACGCTGTTCGAGGCGGCGATTCTGGTGCTCATCGTCATCCTGGTATTCGTACAGGACTGGCGCGCCATGCTGGTGCCGGCGACCACCGTTCCGGTCACCCTCATCGGCGCCTTCGCGGCGATGGCGGCGCTCGGCTTCAGCGTCAATCTCCTAACCCTCTTCGCCATCGTGCTGGCCATCGGCATCGTCGTGGATGACGCCATCGTCATCGTCGAGGGCAGTTCCCACCACATCGAACAGGGTAAACCACCGAAACAGGCCGCCATCGCCGCGATGTCCGAACTGTTCGGGCCGATCATCGGCATCACCCTGGTGCTCATGTCGGTGTTCCTGCCGGCGGCGTTCCTGCCCGGCATCACCGGCGAGATGTACCGCCAGTTCGCTCTGGTCATCGCCGCCACTGCGCTCATCAGTGCGATCAACGCGCTCACGCTGAAGCCGACGCAGTGCGCTTTGTGGATGCGCCCGGTGCGCGGGAAAAAGAATTTCATCTACCGTGGATTCAATGCGCTCTACGGCGCGCTGGAGCGCACCTACAGCCGCCTGATCGGCCGCATGGTGCAACGCAGCGCCGCCATGACCCTGGTGGCCCTGATCCTCGCCGCGATCGGCATCTGGGGCCTGGCGCGCCTGCCCACCTCCTTCATCCCCATCGAGGATCAGGGCTACGCGCTGGTGAATGTGAAGCTCCCGGACGGCGCGTCGCTGGAGCGCACCCGCCAGGCGATGGCTCAGGTCGAAGCGGCCGTGATGCAGGTACCCGGCGTCGACCACGCTATTTCCATCGGCGGCATCTCGGTGCTCGACAACTCCGCCACGCTGGCCAATGCGGGGGTCATCTATGCCATGTTTAAGCCCTGGGATGTTCGCGGCAGCAAGGAGGGCCTGCGCCCCGTCCTCGAAAATATTCAGAACGCCGTCTCGGGGATTTCCGACGCCGTTGCCTTCGTGATCGTCCCGCCGCCGATCCAGGGCATCGGTAATTCCAGCGGCTTCCAGATGCAGGTCGAGCTGCGCGACAACAGCAAGGACTATGTAAAGCTGCAACGGGTGACGGAGGCGATCACCGCGGACGCCGCCACGCAATCCGGTATCCAGCACATTCTCTCGACCTTCAGCGCCGGCGTGCCACAGCTCATGGTCGAGGTGGACCGCGTCAAGGCGCGCCAGCTGGACGTTGACGTGAACGAGGTGTTCAGCACGCTGCAGGGCTATCTGGGATCGACCTACGTCAATCAGTTCAACAAGTTCGGCCGCACCTTCCAGGTCTACGTCCAGGCCGACCATCAATACCGGCTGGAGCCTGTTGATGTCAGCCGATTCTATGTGCGTAACGGGAACGGCGACATGGTCCCGATCGGGACGCTCGCCGATATCCATTACGTGCCGGGACCGTCGCTCATCGGCCTGTATAACCTTCACCCGAGCGCCGCCATCGTCGGCACGCCCGGTCAATTTTTCAGCTCCGGGCAGGCCATAGCGCTACTCGCAGACATCGCCGATCGGAAGCTTCCGTCCGGTATGGGCTACGAGTGGACCGGCATGTCCTATCAGGAGCAGCTCGTGGGCAGCCAGGCCTATATCATCTTCATCATCGCGCTGGTGCTCGTCTATCTGGTACTCGCCGGCCAGTACGAGAATTGGCTCACGCCCCTCGCTGTCATCTTCGCCGTCCCTCTTGCGCTGCTGGGTACTGTCTCCGTGTTGGGCGCGCTGCACGTCGCGAACAATATCTATATTCAAATCGGCATCGTGCTGCTGATCGCGCTTTCCAGCAAGAACGCGATCCTCATCGTCGAATACGCCCGCGATCTGCACGAAAAGCAAGGCATGAACCTCGCGGCGGCGGCGACCGAAGCGGCGCGGCTGCGCTTTCGTCCCATTCTCATGACCTCGTTTGCGTTCATCCTGGGTGTGCTGCCGCTGGTGCTCGCCTCCGGCGCCGGCGCCTCGAGCCGCAAATCGATCGGCATCACCGTTTTCAGCGGCATGCTCGCCTCCACCTGCATCGCGGTACTGTTCGTGCCGTCATTCTTTGTCGTGTGCCAGCGTATTCATGAGCGGCGCCGGCGGCGCAAGCCGGAAACCGCAGCGGAGCACAGCACAGCACAGGAGCGGGGCGGGAATCCGGTCGGTCGGTAATGGGCACAAGAGACCGATCCTGCGATATTTATAGAATAACCCGAGGAGCCCTGGGTATTGCAAAGAGCTCATATCTCGCAGAGTCCATACCCGGGAGCGCGCATCACCTGGCCCACCCGCGGCGCCGGTGTCATTCCTCCTCATCCCGGGCGGCGTACAGCAGGCGGGCAGGTCGATGGCCGGCAAGGTGCCCCAGGCCTTGCTGTCCTCGCCCGTCCAGGCGCCGAGCCGGAACAGATCGGTAATTTCCTGGCCGGAGAAATTCATGGAGGACTTGAGGACCTCGTTCTCCGGGATAGCCGGGATGCGAACCGTGAAATGGTGCCTCTACGATTGCAACAGCAGGATATCCATGGTGCGTTCGGACTGGCGGGTATGCGCCAGGTAGAAGAGGTGGGGAATCAGATCGACGACAGCGGCAGATTTTCTGCACCATCTGCTTCAGTTTTTCATCGTACTCCGGACCCAGAAAGGAAATCGGGGCCAGTATGCTGCCGACCGATATGCCGGTGACGACGTCGAAGCGGAGCCGATCGCCGCTCCTGGTTCATCCGGCAAGAGTGCCCGCCCGTAATGACAAAGCTGGTTTGGGTGTGTTCGATCGTGGTGCCCGAAACAGACTTTTGCGCTGTTTCGCAGCGGCAGATTTACAGTTGTTGCCGTTTGAGGATTTCCCTGATGTAAACGGAAAACTCCGCCACGTCAAAGGAGATATCCGCCTCACGCCGGTCCGGCATATAGCGACGTTCGGACGTTACCACGCCACCCGTAATCTCATGCAGCGGGAAGAGCGGCACAGGGCGGTAGCGCCGGCGTTGCCCCTTTCTTCTGGTTGGCAGTGTCTCTTCGTGCATAGCTTAGTACTTTAGCCGATAAGCGCATAAAATCCAGCGTTCTGTTCCGCATCATTCAATTTCAACAACCTGCGGACAATTGATGGATATAGCCCGAGATTTAATTGTCAACTTACTGATTATCATACTGTGACGACCTGTGGCAAGTTTTGCATGACGACCAACACCCTTGCAGAACACCGCGAGCAGGCAAGCCGAATGTGCAACGCATCGTTCCGCCCGAGGCAGGTTTTCAACCGCGATACCGTTTCATGGCGATATCCAGAACCAGCGTGACGCCGGTGTAGATGAGGATGAAGATCAGGAGTCGCGCCGGAAAGAAACCCAGCCATGACAACAAGGGCATCGCTAGGTACGCGATAATGGCCGCAATCAGCCCCGGCAGTAGACGTATCGCAGTCATGGGTGTGTTTTGTGATCCTGAATAAGCAGGACAGAAAAATGGATGCCCCACATAGTAGGGAAAAACGCAATCCGGGTACGATTTATTTCTGTCTGCGCGGGGGCGTGCATAGACTGGTTTGAACGGTTCCAATCGTTATTGGGTGCCTCGAAGTAATACGAAACGAATCTACTTGCAGGAAAAAATCCCGATTTTTCGAGGGGTTCTTTTCTGTGAAATCGGGAACGGCTCTCCGTGCTAGCGATCCGAGTGTCCCAGGTCCTTGTCCGGCGACACGCAATCACGCACCCGTTGCTTCAGTTCCTTGGCTTCCGGAAACCTGCCCTGTTCCTTTCTCGACCAGACCAGTTCGCCGTCGACGCGCACCTCGAAAATGCCGCCGGTGCCGGGAACCAGCGCCACTTCGCCGAGCTCGGTGTCGAATGTCGAGAGCAGTTCCTGTGCCAGCCATCCGGCACGCAGGATCCATCGACACTGGGTGCAGTATCTGATTTCCACCCGCGGATGATGTTCCATTCTTTTCCCCTGTGGCTGGTCATTGGCCGGCGGCAGCAGACGTCTGCCCTGTGGCATCACCCGCGCGGCGTTCCCGGTTACTCTAGCAAGACGTGGCATTGAAGGGGAGGGCGGCTGCATCCCGAAGAACCAGGGGCCTTTCTGATACAGTTTATTGCGTCATCTCCCTGCGGTAGAGTTGCCGCCTGCCGGGCCTTCTGACAGGCGGCCCGTGATTCGAAATCAACCGGGTGAATTTCAGCGCATGGAACAGGATGCTCTCGAGGAACTGCTGCGACGGTTGCGCCGCGCGGCGGATGAAGAACTGTTGACCCGTTTCAACCGTGTCGGCGCCCGGGTCAAGACGGATGGATCCATGGTGACCGAAGCCGATCTCGCCATGCAGGGACGGATGCAGCGCGAACTGGCCGGGCTCTTTCCGGACTACGGCTTTCTGGGAGAGGAGATGGAACTCGGGCAGCGCCAGTCGCAGATGGACCGGACGGGGGCGGGTTTATGGGTGCTCGATCCGCTCGATGGCACCAGCAACTACGTCACCGGCATCCCGTATTTTGCCGTATCCCTGGCGCTGGTGATCGAGCGCCGGGTGGCGCTCGCCGTGGTCTATGATCCGGCACGCCAGGAGCTGTTTCACGCCCTGGCGGGGCAGGGATCGCTGCTCAACGGAGCGCCGCTGGCGAGGCGCGCTGCCCCGGCCGCGCTGCGCAAGGCCATCGCGCTGGTGGATTACAAACGCCTCCCGGAATCACTTGCCCGGCGCCTGGCGGCTGCACCACCTTATGGTTCCCAGCGCAGTTTCGGCTCGGTGGCGCTGGATTTCTGCTGGATCGCCGCCGGGCGCGGCCATGTCTACCTGCATGGCAGGCACAATCTCTGGGACTATGCCGCTGGTTTGACCATTCTCCACGAGGCCGGCGGCCATTCGACCAACCTGGAAGGCTGTCAGGAACCGGCGCTCGACCTGCAGCCGCGCTCCACGGCGGCGGCGCTCGATGCGGCATTGTTCACTGAATGGTGCAACTGGCTGAGTATCATGCCCCGGCAGGCATGATGTCTGGAGTGCAGCGGAGGTTTGCTGCGGAAGCGTTTACTGACGGATTTAATCCTCGTCTGCATCCACCCAGACATTCTCACCGGCGCTTTCGTCGATGAACTCGTCGACCTCGTCATCATCCTGCGTTACAACCGGACGGCGCGCCGAGCCGCCCTTTTCCGGGATGTTCAGGGGGCGGGCGCGGCGGTCCTTGAAATTGCGGCGGGCTTCCGTGTAGGCCGCGTCGAGCTTCTTTATTGTTTTGGCCTCGGAAGATTTTAGTTCGCGCAGTTTCGGTTCGACGACATCCAGTGAGTATTCGAGGATTTCGCCCCGCGCCAGGTTGAACAGGAATACCGTTTTCGTGCTGCCCGTGTCCAGTCGCTCGTCGCGGATTACCGGTGAGCTGCGGTTTCCTGCCTCGAGATAACCGTACCAAAGGGGGTGTTTGATTTTCGAGGATCCCGACATTGTAGTTTCACCTGAACGTTCTGGCTCAATGGGCTGCGCCGGACTCCGGCGATGTGCGGAATATTATCCACGTTTGTCGATTTGTCCAGATGCAAGATAAGCTGCCCGCCACCCTGGTGGACGGCACGGGACAAACCGGGATGAGACGCCGTCCCGGTTGCCCCGGGGTTCTTTCGATGCCATCAGGCATCACACCGGGGCAGGACTTCGATTACCATGCCTGTTCCATGGCCTGATTCACTATGCCCACGCTGCCTATCGCCCCCCTGTTGCCGGTCCTGCTGCAAACACTTGCCGCCACCTGCAACGCTGTCCTGCAGGCGCCGCCCGGCGCGGGCAAGACCACGCGCGTGCCGCTGGCGCTGCTGGATGC
>JBAVKA010000155.1:0-5711 GCA_049688075.1 Gammaproteobacteria bacterium
GCATGCGGCGTGGCCAGACCGATGGCGCGCATGGCATCACGGAACAGACCGCGGTCCTCGGCCATGTCGATCGCCTCGCGGCTGGCGCCGATCAGCTCGACGCCATAGTGCAAGAGTACGCCTTCGCGCACCAGGTCGAGCGCACAGTTCAGCGCCGTCTGCCCGCCCATGGTCGGCAGCAGGGCGTCGGGCCGTTCCTTTTCGATGATGCGCGCGACGGTACGCCAGTGGACCGGTTCGATATAAACCGCATCCGCTGTTTCCGGATCGGTCATTATGGTGGCCGGATTGGAATTCACCAGCACCACGCGGTAACCCTCTTCCCGCAGGGCCTTGCAGGCCTGTGCACCCGAGTAATCGAACTCGCAGGCCTGGCCGATCACGATCGGGCCCGCGCCGATAATCAGGATGCTGTGGATGTCCGTGCGTCTGCCCATGCGAATCCCGTTGGTGCTGCTATTTGGCGTGCGCCGCACTTCCGGCGACAGCGCTCCCGGCGGCGGCATGCCGGTGGATCTGTTCGATAAAGCGGTCGAACAGCGGCGCCACATCATGCGGGCCGGGACTCGCCTCCGGATGTCCCTGAAAACTCAATGCCGGGCAGTCCGTGCGCGCGAGTCCCTGAAGGGAGCCGTCGAACAGCGAGCGGTGGGTGGCCACCAGGCAATCCGGCAGACTGCTTTCGTCGACGGCGAAACCGTGATTCTGGCTGGTGATCATGACCCGCCGGCTCTTCAGATCCTGCACCGGGTGATTGGCGCCGTGATGGCCGAATTTCATCTTGATGGTGCGCGCCCCGCTTGCCAGCGCGAGCAGCTGATGCCCCAGACAGATGCCGAACACGGGGATGCCGCTTTTCAGCAGCTGGCGGATGGCCTCGATCGCGTAATCACAGGGTTCCGGGTCGCCCGGTCCGTTGGACAGGAAGATGCCGTCGGGTTGCAGCGCCAGCACCGACTCGGCCGGAGTCCTGGCGGGTACCACCGTAAGCCGGCAGCCGCGTTCGGCCAGCATGCGCAGGATATTGCGCTTGACGCCATAGTCATAGGCCACAACGTGATGGGGACAGGACGTCACGGCACGCGCCTCGGGCAGACCCTGTTCGAGGGACCACACACCCTGACGCCATTCATAGGCCTCGGGGGTACTCACCTCCTGCGCCAGATCCATGCCCACCAGGCCGGGGAATTCCCGCGCCATGGCCAGGGCCGCGTCCGCGTCGATGCCCTCGCCGGCGACCAGACAGCCGTTCTGGGCACCCTTCTCGCGCAGGATGCGCGTCAGGCGCCGGGTGTCGATGTCGGCGATGCCGATGACGCCGCGTTGACTGAGATAGGCATCGAGAGTCGCGCTGCTGCGCCAGTTGCTGGCGCAGGCAGGCAGATCCCGGATTACCAGTCCGGCACAGTGGATCGATGCGGCTTCTTCATCGGCGGCATTGGTGCCGGCATTGCCGATGTGCGGATAAGTCAGGGTGACGATCTGGCGGGCATAGGACGGGTCGGTCAGAATTTCCTGGTAACCCGTCATGGCGGTATTGAACACCACCTCACCGGCAATCCGCCCTTCAATACCGATCGATGCACCCCGAAACAGGCTGCCGTCTTCCAGGGCCAATAGTGCCGGTTTCCTCAAGAAGACCTCCGCGTCTGGACGTAGAAAACGGGAGGGCTCCGGTGGAACCATCCCGTCTCTTGAATCTGATGTGTACTGCTGGTTAGCAGTGGCGCGAATTGTACTGGATTGTGGCCGGGACTGTCTATGCGGCGACCCGCCGTGCGGGAGTGGCCACACAGCGGCAGAAAAAGCAGGTCCCGGGTGTCAGGTCTTACCCTTCTCCTGGCGCAGGCCCAGCACGTCCTGCATATCGAAAAGACCCTGTTCATGCGTCATCAACCACCCGGCCGCGCGCACCGCCCCGCGGGCGAAGGTCATGCGGCTCGAGGCCTTGTGGGTGATCTCGACCCGCTCTCCGGCGCCGGCGAACATGACCGTGTGGTCGCCGACGATATCGCCGGCGCGGATCGTTTCGAAGCCGATGGTCCCGGGAACCCGCTCCCCGGTATGGCCCTCGCGTCCGTAGACCGCGCAGGTCCCGAGATCGCGACCCAGGGCGGCGGCAACCACCTCGCCCATGCGCAGCGCCGTGCCGGACGGGGCATCCACCTTATGACGATGATGCGCCTCGATCACCTCGACATCGACTTCATCACCGAGCACCCGGGCGGCAAGATCGAGGAGTTTCAGGCACAGGTTGACGCCGACGCTCATATTGGGGGCGAACACGATCCCGATATCCCGTGCCGCCGCACCGATATCGGCCCGCTGCGTCTCGGTGAAGCCGGTCGTGCCGATCACCATGCGCCGTCCGGCTGCCTGGCAGATTTCCAGGTTGGCCAGCGTGGCCTCGGGGCGGGTGAAATCGATCAGGACATCGAACTCCCCCGCCACGGCGGCCAGATCCGCGCCTACCCGCACGCCATTCTTGCCGAGTCCGGCCAGTTCGCCGGCGTCGCCGCCGATGAGGCTGCTTTCCGGGTGTTCCAGCGCCACGGTGAGCGCAAACCCGTCGGTCTGCCGGACCGCCTCGATCAGGGTCCGCCCCATCCGTCCGGCGGCCCCGGTAATTGCAATGCGTGTCATGGGCACCACTACATCTTCATGGAATCGAAGAACTTCTTCACGCCATCCAGCCAGGAATGCGCCTGCGGGCTGTGCCGGCTGCCACCCTCGGCCATTTCGCCGGCAAACGCCTGCAGCATCTCCTTCTGTTTGCGGCTCAGATTCACCGGGGTTTCGACATTCACCTTGCAGATCAGATCGCCGACCGGGCCACCGCGCACCGGTTTCACGCCCTTGCCGCGGACCCGGAACATCCTGCCGGTCTGGGTTTCCGGGGGAATCTTGAGATTCACGCGTCCGGCGAGTGTGGGCACCTCCAGTTCACCACCCAGCGCCGCCGTGACGAACCCGATCGGCACCTCGCAATAGAGGTTGTTTTCATCACGCACGAAGATGGGGTGCTGCTTTACCTGGATCTGGACGTAGAGATCGCCGGGCGGACCGCCACTCTCGCCGGCTTCGCCTTCGCCGGCCAGACGGATCCGGTCGCCGGTATCGACACCGGCCGGCACCTTTACCGAGAGTGTCCTGCGTTCCTCCACGCGACCCTGACCATGGCATTTCTGGCAGGGATCGGAAATGATGGTGCCCTTGCCGTGACAGCGCGGACAAGTCTGCTGCAGCGAGAAGAAGCCCTGTTGCATGCGCACCTGTCCATGACCGCCACAGGTGCTGCAGGTTGCCGGACTGCTGCCCTTGCGCGCTCCGCTGCCACCGCACTCTTCGCAGGTCACCTGGGTCGGGACGCGGATTTTAACGCTGGTGCCGGCCACGGCATCCTCCAGTGAGAGCTCGAGGTTGTAGCGCAGATCGGAACCGCGGTAAACCCGCTGCCCGCCGGTCCCGCCGCGACCGCCACCGAAGATATCGCCGAACACGTCACCAAAGATATCGCTGAAACTCGCGCCCGCGCCCGCCGCTCCGTATCCGCCACCGCCCATGGAAGGGTCTACCCCGGCATGGCCAAACTGGTCGTAGGCGGCGCGCTTGCGGGAATCGCTGAGTACCTCGTAGGCTTCCTTGCACTCCTTGAACTTGTTCTCCGATCCCTTGTCGTCCGGATTCCGGTCCGGATGGTGCTTCTGCGCGGCACGGCGATAGGCTTTTTTCAGGTCGGCCTCGCTGGCGTTCTTGCTGATACCGAGAACCTCGTAATAATCACGTTTTGACATAGTTCGGGAGTCTGTCTGGTCTCAGTCCGTAATGAAGCTTGCTTAGTGTCAATTCATAAATCCCGTTTTCACCGCAGAGGCGCAAAGATCGCAGAGAAATACTTCCACGAAAACAATAAAACACGTTGTGTTCTTTGCGTCTTTGCGGTGAGTTTACTCATTTAATGGATTAATACCACGTAAGGGATATCATCTTGAAAAACGAACAAATGGCCACGGAAACACACGGACTAATTGCTCATAATTTCAGTTTCTTCAGTGTGTTTCCGTGGCTATTTACCAGGATCAGGGTTTAAGTAAGCACTATTCGATTCAGTCCGGTTTGTAACCAGCGAGCGTTTCGCAGCGATTGACGCATACGGACCGCCACCGGTACGAGCCGGTGGCGGACCCGAAAGCTGCGAACGGCGCTGACGCCGTCATTTGTTGCCGGCGTCTTTCACCTCTTCGAACTCCGCATCGACCACATCACCTTCGGCGGCGCCACCGGACTCCCCGGAGGAGGCACCGCCGGCAGGCCCGCCACCGGCGTCTCCCGACCCGGACTGCTGCTCCTTGTAGATGCGCTCGGCAAGTTTACCGGACTTCTCGCCCAGGGCACTGGTCAGCGACTCGATAGTGCCCTTGTCGTCGCCCTTCATGGCCTCCTGCAGTGCCTGGATGGCCGACTCTATCTCCTTCTTCTCGGACTCGCTCACCTTGTCTCCAAGATCCTTGAGCGACTTGTTGGTGGCATGAATCAGCCCGTCCGCCTGATTGCGGGTGTCGATCAGTTCATGGAACTTGCGGTCCTCCTCGGCGTGCGCCTCGGCATCCTTGACCATCTGGTCGATCTCGGCATCCGACAGACCGCTCGAGGCCTTGATCTGGATCGACTGCTGCTTGCCGGTCGCCTTGTCCTTCGCCGAGACGTGCAGAATGCCGTTGGCATCGATATCGAAGGTCACCTCGATCTGCGGCACGCCGCGCGGGGCTGGCGGGATATCGCTCAGGTCGAAGCGTCCCAGGGACTTGTTTGCCGAAGCCACGTCGCGCTCGCCCTGCAGCACGTGCACGGTAACCGCGGTCTGGTTGTCGTCCGCGGTGGAAAAGACCTGATTGGCCTTGGTCGGTATGGTGGTGTTCTTTTCGATCAGCTTGGTCATCACCCCGCCCAGCGTCTCGATACCGAGCGACAGCGGCGTGACGTCGAGCAGCAGCACGTCCTTGACCTGACCCGACAGCACGCCGCCCTGGATCGCCGCACCGACCGCCACGGCCTCGTCGGGATTGACGTCCTTGCGCGGCTCCTTGCCGAAGAAATTCTTGACCATTTCCTGCACCTTGGGCATGCGGGTCTGCCCGCCGACCAGGATGATGTCATCGATCTGGCTGGTCGACATCCCGGCGTCCTTGAGGGCGATCTTGCACGGCTCCATGGTCCGGTCGATCAGATCCTCGACCAGGGATTCCAGCTTGGCGCGGGTGAGCTTCATGTTGAGGTGCTTGGGCCCACTGGCATCGGCCGTGATGTACGGCAGGTTCACGTCGGTCTGCTGGCTGGAGGACAGCTCGATCTTGGCCTTTTCGGCGCCTTCCTTGAGACGCTGCATGGCGAGCGGGTCACCGCGCAGATCGATGCCCTGATCCTTCTTGAACTCGTCGGCGAGGTAGTCGATCAGGCGTTTGTCAAAGTCCTCGCCGCCGAGGAAGGTGTCACCGTTGGTGGACAACACCTCGAACTGGTGTTCGCCATCCACATCAGCGATTTCGATGATGGAGATATCGAAGGTGCCGCCGCCGAGATCGTAGACGGCAATCTTGGAGTCGCCGCGCTTCTTGTCCATTCCGTAGGCCAGCGCCGCCGCCGTCGGTTCGTTGATGATGCGTTTCACTTCCAGACCGGCAATGCGTCCGGCGTCCTTGGTGGCCTGACGC
>JBAVKA010000156.1:0-18069 GCA_049688075.1 Gammaproteobacteria bacterium
TCGGCGAGTTGCGCTGCCGCGTGATCCACGATGACCGGTATGGCGAGTCCCACCGGCCCGAGCGAACCCGCCGGGCAGCCGGCCGCGTCGCGAATCCGGGCATCGTCGGCGAATTCCAGGGGTGCCGACACGGCGGGATGCTTCTCGGCCTTGATCGCGTTCAGCTCATGATCGCCGCGCAACACAAGGGCCACTACGCCGTTATCGGCACCCTTGACGAGCAGTGTCTTTAGGCAACGCGAGGAGGCGGTGTTCAGGAAGCCGGCTACCTCATCGATACTGTGCCGGCCGGGTGTTTCCACGCTTTCCATGTTGCACGCGGGCGCCGGGCGGTCGCCCGGAGGTGCGAGCGCCGCGGCCAGTTCGACGTTGGCGGCGTAGTCGCTTTCCGTGGAGAAGGCGATGCCATCTTCCCCGGAGTCGGCCAGCACGTGAAACTCGTGAGAGACATTGCCGCCGATCGCGCCGGTGTCGGCATGCACCGCGCGGAAATCCATACCCAGCCGGGTAAAGATGCCGGAGTAGGTCCGGTACATGAGCTGGTAGGTTTCCTCCAGTGATGCCTGGTCGGCATGGAAGGAATAGGCGTCCTTCATCAGGAATTCGCGCGCGCGCATGACACCGAAACGCGGACGTATTTCGTCGCGGAACTTGGTCTGTATCTGATAATAGGTTATCGGCAACTGCTTGTAGCTACGCAGTTCACGTCGGGCGATATCGGTGATCACCTCCTCGTGGGTGGGACCGAAACAGAAATCGCGGCGGTGCCGGTCCTTGATGCGCAGCAACTCGGGGCCGTACTGCTCCCAGCGTCCGGATTCCTGCCAGAGTTCTGCCGGCTGGACCGCCGGCATCAGCAGTTCAAGTGCGCCCGCCTTGTTCATTTCCTCGCGTATGACGGCCTCGACCTTGCGCAGCACGCGCAGGCCGAGCGGCAGCCAGCTGTAAACGCCGGCGGCCTGTTTGCGGATCATGCCGGCACGCAGCATCAGCTGGTGGCTGACGATTTCGGCATCGGCCGGTGTTTCTTTCAGGGTAGATAGTGGAAACCGGGAAAGGCGCATGGTGATTTTTTCTGCTCGTGAGATGCCTGACCGCCGATTGTAGCGGCCTGGAAGGGGTGTCGTACAGGTGGTCCGGGCCGTAACCCGGCGAGCGTTTCTGGCTACTGCTGCTGAAGCCCGGGCGGGCGAGGCAGAACGTTGACGTCTTCCCGGTATTCGAGCTTTTCGTAGTCGACCCCCTTCGGAGGCAGCTGGTCGGTTATCTGCCAGTTGCCTCTGGCGTCGCGCCATTTAAACAGGTGTGCGGTTTTTTTAGAGGTGATTCGGGACAGACCGATGTCCGAAGACAGGTCCTGAATCCGGTCCCGGTACTCTGGCCTGAGATACAGGACGAGGCCGGCAACCAGCAGTAGTACGATCAGCAGCAGGAACACGCGCATCAGCGTGAATCCTCCCGCAGCCCAGAGTGATCAGAAGGTGCCGCCATTCCAGCCCCAAAGGTGGCGTGGCGCGTCGGTGAATTCGATATAAATGCGATTTGTGGCAACGCCTGTCTCCACGGCGACCAGATCGCACAGCGCCCGTGAGGCGGGCGCCGTGATCGACTGCGGCAAGCCGATGCTTTTCAGTTCCAGGTAGGCCAGCGGTTCGTCGGTGCCGGCAAACAGCATGCTGGCACCGGCTTCAACCGAGACCATGACATAGTCCTCGGTCTTGCCGAGCAGTTCAGCGACCCTGGCCGAAGCCTTCGATGCCAGTGACTTTGCGGCTGGCTCGGCCAGTCGCTGGTTGGTCTGGATTTTTAGTAATGGCATGTCGGCAATCTCGGGCTAGGAGTCTGTCCGAGTAATGAGGGCCGTAGCGAGAAAGTGGCACGGCGAGAACAGATGTGCGCAAATTCGAGGAGAATAGTGGATACTATTTGACGAGGATTTGCGTGCATATGGGCCGTCGTGGCGCTTTCGCAGTAGGTTCATCATTACTCGGACAGGCTCCTAGGGGTTGCAGTTTTCCTTTATCTGCTGGTTGGTTTCGTCGATACGCTTTTGGCGTTCTTCCTCGGTCAGGCGAATGGCTTCACCATTGGGGCCCATGTAGCGCACGTTTCCACCACGATTCAGGTTAATCAGGTTCTGGTGAGCGGTCTCACAGTTTTTCTTGCGGATTTTCTGAATTTCCGCCCGTTGCTCGGCATCCCTGGTTTCCTGCTGCTGCTTCTCGTTCTGCTGTTCCATGGTGTCTAGCTGCTTCTGCAGGTCATTCCCGGCGGTTTCAGCGGACTGGGCAGGCGGCAGGGCTCCATGCAATATTTCGACCGGGCGTCCCTGGGGCGGGAACTGGGTGTACTGAACCTCTCCCTGATCGTTGGTCCATTTGTAGATATCCTGGGTGTCAGCGGCCGGTGACGCTGTCGCGAATACAAGCAGAACCCAAATGACAGGTAAACGTCGCAGCATAAGTTTTTCCTTTGGTGAATAATTCAACGATCTATAACGGAATTCTATACGCATATTAGGGGTGAATGGAGGTCAGGACAAGCCACCGCATCACAGTTTTCTGATGCGCTACCTCCCGGGGGTTTGTCGTTTCCGGCATGGTTCATCTCTTGACCTTCACCTGCAATATCAGTACTTTCTACTGTTCTGAAAATACGAGTTCCGTCTGCCCGTCATCACGGGCTTTTTTCTTGGGTTAACGCACAGCCCGCAATTGATAGCAGGAGTAGATCAGGTTGGAACTGACCGGCGCGGAAATACTTGTCCATTCGCTTCAGGACGAGGGAGTCGAATATATCTTCGGCTACCCGGGCGGGGCCGTCTTGCATATCTACGACGCCTTGTACCGTCAGGACAAGCTGCAGCATATACTGACGCGCCATGAGCAGGGCGCAACCCATGCGGCCGATGGCTACGCACGCTCGACCGGCAAGCCGGGCGTCGTGCTGGTCACCTCCGGTCCGGGCGCCACCAATGCGGTTACCGGAATCGCTACCGCCTACATGGATTCCATCCCCATGGTGATCTTCACCGGCCAGGTTCCCACCCACCTCATCGGCAACGACGCCTTTCAGGAAGCCGACAATATAGGGATTACCCGTCCCTGTGTGAAACACAATTTTCTGGTCAAGGATGTCAGCAAGCTGGCGGAGACGATCAAGAAAGCCTTCTATGTTGCCACCACAGGTCGTCCCGGCCCCGTCGTTGTCGATATCCCAAAGGACGTCACGGCGCAGAAGGCGGATTATCACTATCCCGACTCGGTCAGCATGCGATCCTACAATCCGGTGCACATCGGTCATGCAGGCCAGATCAAGCGGGCGGTGAAACTGATGCTTGGCGCCAGGCGTCCAATGATCTACACGGGCGGGGGAGTCATTCTGAGCAATGCGGCGGAACCCCTCACCGAACTCGCCCGCCTGCTGGATTTTCCGGTGACCAACACCCTGATGGGTCTGGGCGGTTACCCGGCAACCGACCGGCAATTCGTCGGCATGCTGGGCATGCACGGCACCTATGAGGCCAACATGGGTATGCACCACTGCGACGTCCTGATCGCCATCGGTGCGCGATTCGATGACCGGGTAACCGGTAACATCGAGAAATTCTGCCCGCATGCGAAGATCGTCCATGTGGACATCGACCCCTCCAGCATCTCCAAGAACGTCAAGGTGGACGTGCCGATCGTCGGCAGCGTCGACAATGTTCTCCGGGCGATGGTCGAGGCCATCAGGAGCGGGAACAAGCGTCCGGACGCCGAATCGATCGGGGCGTGGTGGGAGCAGATCGAAGAATGGCGCGCCAAGGACTGCCTCAAGTTCGACCGTGGCAGCGAACTGGTCAAACCGCAGTACGTGCTGGAAACCCTGTACAAGGTCACCGGAGGGGATGCCTACGTGACCTCCGATGTCGGCCAGCACCAGATGTGGGCGGCGCAATTCTACAAGTTCGACAAGCCGCGGCGCTGGATCAATTCCGGCGGTCTGGGCACCATGGGATTCGGCATGCCGGCCGCGATGGGGGTGCAGCTGGGTCACCCGGGCGAAACCGTGGTCTGCGTCACCGGCGAGGGCAGCATCCAGATGTGCATCCAGGAGCTTTCCACCTGCAAGCAGTATGCGCTTCCCATCAAGATCGTGAATCTCAACAATCGCTATCTCGGCATGGTGCGCCAGTGGCAGGAATTCTTCTATCAGGGCCGCTACGCCATGTCCTACATGGAGTCGCTGCCGGATTTCGTGAAACTGGCGGAGAGCTACGGTCATGTGGGTATGCAGATCGACAAGCCGGGAGACGTCGAAGCGGCGCTGGTCGAGGCAATGAAACTCAAGGACCAGCTGGTTTTCATGGATTTCATCACCGATCAGACCGAGAATGTCTACCCGATGATTCCGGCCGGCGGTGGTCAGAACGAAATGATCCTGATCTGATATGCGACACATTATCTCCATCCTGATGGAAAACGAGGCCGGCGCGCTGTCGCGTGTCGCCGGACTGTTCTCGGCGCGTGGCTACAATATCGAGTCGCTGACCGTGGCGCCGACAGAGGATCCGACCCTCTCGCGCATGACGCTGGTCACCTTTGGCACCGACGAGATCATCGAACAGATCACCAAGCAGCTCAACAAGCTGGTCGATGTCGTCAAGCTGATGGACATGACTGAAGGCCCTCATATCGAACGGGAAATGATGCTGGTGAAGGTGCGCGCGGAAGGCGAGCGGCGCGAGGAGCTCAAGCGGGTCACGGATATCTTCCGCGGCCGCATTATCGATGTATCCGCCAGAAGCTACACCATTGAGCTGACCGGCGCCGGCGACAAGCTGGATGCCTTCCTGCAGGCGCTGGAGCAGGCAGTGATCATCGAGGTAGTCCGCTCCGGCGTGTCGGGTATCGCGCGGGGTGAGCGGGCGCTGAAGGTCTGACAACGGGGACGGGTGTAGTTCCTGAATACTGAACCGGCCGCCGCGTGCGGCCGCAAATTAATCGCGGAAGCCAGGTAGAATAAAATGAATGTTTATTATGATAAAGATGCGGATCTGTCCATTATCCAGGGTCTCAGGGTGGCCATTATCGGTTACGGTTCACAAGGCCATGCGCATGCCAACAATCTCAAGGATTCCGGAGTCGAGGTGACGGTGGGCCTGCGCCCCGGTTCCCTCTCCGAGGCCAAGGCGAAGAAATCGGGACTGGCGGTGAAGTCCGTCGAGGAGTCCGTCAAGGGTGCGGATGTCGTGATGATTCTGGCGCCGGACGAGCATCAGGCCGGCCTGTATCGTGAACAGATTGCTCCCAACATCAAGCAGGGTGCGGCGCTGGCATTCGCTCACGGCTTCAATATCCATTTCCAGCAGATTGAGCCCCGCGCCGACCTTGACGTTATCATGATCGCGCCCAAGGGTCCCGGTCATCTGGTGCGCTCCACCTACACCCAGGGCGCCGGGGTGCCCAGTCTGGTCGCGGTCTACCAGGATGCCAGCGGGCGATCCAGGGATATCGCACTCTCTTATGCCTCGGCGAACGGCGGCGGGCGTGCCGGTATCATCGAGACAAGCTTCCGTGAGGAAACCGAGACCGATCTGTTCGGCGAACAGGCGGTGCTGTGCGGCGGTGCAACGGCACTGGTGCAGGCGGGATTCGAAACCCTCGTGGACGCCGGCTATGCCCCCGAGATGGCCTATTTTGAATGCCTTCATGAACTGAAGCTGATTGTTGACCTGATGTACGAGGGCGGCATCGCCAATATGCGCTATTCCATCTCCAATACGGCCGAATACGGCGACCTGACCCGGGGGCCGCGCATTATCAACGAGGGGACAAAGCAGGAAATGCGCCGTATTCTCAGCGAGATCCAGAACGGGGAATTCGCGCGCGAGTTCATCCTCGAGAACCAGGCGGGCGCCGCCACCCTGAAAGCCAAACGGCGCATCGGACGAGAACACCCCATCGAGGTGGTCGGTGAAAAGCTGCGCAGCATGATGGCGTGGATAGGCGCCGGCAGGATCGTTGACAAAAGCGTCAACTAATACGGCGGCTATACGATATACCTGTTTCTGGTACGGTCAGCTGATTGCGGCGCCTCGGACGGTTTATGAGCCGTTATTCCATTATCGCGAGAGAAGGTCTTGCACCGGTGTTGGCCAGCGTGCTGGCGGCGGTGCTGGTCATGCAGTCTGCCGGTTTTTATGCCTCGCTGGGGTTCTGGGTCTTCAGCCTGCTGCTGGCGCTGATTTTTCGTGATCCGGATCGTGATGTGCCTGCCATGCCGCTGGCCATTGTGTGTCCCGCAGACGGGAGGGTTCTGTCCATCAGCATGACACACGATCCCTATCTCGACCGTCCCGCGATCCGCATCGTGATACAGATGAATCCTTACGGGGTTTTTTCGACGCGCAGTCCGGTCGAAGGCAAGGTGCTCGATCCTCCTAACATCCCGCCGGGGGTGCCGCACGGCGTCTGGCTGCGCACCAATGAAGGTGATGATATCGTGCTGGTAATGAACCGCGGAAGATTGCACAGTACCCCTCGCTGTTACGTACGTATCGGAGAACGTGTGGGGCAAGGTCAGCGTTGCGGCTTCATCCATCTGGGGGGACAGGTTGATCTGTATTTGCCGGAATCAAGCCGCACGCTTGCGACCGCTGGTGACTGGGTGCGGGGCGGTTCTGATGTCATTGCAAAGCTCATTCATTGATAATTCATCATGAATCCGGATATGAACCACACCAACACCGGGCACAACCCGCCGGAACCCGGTCACCCGGATCCGGAAATGACCGAACGCAATCCCCGGCGGGGTATCTACCTGCTGCCTAATATGATTACCACGGCCGGGTTATTTGCCGGCTTTTACGCAATTGTGGCGGCCATGGGGATGCGATTCGAGGCGGCCGCGATCGCGATCTTCGTGGCCATGGTCGCCGACGGCATCGATGGTCGCGTGGCGCGACTCACACGGACGCAAAGCGAGTTCGGCGTTCAGTATGACAGCCTGTCGGACATGGTCTGCTTCGGGCTGGCGCCGGCGCTGGTGATGTATGAATGGTCGCTGCATTCCATGATCAGCATCGGCTGGGCGAAACTGGGCTGGTTGTCCGCCTTTATTTATACCGCCGGTGCGGCGTTGCGCCTGGCGCGGTTCAATGCCCAGATTGGGATCGCCGAAAAGCGCTACTTCAAGGGCTTGCCGAGTCCCTCGGCGGCCGCTGTGCTGGCCGGACTGGTCTGGGTCGGTGCGGATCTGGGGATCGACGGCGATCATGTCGTCTACCTGGCATTTGTACTGACCATTCTGATGGGCGGTCTGATGGTGAGCAACCTTCGCTACTACAGTTTCAAGGAGGTTGATTTCAAGAACCGCGTACCCTTCGTGGGCCTGCTGCTGGTGGTTGTGGCGTATGTGTTCGCCTCCCTCGATCCACCCAAGGTCCTGTTTGCAGGATTTTTGATCTACGCATTTTCCGGTCCGGTGCTGACCCTGGTCAGGGTAAGAAAACGGCGCGGCGATCGGCAGAAGGAAACCTGAATTGCCCGCTTTGATCCCCGAAGGGTTGTCTTGAGGGCTTGGCACAGGAAAAAGTTTGTTTTATATTCGGTTCCATGAAGCCGCTTACATTCCCATCCCGCCAGCCCCGTCTGGCCTTTCTCAAGGGTCTCTCCGATCTCCTGCTGACTCTCCTGCGACTGCTGCCTTCGGGCAACTGATACCGTCATGCCTGGCGAGGCCAAACGCACACAACACATACAGTATTCCGGCAGGCCGCAAACGGCTTTGTTAAGCTGTCAACAGGGCGCTGTCCGGACAACCCGCTGCCGCCACGCGTGCGCAGCGGACCATGAGCGGAGTCAGACCATGAGCAATGACAAGTTAATCATTTTTGATACCACCTTGCGCGACGGGGAACAGAGCCCGGGCGCGTCGATGACGCGCGATGAGAAAGTCCGTATTGCCAAGGCCCTGGAACGCATGCGGGTGGATGTCATCGAGGCGGGATTTCCCATCGCCAGTCCGGGGGATTTCGAGGCCGTGCAGGCGGTCGCCCGCGCCGTATCGGACAGTACCGTCTGCGGTCTTGCCCGGGCGCTCGACAGGGATATCGATCGCGCCGGAGAGGCGCTGAAACCGGCGGCCTCCTCGCGGATACACACCTTTATCGCCACTTCGCCGATTCACATGCAGATGAAGCTGCGTATGACGCAGGAGCAGGTCATCGAGCAGGCGGTGCGTGCGGTAAAACGTGCCCGCACCTATACCGATGATGTCGAGTTCTCGCCCGAGGATGCCGGGCGTTCGGAAATCGATTTCCTCTGCCGGGTTATCGAGGCGGTGATTGCCGCCGGTGCGATGACCGTCAATATTCCGGATACGGTCGGTTACAACCTGCCGCACCAGTTCGGGGAGTTGATACGCACCCTGATCGAACGAGTGCCCAATTCGGACAAGGCTGTCTTTTCGGTGCACTGTCACAACGATCTGGGGCTTGCGGTCGGCAATTCGCTTTCCGCGGTGCTCAACGGTGCGCGCCAGGTGGAATGCACCATCAACGGTCTGGGCGAGCGGGCCGGCAATGCGGCGCTGGAGGAGATCGTGATGGGCGTCAGGACGCGCCAGGACATTTTTCCCTGTCATACCGGCCTGGACACCACCCAGATCGTGCCCTGCTCGCGGCTGGTAAGCGGGATCACCGGGTTCGCCGTACAGCCCAACAAGGCGATCGTCGGCGTCAACGCATTTGCCCATGAGTCGGGGATACACCAGGACGGCGTGCTGAAGAGCCGCGAGACCTACGAAATCATGCAGGCCCAGGATGTGGGCTGGTCGGCCAACCGGATCGTGCTGGGCAAGCATTCCGGGCGCAATGCCTTCCGTACCCGTCTGCAGTATCTCGGTGTCGAGTTCGGCTCCGATGAGGAACTGAATGATGCCTTCGCGCGCTTCAAGGACCTCGCCGACAAGAAACACGAGATATTCGACGAGGACTTGCAGTCGCTGGTGACGGAGTCCGGTCTCGAGGCGGAAAACGAGTGGCTTAAACTGGTCTACCTCAAGGTCTGCTCGGAAACCGGGGAAACACCGCATGCAACCGTCACGCTGTGGCTGGACGGGGAGGAAAAGCAGGCGAGCGCCGGCGGCGGCGGACCCGTGGATGCGTCCTTCAGGGCCATCGAGAAGCTGGTCAACAGCAAGACCGAGCTGCAGCTCTATTCCGTCAACAATATTACCAGCGGGACGGATTCCCAGGGCGAAGTGACGGTACGCCTGCGGCTCGATGGCCGCATCGTCAACGGACAGGGCGCGGACACCGATATTGTGATCGCCTCGGCCAAGGCCTACGTGAATGCGCTCAACAAGATCATCCAGCGCGAGCAGCGGGCCCATCCCCAGCTGGGTGATGTATGAGACCAGGGGCATGGCAAGCGTCATGATGGGGCAATTCCGGCGCAAGGTATACCTCGAGGCCATGGGTATCGAGCAATGGATCTCCCGCAATCGTGTGTCCGTGCCGGCCGCGCTGCCGGCCGCCGGCGCAGCGGTGCATGCTGCCATGGCAGCAACTACCGAGGGAAACGCCGTGGAGGTGGGGGCGGAGGTGTCCGCGCTCGCATGGCCGGAACTGGAATCCCGTGTGGCGTGTTGTACCCGTTGCGTGCTGCACGAGACACGCACCCGTACGGTCTTCGGCGCCGGCAACCGCACGGCGGACTGGCTGATCATCGGCGAAGCCCCGGGGGCGGATGAGGACCGGCAGGGTGAACCATTCGTGGGACGCGCCGGCCAGTTGCTGACGGCCATGCTGGAGGCGATCGGTTGCCGGCGCGAGGAGGCGTACATTACCAACATTCTCAAATGCCGCCCGCCGGGCAACCGGGATCCGTTGCCTTCGGAGGTCGCCTGCTGCCATGACTACCTGGAGCGTCAGATCGAACTTGTCGCACCCGGGCTGATTCTGGTGGTGGGGCGCATCGCCGCGCACAATCTGTTACAGACCGACCTCCCCATCGGGCGCCTGCGCGGGCGCGTGCACCACTACGGCGAGGCGGGTATTCCGCTGGTGGTGACTTATCACCCGGCCTACCTGCTGCGCTCACCGCTGGAAAAGCGCAAGTCCTGGGAGGACCTGCAGCTGGCACAAAAGGTCCATCGCGGCTTATGATCTGCGGGTGTCGATCGCAGAGACCGTTCAATTAGCATGAGCGCCATACTCAAACAGCCCGCCTTGCATTTCCGCCCCATGCTGGCGACGGATCTTGAAGAGATTATGGCGATCGAGCGTCGCAGTTACCCCTATCCCTGGACACGTCTGATTTTCAACGACTGCCTGCGCGCCGGCTATTGTTGCTGGGTATGCGAGCGGCAGGGGGCCGTAGAGGGTTATGGCGTAACCAGTATCGCGGCAGGGGAGTCGCATCTGTTGAACCTGTGTGTGCGACCGGAGTCCCTGCAGCAGGGTATCGGGCGCAAGCTGTTACTGCATCTGATATCGCTTGCCCGCCGGCAGAATGCCGAGATGATGTTCCTGGAAGTGCGGCCAACCAACGTGGTGGCGCGTGCGCTCTACGAGAGTATGAGCTTCAATGAACTGGGTAGCCGCAGGGCATACTATCCCGCTGACTTTGGCCGCGAGGATGCACTGATCCTCGCGCGGGTGCTGTGATAACAGGCGACGCTGTTCGCCGATTGCGCTACAATTACCGCCTTTCCGAGTTGTGACACCACCCGTTCGATATGACTAGCCTGACACACGAGGCGTCCCGGCGCCGTACCTTCGCCATCATTTCCCATCCCGATGCCGGCAAGACCACACTGACCGAAAAACTGCTGCTGTTCGGCGGTGCGATCCAGCTTGCCGGCACCGTCAAGGGTCGCAAGGCGGCGCGTCACGCGACCTCCGACTGGATGGAACTCGAAAAGGAACGCGGCATCTCGGTGACCTCTTCGGTCATGCAGTTTCCCTACCGGGACTGTATGGTCAATCTGCTCGATACCCCGGGACACGAGGATTTTTCCGAAGACACCTATCGCACCCTTACGGCGGTGGATTCGGCGCTGATGGTTATCGACTGCGCCAAGGGCGTGGAGGCGCGCACCATCAAGTTGATGGACGTGTGTCGTCTGCGCACCACGCCGATTTTCACTTTTATCAACAAACTCGACCGGGAAGGGCGCGAGCCGATCGAACTGCTCGATGAGGTTGAAGAGGTGCTGAAGATCCGCTGCGCCCCGGTCACCTGGCCCGTGGGCATGGGCAAGCGCTTCAAGGGCGTCTACCATCTGATCGATAACAGCGTACACCTTTACACTCCCGGTAAGGGCAGCGTTCGCCAGGACGTCACCCTCATCAAGGGCCTGGACAATCCACTGCTGGATGAAGTGCTCGGTGACCAGGCCGCCGAACTCCGCGACGAGATCGAACTGCTCAAGGGCGCGAGCCATGATTTCGAGGTGGACTCCTATACCAGGGGTGAGTTGACGCCGGTGTTCTTCGGTTCGGCGATCAATAACTTCGGCGTGCAGGAACTGCTCGACTATTTCGTGGACTATGCCCCGGGTCCGCAGCCGCACCAGACCGCCACCCGCTGCGTGGATCCCGGCGAGGACAAATTCACCGGTTTTGTGTTCAAGATCCAGGCAAATATGGATCCACAGCACCGCGACCGGATCGCTTTTCTGCGGATCTGCTCCGGCAGTTATCGCAAGGGTATGAAGATGCGCCACGTGCGCATTGCCAGGGAGGTGCAGATTTCAAATGCAGTGACCTTCCTGGCGGCGGAACGCGGGCATGTCGAGGAAGCCTGGACCGGCGATATCATCGGATTGCACAACCACGGGACCATTCGCATCGGCGATACCTTTACCCAGGGCGAGGACCTCAAGTTCACCGGCATACCCAATTTCGCACCCGAGTTGTTCCGGCGCGCCATCTTGCGGGACCCCTTGCGGATGAAGGCGCTGCAGAAGGGGCTGGACCAGCTCTGCGAGGAAGGGGCGACCCAGTTGTTCAGGCCATTGAAGAACAACGACCTGATACTGGGGGCGGTCGGCATCCTGCAGTTTGATGTGGTCGCGCACCGGCTGAGAGCCGAGTACGGTGTGGATTGCCAGTTCGAGTCTGTGGGCGTGGCTACAGCCCGCTGGGTTGAATGCAGTGACGAAAAGACCGCGCAGCGTTTTCGTGACAAGGCCTTCGACCATCTCGCCGAAGACCAAAGCGGTGCCCTGGTTTATATCGCACCGACACGGATCAACCTGGACCTGGCTATCGAGAAGTGGCCCGAGGTGCAATTCCACGCCACCCGGGAACACTAGTCCGGAATTTAACCGCAAAGATGCAAGGGACTCAGAGAAAAGACTCGAAAGGTTCTGCTGTAAATGGCGTCTGAAACGGCGGATACCGAATTTATTTCCAACACGCAATTCTCTATTTTTCATTTTTTTGCGTTCTCTCGGCAATTGCTGCATGCGTCGCCCAAGGCGCCTACTCTTGGTACTCTATCTCCTACATCCCTGTAGTCGTGCACAGCCCAGGCCGGTTTCTCGACCGGTACCCGGTCTCACCTTCTGGCCCAGGTCAGTCTCTCCACCGGTACCTGGTCTCTCCTTCTCCCTGCAGTCGTGCGTCTTTGCGGTGATATGTCTTTATAAGCGATCTAGGATCCTGTCGGACTTAGGGTGATTCTACTGCGGCGGTGGGAGAGCGGCCCAAATCGCCCCGAGATCTCGTTGCATAGAACCACTATGCGCCTCGAACTCGTGACGATTTGTGCTCATTCTCCCACTCGCCTCGCGACGAACACCTGAGTCCGACAGGCTCCTAGAAATCGATCCAGTGGATGATGTGGTCCTCGAGATCCTCTTTGGGCACACTGGCTTCAGGCACGGTCTTTCCGCGCACCGATATCCCGGCCTGGTGGACTGTGTCCGGATCTCCGGACACCAGCGGGTGCCACCATTCCAGTGATTGCCGATTCGCCAGCCGGCGATAAGCGCAACTCAACGGCAGCCAGTCGAATCGTGCCTCGGCATCGGCCGCCAGGCTAAGGCAGTCGTGCACGATGGCCATGCGCTGCGGGTAGTCGCTGCAACGACACTGTTCCCGATCCAGCAGGCGGCAGGCGACATTGGTGTAGAACATCAGTCCGGAGTCCTCGTCCTGCAGTTTGTGCAGGCAGCAGCGGCCGCAGCCATCGCAGACCGACTCCCATTCCTCTGCCGTCATCTCGTCAAGCGACTTTGTGTTCCAAAATGCCACTGCTTCTGTGACCATTTGCGGCCTCGGCGGTGTGCGTGTATTGCTTATTATCCCGGAAGCGGTACCGTCGATGAAACTGTTTGATGCAAATCCGCAACAGGAGGTATGCCAGGTCATGAATCTCACGGGACGCCGCTGGGGGTGGGCCATGTACGACTGGGCCAACTCGGCATTTGCAACCACCGTCATGGCAGGATTTTTTCCGGTATTTTTCAAGCACTACTGGAATGCCGGCGTACCGGTAACCGAGAGCACCTTCCGCCTGGGGTTGGCGAATTCGCTGGCCAGTCTGCTGATTGTCGTGACAGCGCCGCTGCTGGGGGCCATCGGGGACTATCTCGGGAGACGCAAGCGCATGCTGCTGGGCTTCGCTTTTCTCGGACTGCTCATGACCGGTGGGCTCTATCTCGTGGGTGAAGGCGAGTGGCAATTGGCCGCCACCGTGTATGTTCTGGCGGTTTTCGGCTTTTCCGGCAGCAATATTTTCTATGATTCCCTGCTGCCCTTTGTCAGCAGTCGCGCTGATCTGGACCGAACCTCAGCGCTGGGTTTTTCGCTCGGGTATCTGGGCGGGGGCCTGTTGCTGGGCGTGAATGTCCTTATGACCATGCAGCCCCAGTGGTTCGGATTGACTGACGCGGCGCTGGCGGTACGCCTCGCGTTCGTCATTGTCGCGCTCTGGTGGCTGGTTTTCTCGTTACCGTTGATGGTGCTGGTTCCCGAACCCGACAACCATCCACACGGGTTGACGCCTCACGTCCTGGGGATGGGCTTCAGGCGGATAGGGGATACGCTGCACAAGATCAGGCGGATGCGCCCTGTGTGGCTTTTCCTGGTTGCCTATTGGCTCTATATAGACGGCGTCGGTACGATAGTCCGCATGGCGGTTGATTATGGCCTGTCACTGGGTTTCGAGCAGAAGAGCCTGATCCTGGCGTTATTGATTACGCAGTTCACCGGCTTTCCTGCCGCCTTGCTCTTCGGATGGATCGGGAGCCGGTTCGGCCCCCGCGCGGGTATTTTTCTGGCGCTGCTGATCTACTCGGTCGTGACGCTCCGCGGGGCGCTTATGGATTCGGTGGAGGATTTCTATCTGCTTGCCTTTGCCATCGGCCTGGCTCAGGGCGGCATCCAGGCGCTTAGCCGGTCTTTATACGCGCGCATGATACCCATGGGTCATACGGCGGAATTTTTCGGTTTCTACAACATGCTTGGCAAGTTCGCGGCGATTCTGGGTCCGCTGATTATCGGGTTGGTGGGGATCATGACCGGCAGTCCGCGCACCGGTATTCTGTCCTTGCTGGTACTGTTTGTGGCGGGCGCAATGCTACTGACCAGAGTGACCCCGGACGCGGCTGCTCGCACCTGACGACTGTTCAGGGACACGCCAGAATTCAACCGGTCAGCGTGGTTGGCCAGGCCGGGTTGCGTCGACGGGGAAACACCTGGCGGAGATCATCGCGGCTTTCAAGTGCCATCCCTGGATTGCCTTGCGGTGGCGCGCTGCTTGTTCTTCAATTCCTCCAGACGGGCCAGGACCTTTCTTGCACGTTCCAGCCGTTCAGTGAGTTCAGGGTTGTCCGGGTCCAGTTCGAGGGCCCCTTCCCAGGAGCGGATCGCCCTGACGACACGGTCGGCGCGATACTGCCTGTCTCCCTCGCTGGTCATCTCCCTGACCCTCGACTGGATCGCGCTGTTCAGGCGGGTTCTTACCGCCACGACTTCGCGGCTTTCGTTTCCTCCCTTCGGCAATTCACGGAAAATACGGTACGCTGCCGGCAGGTCATTGTTATCTAGAGCCTGTTCCGTCTTTTCCAGAACCTCCTGGGTCTTGTTCCGGTGTTTCCGGGCCAGTCTTTTCTCTTCCTTGACCTGGATGACGCGTGTTTTCTTCTCGTCGCTCTGACGCTGCGCCGCACGCCAGGACTCCAGTTGCGACAACGCCGTCCGGACTTCAGGGGTATCCTTGATTGCCATTGAGTACTGCAGGCATTTGTCCGCCATCTCCTGATCATTTTCCTGCAGAGTCTCTTCCCCGCAGGCCAGCAGCCTCGCGGCAAGGTCATTTGCCTGCTGCTGGCTGAGACGGTTCTTCATGCGTTGCACCAGGCTGGGGGTGTCCAGGTTGAGGCGCTCTTTATAAACCTCCTGTTGAGCAACGAAATATTCGGCGTCTGTGAGCAGTTCACGCCGTTCATTCTCCCTGAGCCGTTCGGCTCGTTCCGCGTCGAGTCGGCACTTGTATTCGTTTAACCGTGGGCTGTCCGGCAGCTTGCGCAGCGCCACGACAAGCAGTTCGTTCGCATGGTAGAGGTCATTTTTCGATGCCATGGTCCGGGAATCGGACAGGATGGCTGTTTCATAAGCACCGATCTGCTCGTTGAGTTTCATGCGGGTCTCGGGTGTATCCAGATAGGGGTACTGCACGAGCAACTGCTGGGCGCGCCCGTATTCCTGTTCGAGTATGAGGGTGCCGAGATCTCCGGGACGGTCCGGTTCCAGCCTGAGGGTGCTGAAGTGCTGGCAACCCGCCAGAAACGCCAGAAGACCCAGCAGGGCGATCAGTTTATCCGGCTTGCAGATAAGGGTATTCATTGTTTTCGATCTGAATGATCTGATTGAACTGTTCATCGATGATGGCCTGCCAGTCCGCCCCCAGGGCTTCGACGAGATAGGAACTGACCGGTTCTTTGATCCCGCGCAGACGAATGGACTGGTATCCACCGGCGATTACCCGTTCTTCTACACCGGGATGCTGGTACATGTCCCTTGATATCACGATTTGCCCGCTGTTCGAAATGCTGCACAGCCTGGAGGCGAGATTGACGGTATCTCCGACAACGGTGTATTCCATGCGATCGCGGGATCCCATGTTGCCGGCCAGCATGATTCCCGAGTTGATGCCTATTCTGAATTTTACGGGAAACAGGCCGCGCTCCTCTCGCTGCACATTCTCGTGATCGACGAGACGCTGAATGAGGAGCGCACAGCATATCGCATGAAACCGGTGGTTCTCGTCGGGTTGGGGTGCGCCGAACACAAGCATGATTCCATCGCCGAGATACTTGTCAACCATGCCATGGTTGAGTTCGCAGGCGCCTGTTATCAGCGAGAAATACTTGTTCAGTATGCTGACGGTTTCTTCCGGCCTGATCTCTTCGGCAATCTGTGTGAATCCAGCGATATCGGCAAACAAGACCGACCCGTCAACGCGCTTGCCGCTGAGTTCGACCTCATTGAGGTTGGCCAGTATCTCCTTTGCCACACCCGGCGAGACATATCTCGACAGGGCGTCCATGACCTGTGATTTCTCAAGCATGCCTTCCGCCATATCATTGAAGGCGCGCATCAACTGACCCAGTTCATCATTGCGTCGTTCCTTAAACCTGAACTTGTACTCACCATTGCCGATGGCGCGACTTGCGTCGACGAGTTGATCGATCGGTTCATAGATGCGCTTGCCAAGGGCGAACGCCATGGCAATGCCGAGCAGGATGATGAGTATGGTCGCACCGATAATGGCATGGATAGACTGCCTAAGGGATTGTTCCATACCGGCCTGGCTGAAGGTGACCATGGCGTAACCAACGGTGACGTTCTGAAAGGTCACGGGCTGCACGAAAGAAATCACCTTTCTGCGCGCGGTGCCCGCAGCCGGCAATTCCCACGTCATGGAACCCGGTGGATTCGCGATGAGTTGTGCAAGAACCCAGCCCTGCGTTTTTCTGGTGCCATCATGATAATCGCCCCCGTAGGAAATCGTTTCACCTTCAAGCGTCGTAATCGCAGTGCCAACCACGCTTCCGCTCTTGGAAAAACCGTTGGAAATGGCGTCGAGTGCAAGCCTGTCCTCTGCCAGCAGAGGTTCCCTGGCGGACTGGGCCATGAGACGGACAAGGGTTGTGCCCTGCTCATTGAGCTGATCCTCGAACATCCGGGCCTGCTGATGGATGATAATCGAGCCGAGAAGGCCCATACAGGTGACCACCAGCACGGTGATCAGCAGGGAAACCTTGTAAACGAGAGGAGTACCCCTGAGACTCTGTACCCGCCGGTTAATCGCTGCAAGCACACCATGTTTTATAGGGGGCAGTCCCGCCCCGCTTCCACCTACTGTAGCGGCCCAGAATTCCTGGAACCGGCGGTCCACATAGCGAAAGCGGGATGCCAGGGTCTCCCTGGCGGCAAACGCCAGTCTTCTGATTTTGCTCCGACTGGAGGAGAACCTGTCCATCACGCGACCCTTGCGACTAGCGGCGTCGCAGGGAGAATGGCGGGTGAGGAGACGTGAGCGCGGATGTCCGATCCGGGATTTTCCGCTCGGTTGATCGCGGCGGCCTGTGCCTGCGTGTACAATATCGTGCCTTCTTTCCGGGATCTCAACAGGTTGCTTTCATGACGCTTATCAGACCCTTTACCGGACTGCGCCCCGTTGAAGAACGGGCCAGTGATGTGGTTGCACCGCCCTACGACGTTCTCAGCAGTGCGGAGGCCCGGGTGAGGGCGCAGAACCGGCCGTGGAGTTTCCTGCATATCTCCAGGGCGGAAATCGATCTTCCCGAGGACACCAGCCCTTATGACCCCGCGGTCTACGAGATTGCCGCCGTTAACCTGCGCCGCATGCTGGATGCAGGTATTCTTCGCAGGGACCCCGGTCCCTGTTACTACGTTTACCGGCTGGTGATGGGCGATCACCGGCAAACCGGGCTGGTTGCCGTTGCCTCCGTCGATGATTACGACAGTAACCGGATACGTAAGCATGAATTCACCCGCCCCGACAAGGAAGATGACAGGGTCAGGCAGATCGAGGCGCTCAATGC
>JBAVKA010000157.1:0-18013 GCA_049688075.1 Gammaproteobacteria bacterium
CCTCCATCGATTTCACCCTTCCTAACCAGGTGATGCTGAGCGGCTATCATGAACTGACCCCCGACCTCGCTATCATGGCGGACCTGGGCTGGCAGAACTGGTCGCAATTCGGCCAGATCGGGGTGTCGATCGACGCAGCAGACTCGACCAGCACGACGGAGGATGCCAACTTCCAGGACACCTGGCATACCGCGCTCGGTGCGCGCTACCGACTCAACCCGCTGTGGTCCGTGTCCGCTGGCTTTGCCTACGATAGCTCGCCGGTAAAGAATTCCAATCGTTCCATCGTCCTGCCGCTCGATCGCCAGTACCGCTACGCCCTGGGCCTGCAGTATGAATTGCGCAAAAACATCACACTCGGCGCCGCCTACGAGTACATGGACGCCGGCAGCGCGCCGGTCAATCAGACCGGCGGACCATTGAGGGGTGATCTCAAGGGCCGGATGAAAGACGATGTCTTTCACTTCCTGGCGCTCAACATGAACTGGAAGTTTTAGGGCCTGGTAGGCTTGAGAGGGGACACCGGCATCAACATCGTCATAATCTGGTGCTAGACTTTATAAAAGGTATCCGCAAAATTGGATGTCTTTTGGTTGATAAATAACAACAGGAGAAATCAACATGAAAATCAATAAGATTTCTGTCGCCGCCTGCACGGCACTGCTTCTGGCTGGAACGGTCAACGCCGGGTCAATCACCTGTGGCGATGCCACTATCACCGACGACCAGCCGGACGGTCAGTTCACACAACAGATCCTCGATCAATGCGGGCCGCCGACATCGCAGGATGGCGACAACTGGATCTATGACCGTTCGGATGTAGGGCAGGGGATGTATGTCCTGCACTTCGACGATTCCGGTCAACTGGATTCCATTCAGCAGCAAATGGAAGAGTAGTAGGATCGGCAGGTCGGCCGCCGGAGCACGGGATAAATGGTGCTCATACAATAACCACATCTACCGCAGAGAACGCAGATTTGCTTGAAGACTCTCTGAACAAGTCATCCCCGCGAAATCGGGGATCCAGTGACTCACTGAAGCTGGGAATACTGGATCTCATCCTCTGGTCCGGAAACGGTGAATAGCCCAGACCAGACTCTCGACCGGTTCCCGGTCTCATATTCTCCCGGCAGTCGTGCGTCTCTGCGGTGAAAACAATGTTTAAAGATTTCATTTCAAGGAGTCCTGACATGGCCGCGATAATCAACAGGAGTGCGGTCAGACTGATCGCATTGCTTGCCCTGACATCCGCTCTGGTCTTGCCCGCCCGGGCGGAACAAAGCAACGAAGCATTGGCCAAGGCGGCCCAGAATCCCGTCGCCAACCTCATCAGCGTACCGTTTCAGGACAACATCAATTTCAACTACGGACCGGAAGAGAAGACCCAGAACGTGCTGAATATCCAGCCCGTCATCCCGATCAGTCTGGGCTCTGACTGGAACCTGATCACCCGCACCATCCTGCCGGTCATCTCCCAGCCCGGCTTCTTCCCCGGGGAGGGCCGCACCAACGGGATCGGCGACACCCAGTTCACCGCCTTCCTGTCGCCCGCCAGGGCCGAAGGACTGGTCTGGGGTGCGGGACCGATCCTGCAGTTGCCCACCAACAACGACAAGGTGCTGGGCAACGACCGCTGGGGCCTGGGTCCCTCCGCCGTGGTGCTGCGCATCCAGGGCAACTGGGTGTACGGCGCGCTGGCCAACAACCTCTGGTCGGTCAGCAGTTCGCACAGCGATCCGAGCTACAACAAGTTTCTGCTTCAGCCCTTTATCAACTACAACTTTGCCGGCGGGCTGTATCTGAGCTCTGCGCCGATCATCACCGCCGACTGGAAGGCAGACAGCGGAGATCGCTGGACCGTACCGCTGGGCGGCGGCGTGGGCAAGATCGTGCGCTTCGGAAAACTCCCGGTGAACTTCCAGACCCAGGTCTTTCGCAACATCGAAAAGCCGGAGTTTGGCCCGAACTGGACCTGGCGCCTGCAGGCGCAGTTGATGTTTCCCAAATGACCGTCCCATCGTCAGACAGTAATGCATTTAACCTGGGCGGTTCCATAATCGATGTAGGGTGGGTTAGGCTCGCCGTTTGTACCGTAACCCATCCACTGTGCCGCGAGACACTCATTCTTTTGTAAAGTCCATCCTCATCAGACAGGAGTTACCCATGAACATCCGTCAGTTGCTGGTGTCCGGCCTGATCAGCATCGCCGTCACCGTCATCGGCTGCGCCTCACAGGCGCAATCATCGAGTGCCTTGTCGGACCCGCCCCCGGATGTTCCGGCGACGGCCCAGACCGCTCCACCGAATCCCGACCCCTGGCCGCGCATCTTCAACCTTGCCGATGCCACCGTGCGCGTCTATCAGCCCCAGGTCGAAAAGTGGGAGGGCAACCGGCTGGACTTTCGCGCCGCCGTGGAAGCCACGCCGAGCGATAGCAAGACCGGGAGCTTTGGCGTCATCTGGGGCACGGCGCGCACCGAGGTGAACCGCGCTGCACGCATGGTGACGCTCGAGGACCTGCGCCTGACGCGTAGCAACTTCCCCACACTGGCCGACAAGGGCGCGGTCTACCGCCGCGCGCTTGAACAACAAATCAGCGGCAGTGCGCGCACCATCGCGCTCGACCGCCTGCAGGCCTCACTGGCAGCCTCCGGCACCGTGCACACGGGGGGCGTCGCGGTACAGAACGATCCACCGCGCATCATCGTCAGCAACTCCCCGGCGATCCTTATCCCGGTCAGCGGCCAGCCCGTAATCAAGGACGTGCCCGACAGCCGATTCGAGCGGGTCATCAACACGCGGGCATTGATCATGCGCACGCGTCTGGACAACACCTGGTACCTGCATGTGTACGACGGCTGGCTGTCCGCCCCCGCGATCATGGGGCCGTGGAGTCTCGCCACGGATACCCCGTTTCACATCGACGATGTCGCCAAAAAACTGGCCAGGCACGGTGAAGCGGATCTGCTCGATGGCGGCACTGCAAGTCCCAAGCCCTCGCTTTCCAACGGACTGCCGATGATCTACGTCAGCGAAATCACTGCGGAGCTCATCGTCTTCAAGGGACAGCCCAACTTCCAGCCGGTCAGCAATACCGAACTGCTCTGGGCAAGCAACACCACCGCGGACGTGTTCGTCGACACCTCGAACAATCTCTTTTACGCGCTTATCTCTGGTCGCTGGTTCAGTACGCCGGATCTGAACAAGGGTCCGTGGCAATACGTCGCGAGCAACGCCCTGCCGGCTGATTTCAAGCGCATCCCGGCCGACTCCAAGGCCGGTGTGGTGCTCGCTTCCGTGGCCGGCATGCCGCAGGCGAAGGAAGCCCTCATCGCCAACACCATCCCCCAGACGGCAAGTGTAAAGCGGGTGGGCGGACCGGCGTTCAAGCCCGAGATCGACGGGGCGCCGCAATGGCGCTCCATCAAGGGCACCTCGCTGCAATATGTGTTCAACTCCGAGACCCCGATCATCCAGGTCCCTGACGGCACGCTCTATGCGCTGAACGCCGGGGTGTGGTTCACGGCCAGCCTGCTCGATGGCCCGTGGACGATCGCCACCTCCGTGCCCGCGGTGATCTACACCATCCCGCCCAGTTCGGCGCTCTACTACGTCACCTTCGTGCATGTCTACGGCTTCACGCCCGAGGTGGTCTATGTCGGCTATACGCCCGGTTACCTTGGCACGGTGGTCGAACCGGACGGCGTGGTCGTCTACGGTACGGGCTACGACTACACACCCTGGGTCGGCACTGTGTATTACGCGGCACCGGACACTTACGGGGTACAGGCCCAGCCGGTCTATAACCCGGCGACCGATATGGCCTTTGGGATGGCGCTGGGTCTGACCACCGCGGCGATGGTGGACGACTGGGGCGGGGACAACAGCTATTATTACGGCGGCTACTACCACGGCTATCCCTGCTGCGGTTCGACCAGCACCAACGTCTACAGCCACTGGGGTGACACCGCGGTTTCCGGGACCGACACCTGGTACAGCAAGTCCTCGGGAAAAGTCGGGGAGAAGTCGAGCGGGACCTACACCAACACCCGCACCGGCACCACCGGCACTTATTCGGCCAACCGCTATGTCAATCCCTCCAATGGAACGGCGGGGCGCAGTGGCGAGCACTCGTATGATACCGTGGGAGGGACCACTGGCAATGTGAGCCGCAGCGAAACCTACAACGCGAAGAGTGGGCAGACGCAATACAGCGCCAGCAAGTCGGCGACTACGCAGGGGGGCAGCACGGTCAGCCGCGATACCAGCGCCTCCTGGGGACCGAAGGGCGACTCGGCGTCGCGTGATACCACGGTCACCAACGCGCAGACCGGCCAGAGCCACACCTTCAGTTCGGGAAGCGACGACGGGCAGCGCTACGCGAGCGCCGACGGGCAGAATTACCGCAACGACGGCAGTGGCTGGCAGAAGCAGACCTCGAGCGGCTGGCAGAGTGCGGCGAACGAGGACACCTCGTGGGCCGATCGCGAGCAGCAGGCGCGCAGCCAGGGTCAGGAGCGCGTCAACAGCTTCAGCCAGGGCGGTGGATTTGGCGGTGGAGGTGGCGGCGATTTAGCCAGCCGCTTCGGCGGTGGCGGAGGTGGCTTCGGAGGCGGAGGCACCGGTGGTGGCGGTTTCGCCAGCCATTTCGGTGGCGGCGGGTTCGGAGGCCGCTTCGGTGGCGGTGGCGGGTTCGGCGGTTTCCGCGGAGGACGGCGATAAAACAATCATTGGCCACGGAACCCGTGGAAGACACGGAAAATACGACTTTACACTAACTCTTTCCGTGGGTTCCGTGGCTATTTGCCTTAACTAACTGCCATTTCTCTTAAAGACGGAGCTGTGTATTCGCAATCAAGGAGATATTCACCATGAACAATGAAAAACAAATCACCCGTGGCGGAACCCATGTCCGCCGGATACGACCTGCCGGTGCCGCCACACCCCTCATGGCCTCATTGGCACTGGCGCTGCCTTGTCTTGCGAAAAAATGACCTCCGTCTCGACGACCCTGCACGTGTTAACAGGCCCTGGGTTCCTTCCTTGAATAACCATGTCACCGCAGAGACACAGTGAACGCAAGGAAAACTTCCACGAAAAAAACTGTCAAGCGTTTTTGCGTTCTTTGCGGTGAGTTTATTTCGTCATAAGTTGAGTTGATCAAAACACGCGGGCCAGTCTCGCAAGGGAGCGGCCCGCCTGGCCCACATCTGACTATCAATATTCACAACACACAAGGAGAGTTCCATTGAAATTTCGTAACCAAATCATACTGAGTTCATTCGCCCTGCTGTTTATTGCCGGGTGCGCCTCGACCAAGGTGACCGATCGCGACCAGGTCGTGAGCGGGCCACTGCCGCGGCCCAACACCATCTGGGTCTATGACTTCGCCGCCACCCCGGACGATGTCCCGGCCGAATCCGCGCTGGCCGGACAGCATGACGAGCACAGTACCCCGCAAACCGCCGAGCAGATTGCAACCGGCCGCAAGGCAGGCGCCGAAATCGCCACACAGCTGGTCCAGCAGATCAACGCCATGGGCATGTACGCAGCCGTGGCAGGGCCGGAAACCCGGCCGGAGATCAACGACATCGTCATCCACGGTTATCTTCTCTCCGTTGTCCAGGGCAGCGAGAAGAAACGCGTCATGATCGGATTCAGCGCCGGTGAATCCGAGTTGAAAGTGGCCGCCGAGGGTTTCCAGATGACGGCCCATGGTTTACGCAAGCTCGGATCCGGCTCAACGGATGCCACCGGCGCCAAGACACCGGGGACGGCTGTGGGTGTCCTGGCCCTGGTGGCCACGCACAACCCGGTGGGACTCATCGTCAGCACCGGCATGAAGGTGTACGGGGAAGAGACCGGCAGCAGCGGGATCGAGGGCCGGGCCAAACAGACCGCCAAGGAAATTGCCGATGTCCTCAAGAAGCGCTTTAAGCAGGAGGGCTGGATCAGTTGAGATTGCGGCGTAGTTTGCCGCACGGGCGTCCGGAACCGATACCCATGAATGCACTTCAGCCGGAAATTCGTTTACAGGTACGTAACGTGATGAATCAACAAAATCAGCACGGGGGAGGGCGAGGATGGCAAGGATAAGACTGAATCTCTCAGCGGTTGCGGCAAGCGCTCGGTGTATGTCGTCGTTTGCCCGCTGGGCTCCTCGGGCTGCTTCGCCGGCGCGGCCCGCGGCAATCCCGAAATCGCGTGTAGCGTTCGGGAATGTACACTCAGAGCACCGCCAGCTCACTGACGTGCCAGGAATTGTTAACGTTCACGACGCGTGTGTCGGTACACATCTTGTTACGCGGAACTCCGCTTCAACAACAGACCACATTTTGTGATTCATGCGCAAATCACGTTGATTACAAACATCAGCCCTGGTCGGCGTGACGGTGTAATACGGGAATTGCGGTCCATCCCCGGATCGGAGATCGCCGGGAGGCATCGATGACGGATAACGCATTTGTGATTTCCGCATGCGGTGTGCGGATGCCCCGGATTCTGTATGGCACGGCCTGGAAAAAAGACCGCACCGCATCACTGGTGGAACAGGCTATCATGCTGGGGTTCCGCGGTATCGACACTGCCTGCCAGCCAAAGCACTATGACGAGGCGGGGGTTGGCACAGGCCTGACAGCGTGTCTGGCGGCGGGACTGACCCGTGCCGACCTGTATCTGCAGACCAAATTCACACCCGCGGACGGCCAGGATCCGGCGCGCATGCCTTACGATCCCCGTACGAGCCTCACCAGCCAGGTCGAACAATCGTTCCAGACATCGCTAAGGAACCTGCGGACCGACTATCTCGATTGCCTGGTGCTGCATTCCCCGCTGGCGAAGGAGCGGGATCTGATGGAAGTGTGGCGGGCGCTGGAAGCGATCTTCGAGCGCGGAGGTGCCAGACAGCTCGGTATCAGCAATTGCTATGCGCAGGCGCAACTCGAACGGTTGTACCGCAAGGCCGACGTCAAACCGGCGGTGGTCCAGAACCGCTTCCATGCCGAGGCCCGCTACGACCGTGAGATCCGGGGTGTTTGCCGGCAGCACGGGATGTATTACCAGAGCTTCTGGACCCTCACCGCCAATCCGGGGGTGCTGGCGCACGATACACTCCGCTCCCTGGCGGCGAACTACGGGCGCACGCCCGAACAAGTCTTGTTCCGCTATCTGACCCAGATCGACATCATTCCGCTTACCGGCACGACATCACAAGCCCACATGCGGGACGACCTGGCAATCTTCGAGTTCGAACTGACACAAAGCGAGTGCGAGAAGGTAGCCACGTTGCTCTGACTTCCATAGCTGTTGATAAGCCTTGCTGTGCCTGTATGACGCCGCCGGGAGTCGTAACTACCGGGCAATACCAACCACAGTGGACAGGATGTCGGGAAACACACCTGTCGCCCGGGCAGTCTATGGGCAACATGCGGAGAGCAGCAGGTGTGATGGTGTATACATCCGGCATCGGATATGATTCAGGCGGTTAGCCATGATATGGGGGATTCACATGCCGGAGCGCTGGCTGCAGATCAAGGGTGATCCTTCGGTGCGCGCGTTTCTGTTCGAACAGAAACGGATCGAGAGCCTGTTCGACAGGTCGATCGATCACCTGCACCAGATCGTTCACACACTGCTCACCCGCAAGGGCGTGTTTCACACCAAGATCCACTACTCGTCCAGCCAGCTGACCTGCTGGTTCGCGCGTGACCCGTTCTGCTATGAAAAGTACGTGCGCGAGGAGGTGCTGCAGGACGGCTTCCTCGATCGTTTTCCGGAGGCAGACTACGCGGGCCGTACCCCGGTGATCAATCCCCGTGATATCGAGCGCCTGCTGAAGGAATTCAAACGGCTGCGCCTGACCGACGAGACCATCTATCTGCGAAATGCGGCCGTGAACCTGATCAACGGCATGATCAACATGTCGTTCTCATGCGACGGAACCCATTACATCGACCACCGGACGTTCTTCACCAAACTGGACAGATTCGAGACCACCGAGCAGTCGGGTTGAATTCGCGCGCTTGAAGCAATCAAGCTGCAATCGCGACGACGTCACCACATCGCCGCTACGGAAGCCTTTGTCATTGGGCGGACAGCGCCTGTTGACCCGCCAGTTCACGTAACCCCTGCCGGGCCTGTTCTGCCGTGAGCACCAGCCGTTTGGCGTGTTCCAGGAAGCGCCGGCCGCCCGGCGTGAGGCTCGCGCCCGAACGATTGCGTACGAACAGCCGGGTGCCCGGTTCCTCTTCGAGACGGTGAATGCGGGCGCTGACGGTCGATTGCGTCAGGTGCAACTGCCGGGCGGCCTCCAGGAAGCTGCCATGTGCCGTAATGGCGAGAAAGGTTCGAGCCTGTTCAATGTCCATGGACTGAGTGCTGTGCAGTACAGCGGGATTTTATATATCGAATATATCGATATTAGATACAAATATATATCGTTTGACCGGCATTTAGTTGTCGCGTTACCGTGAGGACAACCGTCAACAGGAGATCGGAAATGCTGGAAACGACACAATTCATGCGTGACATCGAGGGCTATATCGTCGATCCCGAGGTGTGGGACCGCGACATCGCTCGGGAACTGGCGGCGGAAGAACACCTGGAACTCACCGAAGACTACTGGCAGATCCTCACTTTCATGAGGAACTATTGGGAAGAGCACAAGGTGGCGCCCGACGTGCGCCATGTCGTCGACTATCTGGTGAATGAGCGGGGCTTCGATAAGAAGGCAGCGAAGAAACACCTGTTCGACCTGTTCCCTTATGGCTATGTGAAACAGGCCTGCAAAGTGGCGGGCATGCAGCGCCCGCGCGCCTGGAGTACCGGTTGAACATGATTTCCTTGTGCGGAATCGTTCACGGAAATCCGTTTGCCGTCTCGGGCAACTGGCGATGATTCAGCGACAGGTCTGCTTCGGGGCGGGGCTGCGATTAATGCCGGGTTACCAACCGGGGTGCGTGCAGTTCTCTCTCGAGCAGGGATGTAAAGTTGAATAAGCGCTCGGCCGGTTCGACTGTTTCCAGCAGTACCTGCTTGTCTTTTGCACTGAACGGTAATGCCAGGCACAGGCTGTTCATTAGCCTTACTGTCGGCAGACGTTCGAGCATGCTCCAGTCGGCCTCCACACCTTTGACCTCGAAGTAGCTTTCCAGTGTCCTGATCAGTCGATCATGTTCTCCGGCCAGCAGGCCCTCGTGGTCGGCGTAGTCGATGCTGAAGCGGGACCAATTCGGGACGATCAGGCGGTAGCCGCGGGTGGTCGGCAGTTCTTCATCACGATCGTAACGGCACACTCCACTCAGGACCATCTCAATACGACCGTCGCTGGTTTCACGATACTGCGTGATTCGTCCGGCGCAACCGGTGTGGCAGAGGGCAGCTTCGTCCCTGGCAACGACATCCGGTTGAATCATGCCGATCATGCGGTGGGTACTGATCGCATCCCTGACCATGTTCAGATAGCGGGGTTCGAAGATATTCAAGGCTAACTCACTGCCCGGCAATACTATTGATCCGGACAGTGGAAAGATGGGTAGCGTCCCGGGTAACTGGTCAAAGGGAACAATAAACGGATTGTAATTCATGGATAACCTCCGGGGCGTCGATCGTCCTTTCAGACACCCTGTCAATTTCAGCCATAGTTCATTAATCCCGTATGAGAATGACAAATTCAGCTTCCGCACGGGATGTCTGACTGTTATGACCCCATCGTGATGGAATTGTTCGCCTGACTATTTCAGCCCGCAGTATCGTTCACAGATCCTGTCGTGCATCGTGTCAGATCTTTGCTGAAAAGACTGTCATTCCAGCAAAGGTCAGTGCGACGGCCAGTGCTGACTAGCATCCCTCCATAAAGAGCACCTCGAGCAACCGAAATAATTCCTAGAGCTGTCCCGGTGCGATCGGCGTCAGGTGCCAGATATCACTGTTGTATTCGAGCATGGTGCGGTCGGTAGAGAACTTGCCACTGCCGGCCGTGTTGAGAATGCTCATGCGCGTCCAGCGCTCCGGGTCGCGATAGGCCGCGGCGACACGTTCCTGGGCGTCGATGAAACTGCGAAAGTCAGCGGCAGTCAGCCACGGATCGTGCGCGCTGGTAATGGAGGCGAGTATGCCGTCGAACTGGTGTCTTTCGAACTGGTTGAAGTGCCCGCTTTGCAGCAACTTCATTACGGCGTTCAGGTCCTTATCGGCGGCGATGAGTTCCCGGGGATGGTAATCCCGGCGGGTTTCCGCAACCTGGTCTGCTGTCAGGCCGAAGAGGAAGAAATTTTCCTCGCCGACTTCTTCCATGATCTCGATGTTGGCGCCATCCAGCGTCCCGATGGTAATGGCGCCGTTCATCATGAACTTCATATTGCCGGTGCCCGAGGCCTCCTTGCCCGCGGTCGATATTTGTTCCGACAGGTCGGCGCCGGTGCAGATGACTTCCATCGCCGATACCCGGTAATTGGGCAGAAACGCCACTTTGAGCAGATCGCCCGCGTCGGGGTCTGAATTGACCACTCTGGCGACATTGCTGATCAGCTTGATGATGCTCTTGGCTGTGGCGTAACCGGGCGCCGCCTTGCCGCCGATAAGTACGCAACGCCGGGTCCAGTTGGCGGTGTCACCACGCTTGATGCGATTATACAGATGGACGACGTGCAGGATGTTCAATAACTGACGCTTGTACTCGTGTATGCGCTTGACCTGCACGTCGAACAGCGCGGTGGTATCGAAGGCAACGCCGCAATCACGCGCGACCATGTCGGCCAGACGTTGCTTGTTGGCCAGCTTGACCTCGCGCCAGCGCTGCCGGTAGGCCGCGTCATCGACGCAGGGCGCCAGGTTGCGCAACTGGTCCAGCTGTGTAATCCAGCCATCGCCGATACGCTCGCTGATCAATCCGGACAGTCCGGGGTTGCACATCGTCAGCCAGCGTCGCTGGGTGACGCCATTGGTCTTGTTGTTGAACTTGTGCGGCCAGAGTTCGTGGAAATCATGGAACAACCCTTCCTTCAGCAGGCGGGAATGCAGTTCGGCGACACCGTTTATCGAGAAACTGCCGACGATGGCGAGATAGGCCATGCGCACCATCGGCGTATCGCCTTCCTCGATGATCGACATGCGCCGCTGGCGATCGAGATCGCCCGGCCAGCGCAGCGACACTTCGGCGAGGAAGCGGGCGTTGATTTCGTGGATGATCTCCAGCAGCCGCGGCAACAGTGCCCTGAACATGTGTACCGGCCACTTTTCCAGCGCTTCGGGCAACAGCGTGTGATTGGTATAGGCCATGGTACGGTTGACTATGGCCCAGGCCTCGCCCCAGCCGATCCGGTGTACATCGACCAGCAAGCGCATCAATTCGGCGACGGCAATACTCGGATGGGTGTCGTTGAGCTGGAAACAGTGTTTCTCGGCGAGCAAGTCGAAATTTCTGCCGTGCAGTCGTTTCCAGCGGCGCAGTACATCCTTGATGCTGGCCGAGGCCAGAAAATACTGCTGGCGCAGGCGCAGTTCCTTGCCGTTTTCGCTCGCGTCGTTGGGATACAGCACCATGGTGATATGTTCGGCGTTGTTCTTGGCCGCGACCGCCTCGGTATAGTCGCCGGCATTGAATTCATCCAGATCGAACTCGTCGGTTGCGGTGGACTTCCACAATCGCAGGCTGTTGACGGTGTTGTTGCGATAGCCCGGCACCGGTATATCATAGGGCACCGCCAGCACATCGTGCGTGTCCATCCAGCGCACCCGCAGATCGTTGTTTTCATCCCGGTAAAATTCGGTACGACCGCCGAAGTGCACGCGCAGGCTGTACTCGGGTCGCTCCAGTTCCCACGGGTTGCCGTCGCGCAGCCAGTGATCCGGTTCCTCGATCTGGTAGCCGTTGATCACTTCCTGGCGGAACATGCCGTACTCATAGCGCAGACCGTAACCCAGCACGGGCAACTGCAGTGTCGCGCAACTGTCGAGAAAACAGGCCGCGAGACGCCCGAGACCGCCGTTGCCCAGTCCGGCATCATGTTCCGCGTCCTCGATCTCTTCCAGCCTGATGCCGTAGTCGCGAAGCAGTTTGGTAACCGCATCGGTGATGTCCAGATTGAGCATGGCATTGCTCAGCGCCCGTCCCATGAGGAATTCCAGCGACAGGTAGCAGGTGCGCCGCGCATTCTGCTCCTCGTAGGCGAAGCGGGTTTCCTTCCAGCGTTCCATGAGCCGGTCACGCACCGTGTAGGCGACCGCTTCGTACAGGTAGTGGTCGGTGCAGTGCTGTTTGTCCCTGCCCAGGGTGCGGTTGTAGTAGCGCAGGAAATCCTCGTCGAGGGTTTTCTTGTCCATCGCCAGCGGGGGCAGTTCGGTCAGTTTCGGGTGCGGGGTAATGACGTTCGGGGTGTAATTGGACATGCGTGATAATTTCCTGACACTAAAAGTGCCGTCATTATAAAAGTGCCGTCATTATATAGGAGGAATCGCTGCCCGTGGCGATCGGCCACGGAGAAAAAAGGGCATAACCGGCACCGTCGCGGCAGCGTCCTAGTCTACGGTTGTCTCTGCAGCGCCGCTGCTGCCGCCGCTATCGGTCCAGGCCACCGACACCGTGTCTCCCGAGGTGGCGCCGCTGACAGAGATGCCCGTGAGCGGATTCGCATCGACGTTCGGACCGAGGTCGGCGACAGCGACCACCTGACCGTTGAGCAGGAAGGTCATCTTCTCGATGAACCGTGCCGGACCGGTCGCGTTACCGGGTGCGTGTTCTGCTTTCATCGTTTCCATGGGATGCTTTACCAGCGCCAGTATCACGGTCCGGTCGCCATTTTTACGCGCGCGTATTCTCGTGATGTTTGTCATAGGCTGCTCTCCCGTTGATAACCCCGGACTACTCCAGATGCGTGCCGTAGCCGCCGTGACTTACCTTGACCAGGGCGCTTGCGGAGTACACGGTGTTCCCGGCCCTGACATAGGCGGTGACCGGGGAAGTCCGCTCCAGCCTGATGCGGGCGGTGTAATAGCCGTCTGCGCCCTGAAGATGCACGAACGTATTCAGTGGTTGTTGATTGTTGCGGGTCACCACCGCGATCAGCCCGACGTCATCCATGGCGCAGCGTACCGTCACCGGTACCCCTTTGCCATGCATGGTCTGTAATGGCATCTCCAGGGTGATGGCATCACTCGGTACCGCGCTTTCGGAGCCGAAAATCTCCCGCAATACCTCCCGCTCGTCTGTGGCCTGGAATGCCGCTCTCGGCTGCGACGAGGCCCGGGTTGTTCCCGGCTTGCATAGCCCTGCACCGACCGCGAGCGTTACGGCACTTCCCGCGAAGGCACGTATCAGAAATGTTCTGCGTCTCATGTCGCTGTTCCCCTGTGTCGATCTGCAGGAAATGGTAGCAGGGGGGTGTACTAGACTTATGAAGAATGCCTGGTTTTTATATGATCTTTTTATGGGTTGCTGCCAAATCAACATCTTGGCTGAAAGCAGGCGAGGGGTGCCTGGCGGGTAGGCAACTACGATGTCGACTGAAAATGATCAAAAAGTCAGGGCGGGAGGACGACCGTTTCGCCTCGCAGACTGGCGTGTCGATCCGGCATGTGGAATCATCACGCGGGGTGACAGGGAGTTCAGGCTCGAACCCAGGGTAATGGATGTCCTGGTCTATCTTGTCGACCGTGCCGGCACGGTGGTGAGCCGACAGGAGCTGGAGGATGCGGTCTGGACGGGCAGGGTGGTCAGCTACGACGCCTTGACCGGCGCGATGCAAAAGCTCCGCAAAGCCCTGGAAGACGACCCGCGTCAGCCGCGCATCATCGAGACGCTTTCCAAGAAAGGCTATCGACTGATAGCCCCCGTTGAAGCGGCCGATGAGCCTGCTCAATACCGTGCTGCCGCAGATGCAGGCGCCGTCGGAGTGCGAACCCGGGAACCGCGGTCACGCCGCCCGGTTGCCGCCGTGATGCTCCTCGTTCTGGTCGCTGCAGTCGAGCTGCTGATGCTGCGGCCATGGCAGACATCCGGGAACTCAACCGACAGTGGCTCCCAGCCTGTTTCTATTGCCGTGCTCCCCTTTGACAACCTCGGCGGTGATCCCGGGCAGGACTATTTCGCTGACGGCATGACCGATGACCTGATCACGGAACTGGCGAAGAATCCGGCGCTCCTGGTCATCGCGCGTGACTCCGCTTTTCTCTACCGGGGACCATCGAGAGATATCCGGGAGATAGCGGAACGGCTTCATGTCCGTTATATCCTCAGTGGCAGCGTGCGACGAGCGGGTGAAAAGCTGCGACTCAATGCACAGCTGACGGACACCGGCACCGGCAGCCATCTGTGGGCGGAGCACTACGACGGTGTGCTCAGTGATGTCTTCTCGCTGCAGGACAGGATTGCCGGCCAGATCGTCTCAGCACTCGCCGTCAGGATTGGTCCCGACGCGCCGCCAGACCGCCCGCGTCAGGAGAAAGCCAGCCCGGAGGCCTACGACTATTTCCTGCACGGCCGGAATCGTTTCTTTCTGTACGCCAGCAAGGAGGAGAACCGCAAGGCGCGGGAGCTCTACCAGAAGGCCATCGATCTGGACCCGGATTTTGCCGTGGCGTACGCGATGCTTGCCTGGACCTATGTCTTCGAAGCCATGAATGGCTGGAGTCCAGCGCGTGATGATGCGCTGGCGCAGGGCCATGCTTATGCAGCCAGGGCGCTTGCACTGGACAATACGCTGCCCGTTGCCTATTTCGTCACAGGGCTCGTCCACCGGGAAAGAGGGGAGTATCAGCAGGCCCTTGTTGAGGCAAAAAATGCGATTGCACTGGATCCGAACTATGCCAATGCCCATGTCCTGCTCGCCACGATCCTTTATTACACCGGGCAGCCGCAGCAGGGACTGGAACTGATAAAAAAGGCGATGCGGCTCAACCCCCATCATCCCTACAACTATCCGTTCCATCTTGGGCAGGCCTATTTCATCCTCGGGCGTTATCAGGAAGCCATCGATGCTTTTGAGGAAGGTCTGGAAACGAATCCGTCCTCCGAACGGTTGCGCGTCTGGCTGGCTGCTGCCTATGCGCTTTCCGGGCGGCAAGCGGATGCACGCTGGGAGGTTGAACAGGTAATCACCCTGAACCCCGGATTTTCACTGGAGCGCATCCGGCAGGCTTTCCCGTTCAGGGATCCTGCGGATCTTGAACGTTTTCTGGATGGATTGCGCCTGGCGGGATTTACCCCGGCGAACAAGTGATGATTGTGCAAACGGAACCGGGACACACCGCGCTGCGTGATTGCACGTCTCCGGCGCTGTCCTCATCGACACTCTGCGTGCAGTACACTCCGGTGCCGGGGTTCAGGCCGCACGCCGGGTCTTCTCCGCTGCCCGATAGCGCTGTTCCCAGGCCAGCATGTTCCTGCGTGCGTCCCTGACATAGGGGCTGCGCCGGATGCCGGCGATGAGCAGGTTGTTGACCAGCCTGCCCAGCGGTCGCAGCGGGCGGTCGACGTCGAAGAACAGCACCGCACGCTGTTCGTCGGTGTCGTTCCACACCTCGTGTTCGAAATAGTCGTCGAACACGACGCACTTGCCTTCCTCCCAGCCGAACACCTCCCCGTCGACGCGGATACGGCAGTGCTCGCTGTCCCGGGGCACGATCAAGCCCAGATGAATGCGGATAATGCCGTTGGTCGGGCCCTTGTGCGGAGGGATGCGGTAGCGTGGCGCCAGGATGGAGAACCAGGCATTGCGGATGTGCGGTACCCGGTCCAGCAGCCGGGCGGTTTCCGGGCAGCGTGCACAGTTGGGGTCGAAACGCTCGCCGAAAACGTAGAACACGAAGGTTTTCCAGTTGTCGCCTTTGGAGATGCGGTACTGGTCCGGCGAGAGTTCGTGAAACGACGGCAGCTCGTCGCGGCTGTACAGCACCTGTTCCAGTTCGGCGCGGATCTTCTTCCAGCCGGCCTCGAAGTCCGCGGTCCAGGGAAACACCGATTCGTCGAATACCGGCGTGTCGCCGATCAGGGACTGACGGGCGATTATTCGGCTCATTATATGAATCAGGGACTTGCCGGTCCTCAGGATCATTCTGCGACGGGCCTGGTGAAAGCGTTCGATGAAGCTCATGGCGGGTTCCCGCAAGGTGTCAACACGATATTCACTGAAATATACCATGCCGGTAACATGATTCGGAGACAAGCCCCTTGTGTGGCCATGGCAGAGACTACCTGGTGGTTACGTCAGTTCCGGGCTATTAAGGAATGCAGGCCGGATGACTGAAAAGACGGACAGCACTTCTCCGAAAGCACTGTGCTGTCCTATACTTCCAGCGCCGCACTGATCAAACTTACAGTGGCATGTATGTTCTACAAAATGTCCTTCAACGGCGATGACAAGATCGAGCTGTTCGTGGACAACGAAAGCATGTACGGTACCTGCAGCATGAAGGGAAACCAGGTCACGGTAACCGGGCAGGGTGGTTCCGTCGTGTTTACCCTCAACGCAGACAAGCTGGAGACAACGGTTGAAGGGCAGCATGCGGTCTGCGCGAAGCTTTGACGGCCATGACCATCTGTTGAACAGTCACATCGACCAGGGAGCAAACCATGAACACACGCATCCAGACGATTCATGCCCGCGAAATCCTCGACTCGCGCGGCAATCCTACCGTGGAAGTCGAGATCACCCTTGACGGCGGCGCCATGGGCCGCGCGGCGGTGCCTTCCGGCGCCTCTACCGGTGTGCACGAAGCGCTGGAGCTGCGCGACGGCGACATGTCCCGCTACGGCGGCAAGGGCGTGAAGCAGGCGGTCGGTCACGTCAACGACACGATCGCGGCGGCGCTCAATGGCATGGACGCCCTGGACCAGGGCGCGGTGGACCGGGCCATGCTGGCGCTCGATGGCACGCCCAACAAGGCGAATCTGGGCGCCAACGCCATACTGGGCGTGAGCCTGGCGACGGCGCGGGCGGCGGCGACCGCTTGCGGCCTGCCTCTGTTCCGCTACCTGGGCGGTGCCACGGCCTGCCGCCTGCCGGTGCCCATGTTCAACATCCTGAACGGCGGGGTGCACGCCAACTGGCAGGGCACCGATCTGCAGGAATTCATGATCGCGCCGGTTGGTGCGCCCACCTTCGCCGAGGCCCTGCGCTGGGGCGCCGAGGTCTACCATGCGTTGAAGAAGGTGCTGAAGGACGCCGGCCACTCCACCGGCGTGGGCGACGAGGGCGGCTTTGCGCCGGCATTGAAGCGCAATGTCGAGGCGCTGGAGCTGATCGTCCAGGCCATCACTGCCGCCGGCTACCAGCCGGGCGAGGACGTGGCGATCGCCCTCGATCCCGCTTCCAGCGGTTTCTTCGAGGACGGGCGCTATCATCTGCGCACCGAGGGCCGCAAGGTGGATGCCAGCGAAATGGTGGCGATGTACACCGACTGGGCGACGCGCTTTCCCATCGTCGTGCTCGAGGATGGCCTCGCCGAGGACGACTGGGATGGCTGGAAGCTTCTCAACCGGGAACTGGGCAACAGGATCGAACTGGTGGGCGACGACCTCTTCGTCACCAATGTTGAACGCATCCGCCGCGGCATCGACGAGGACGTCGCCAACGCGGTGCTGATCAAGCTCAACCAGATCGGTTCGCTGACCGAGACCGTGGCGGCGGTCAACCTGGCCTACGGCGCTAATTGGGGCGCGATGGTGTCCCACCGCAGCGGCGAAACCGTGGACAGCTTCATCGCCGACCTCACCGTGGCACTTTCCACGGGTCACCTCAAGACCGGCGCGCCGTGTCGGGGCGAGCGAGTGGAAAAATACAACCAGCTGATGCGTATCGAGGAATCCCTGGGCGAATCCGCGGACTATGCCGGGCGTGGCGCCTTCGTGCGTTGAGGTCACACAGCGCCTTGGGGTTAAACGGTTCGGGTAAACTGCCTGTGAATTTCAGGGTCGTTAGCGCAGCTCGATGATCTCCATGCGATGGTTGGTGTTCGGGTGTTCTTTCGAGGGACCCGAGGTTAACAAAGCCGTCTCGCCATGGAGCGGGTGCTGCCG
>JBAVKA010000158.1:0-3536 GCA_049688075.1 Gammaproteobacteria bacterium
ACCGTGGCCAATGTAGTGAATAATCACCCACGCTCCTCCGTAAATTCAGCGCCCTGATGCACTGGAACGCTTTTTTCTCCGCAATAATAAAATGAGCTGATGACCGCCGCCTGTATGACGTCTTTCGGCCATGGATTGTCATGGCCCAGGATTCCAGTGAACACCTGAGATGCAGCATTTTTCAGACTACCAGATTCGCTTACTCCAACCGAAGTTGGAGATAGGCCGGCCTTGATAATCTGGTATATGTTGACTTGCCCTATCAACACGTTCGCCTCTTCGATAACAGGAAGCTCCGTGAGCTTCTCCTCGATCAGGACACTCGCCAAGTCATGCAAGCTGGTATCGGTGCGGACCGGGCACGATTTTTTGCTCATTATTTTCCGGACGGTTTGACTGCCGACATTGACATGCCCGAACAGGTGCGAACCTGATATCTGCGTAACGAGAGCCTGAACAGGAAACAGCAGTTCGGTTACAGTGAACATGCGAACGACCCGAGAAGATGCCGTTGCTCATCGAGCACGTAAACGTGTCTGGGTCTAGTATCCCGCACCATCTCCTTACAACACATCAGGGAGCGAAGCATAAGGCCCGATGGTGCTGGGGTTGTCGACCACCAGTTTACAGACGTCTTGCCCTGTCAGGGGATTGTGCATAGTTCGTTAGTCCATTATCTGATCCGGGCTGTTCCACATCATCCACCGCTATAGTAGTCAAAAAAGACAGTCAACAACAGGCTGGATACGATGAGGGTGGATAGCATGACGGGCGTGCCCTTTTTCATCCAGAACAGAGGCGTGATATAGTATTTCTGAATGCCCGTGCGCTCGACCTCGGCAACGCAAATAATATTCGCGGTAGAGCCGATGTGGGTGCCGTTACCACCTAGCCCGACGCCCAGGGCCAATGCCCACCACAGCGGCATCACGTTCACGCCCTGAGTTTCCAGATGGGAGATGATTGGAATCATAGTCACCGTGAATGGGATATTGTCCACCGCAGCGCTCAGTAACGCGGAAACCCACATGATCACCAGCGCGGTTATAAGCAACTTGTCCGGGTCCTGGGCGACGTTGGTCAGTTGCTGGCCCAGAAGGTTGAGCAGGCCCGATCCCTCCACGCCGCCTACGATAATGAACAACCCGGCGAAAAACACCAACACCGCCCAATCGAGCCCCCTGAACAGCTCGTCAGGATCCGGACGCACCAGCACCAGAGCCACTGCCACCCCTATCCAGGTGACAAAGCCCGGAACGAGGTGAAAATGATGATGAATGAAAAACAGCAAAATAACGATGCCAATCGAAATCATTATAGCGTGCAGTCTTTTCAAATCCTTCATTGCCCTGGTCTCATCGAGGTCGAGGATCCCCTCGAATTTTTGAGCCAGATCTTCGCGAAACAAAAATAACAAGAGAAGCAGAGTAACCACCCAGTCGACGAAAATGATAGGCCCCATGTGGAACAGAAACTGGTTAAAATCTATACTGGCGGCACTGCCAATCATCACGTTTGGTGGATCGCCGACCAACGTGGCCACACCACCCGTATCGGACAGCAAGGCCTCGGCCATTATGTAAGGGACTGGGTTGATTCCTAGCAGCCTCGCGATGACGACCGTGAGTGGAGCAAACACCAGAACCGTGGTGACATTGTCCAGTAACATGCTGATAACCGTCACCACTGTCGATATATAAATCAGTAGGCGTTTAGGGCTGCCCCTGGAGAGCTTGGCCATGCGTATTGCCAGAAACTCAAATGCCCCGGTAGGCTTCAGCATGACCACCAGCGTCATCATGCCAGTGAGCAGGAACATGGTGCTGGCGTCGATGGCGGCAACCGCATCGGCCTGGGAGTAAAATCCGCCAATCATGCCGGCCAGGATCATCGTCACGGCGCCAATAACTCCCGCCAGGGTCCGATGGATCACCTCGCTGAAGATCAGTACATAGGCGATGACCAGGATCGAACCTGCTATCCACATGGACGGTGTGACTGTGGTGGATACAGTTACCATCATAGATTCTCTTTTTTTTCAGGGTCAGAGGGTTGTCAGCGGGAAGAGGTCAAATTTACAGTGGATATTGTGACCACATCAAGGCAAGGATTGCGTAATGATCAAGCCGAATACACCGCGCAATTCGTCAATTGACGTCATTCCCAGCCTTAGCAAGGTGCTTTTCCCGCTCCATCACGCATTCCAGCATGCGCCTTGCGACCACCATACGCGTCACCAAACCCCTGTACTCCCCATCCTCGATTAGAAAAATGTAAGAGGTGTTATGCACCTCCATGAGCGCAAGCGCTTTTACGATCGCTGAACTTGGAGATACGCTGGGTATATTTTCCAGCAGACAGGTCTCCACAGGCAAAGCCAGTGTTTCCACTAACTTCATCTCTGGAAGATCGAGCCTGTCAGTCTGATCACCCATCGCGTCTGCCAACCGAAGGAAGCCGTCGGGAACGGCAATGTGTTTGTAGACATCGCGAATGGATATTCGCCCAACAATCCGATCCCGATCATCAACGAAAGGCAGTCCAGGCACGTTACAGCGAACGGCTTCCTGAAAAAATTTCCGCAAGGTCATGCCTTTGCGCATGACACCAGTCATAATAGCAAGTCGTTGCAACCTCATCGTTATCCGCCTGAGTCAGAGTTGGAAGTGAAGAAAGTATATCAGGAGTGGCCAGCCCTGGATTTCACCTACACCTGGTTTAGGTATCATGCTGGCGCTGGAGGTAAAAAATGGCATGAAGACCATTCACCACGGAGTTCATCTTGGAGACGATATGACTGGTACGGGCTCATATAATCCGGGATCTGCACCTGCCCGATGTACCACCAATATCACCCGCAACTGAACCCAGAGTAGGCCGTTGGTGGACGACCGGCCCCCGCCCCTAAACGTCTTTTAACAGTACGAACACGACATTTATTTCAGAAGCCAGGACGTCCGAGTAGGGTCTATTGTGTTAAAAAACTATGGTGCCAGAAAATTCGTTGTGCCCGGCGCTCACGAGAGCACGATACTTTTAGATTTTTCTCGTGAAATTCAATTTCAGCTTACTATCCTCACCGATTTTTCACTCTCACTGGAGGCGATGGTCGGCGTAAGGAGTTTTTCAACACAATAGGTCGTTTTCCGCCCTTTAGTCGCTGCTAATATTGGAAACCGCCGAATGGCGGCTTACGACCCAAAGTCGCCGTTTAGCTGGTGCTTATATTAACAGTCACCAAACGATGAAGAACGACCCAAAAGGGAGCGCCATGATTCCGCTTGACCTGATGCCAGGGATAGCCGCGCAAGTGGTACGAACGAACGCGAACCATTGGATAGTGTTGTGCGGTATGGGACAGTATTTCGGTGTCGTGGCAGGGTGCAGCTCCCTTCGTTACCCTTGGATAAACCATTGATGAGTGATGAAAAGGGCGTTTACTTTTCCTATACTCTCTAACAGTGTTTTGACAAAGAGGGTATTTCCATTCTTTTCCCCCAACGCGATGTACACGCGATACCGGCAACAGTGGAAGA
>JBAVKA010000159.1:0-29922 GCA_049688075.1 Gammaproteobacteria bacterium
GAAGTAGCTGTGGGCCGGGTCCAGCCAGCGATCGATGATCTCGCTGACCTCGATGGCACGCTGACCGATGAAAAAACGCACCGGAGCCACATCCGCGCGATGACCGGCATAGCACTCGACGCGCAGCATGCCCGGTTTTTCTTCATCAGGCCCGTGTTCGAGTCCCCGTGAAGTGTCGCTGCTCATCCTGATCCTCGTTGCCGGTGCGGCCCGGACGGTAGATAACGATTATTCCTGATTTGATGATAATATCTCCGTTCCGACAAATGTTGTGTATGGTCTGGCAGCGCCGTCAGCCTTAAAATGCATGTCATAACACATTATTTTCAAGACGATGTCGATAGAAGCGGTTAGAAAACGGCTACCAACTCAGATTTCAAAAGAAGCATATTTGTTTGCACCAAAGGACAATATACATGCCGGGTAACCCAATATACGCTTAGTTTCTACTGTGTATATGTGAATACAAAATCATTTAAAGTTGGTGCGCAGATATATGGAGACTGGTCTTTTGGAGATTCCCTGGATAGAGCAACAAGCTAATGGCATCGAGGTCGAGGAGACCGAAATATCGCAGGAGGAATTCGATCGTTTGTTCGGTGATGAACCGGAAGCTATGCCAGTGAACCACTGATACCCACCTATATCGGAATTGGGTGCGGTTATTCAGTCCCGAGAACCTCGTTATTACCAGCGCACGAGACCCATAAATGTATATCAGCCGAACGACTATCCCTGATTTGTAATCTGGAGATAAGTAGGATGCAAGAGCGAAGAAAAATACAGGACCGGCGTAAAAGAGAGACTAAGCATGGTCTGCCTGAATACTATACTCGAAGCCACATTCCCGCTCTGCGAGATAACAGCACATATTCAGAAAATGTGACTAGTCTGTCGCAGACTGTTGTTACAGACCCGGACAAATCGATAATCACAATATTGCTTTGCGCTTACAACGAAGCGAGCATTCTGACTGAAAATCTTCAGGAGATTGACAAATACCTGTCCGATGCGGCTGATAAATATCGTTGGGAAATTGTTATCGTCAACGATGGCAGCATCGATGATACTGGCGTTATAGCTGAAGAATTTGCCGCATCGCGTCCGTATGTGCGCGTCATTCACCATCCCGGGAACCGGGGTCTGGGACAGGCCACGATTTCCGGAATTGCCGCCAGCAGTGGCGATTATGTTGTGACATTAGATGTCGATCTCAGTTATGACGTCAACCATATCACTCTATTGCTGGATGAACTGGTAAATAAGCGTGTGCAGATGGTGCTGGCATCACCATACATGTCCGGAGGGACAATTTCCCATGTCCCTGCTCTACGTAAATACCTCAGCATTGCCGCCAATAAATTTCTTGCATTTTTTGCCAATACCAGGTTGTCAACTATCACCTGTATGGTACGGGCCTTTGAAGGAGATTACATTCGCAGCATGGACCTGCGCGCTGTCGGTATGGAAATTATGCCCGAGGTCGTCTACAAATCGATGATCCTGCGCGCCAGGGTCCGTGAAATTCCGGCACACCTGGACTGGGAACGTCAACGTTCAGCGGGGGTGGCTCGCCAGTCCAGCATGCGCATATTGCGTCATATACTGGCGACAGTGCACGCGGGCTTTTTCTTCCGCCCGTTCATGTTCATGGTCCTGCCCGGCCTTTTTGTCCTGATCATTTCAGTGTACGCCAATGTGTGGGGTTTTATTCACCTGGGCGATGCCTATGGACAGCGCATTGCTGCACATGGCTCCAGCACTCTGACTCAGGCCCTGGATTTAGCCTTTTCCGAGTATCCACATACCTATGTGATCGGCCTGCTGACACTGGTAATCTCGATTCTATTAATCGGCCTTGCGATCGTACTTCTACAAAGCAAAACCTACTTCGAGGATCTGTATCATTTGAACAGCAGTCAGAAATATAGGCGGCAGAAGGATGCCTGAAAATCGATCGCATCAGCTTTGGATCATCTGCGATTGCCTGCAGTTGGATGTAGATACGTTTCTTCATTTTCTCGCCCTGGTGCAACGGATTTGTCGCAACGCAGGTGCACCTGGCATGGCTCCATACCAGTTCATCGGACTCAGGTCCGGCGCGTAACCGGGAAGGATATGCAGCGTCAGCCGACCTTCAGTCGAAGCCACATAGTCCTTCACGACCTTGTTCTTGTGCGCCGGCAGGCCATGGACCACAGGGTGCAGCGGCTTCCGTCGCCGGTACATAAACCCCTGGTGCTGTCCGGGCCGGGATACCACCGGGGCCTTGCCGCGTCCGCGTCCACATACCTAGACAAGCCACTTGCAGGCCGTCGTGCGGCACAAGCCGTAGTTCTCCATGACGCTAGCCACATTCTCACCCTCAAGAAGACATTCCACCGCAAACAGGCGTATGGCTACATGGATCTTGCGATCATGGCTATGCCCGTCTCATTTCATGATCGATTGGCGTTCGGCGATGGGCATCAAGTACCCTGATTGTAGGCATTATTACTGACTTGTGAGTGGTGGTCGATATCCGTAAACAACAGCTCCTGGTATATCGAACCAATACCAGGGATGCATGACAGCAACAAGCCTTCACGAAATATTTGGATACTGGAGATAAAGGTGAACAGTAGCGACACATCATCACCCCGTGGACGAGTACTTATCACCGGCGTGGCAGGCTTTTTAGGTTCAAATCTGGCCAGGAAAGTCGTATCGGAAAACTTTAATGTGGTCGGTATCGATAATCTGTCCATGGGTAAATTGGTAAATATAGCCGAAATCAGAAATGCGCCAAATTTTACTTTTATCGAGTCTGACATCACTCAGCCAGAGACCTTTGCTAAACTCGGCGGCCAGTTCGAGATAATTGTGCACCTGGCCGCCTTCAAGATTCCTCGCTACGGCAAGGCCATAGATACCTTGCTGATTAATTATGAAGGCACCAGGCAGGTACTGGACTTTGCGCATAGTCAACAGTGCAAGACGGTGCTGGCCTCAACCTCTGATGTTTACGGCCGTAACCCCGACCTACCCTTTAGCGAAGAGCATTCCGATTGTGTTATCGGATCTTCCAAGGTGCCGCGCTGGTCCTATGCCGTATCCAAACTGTTCGATGAACACCTCGGCCTGGCTTATATGGATGCCTATGACTTTCCGGTGACCATCCTTCGTTTCTTTGGATCCTACGGACCGAATCAGCACCTGACATGGTGGGGAGGGCCGCAATCGGTGTTTATAGATGCCGTATTCCGCGATGAAGTGATTCCCATCCACGGCGACGGGTCGCAAACCCGTAGCTTTACCTATGTCAGCGATACCATCAATGGTATTTATGCTGCCATGATTAATCCTGCAGCCAATGGCGATATCTTTAATATAGGCAGCACCTATGAAATTACCATTCTGAATCTGGCCAAGCTCATCAAAAAACTGAGTAACACTCCGGGAGAGGCCAGGATAGAATTCGTACCATATGAATCATTCACCGGAAAAAAATATCAGGACGTTATGCGACGGGTTCCGGACATGAGTCATACCAGGGCAGTCCTGGGTGTCGAAGCGAAAGTTGACCTGGAGGAGGGTTTGAGCAGGACTATTGAGTGGCAGCGATCAATTGTGCAGTACGAAGCCATTTAGCCCTAGTCCCAGCGCAAACTTGTAAATGGTATGGTCGGTATGCAGATAGGGATCATCGGAGGGGGCCTCATGGGGCTGGCACTGGCCCGGCGTCTGTCTGATCGAGGCCATAATGTCAGTGTCTACGAGGCCGACAGCCAACTTGGTGGACTTGCTACGCATCATGATTATGGCGCATTTATCTGGGACCGTTTCTATCATGTGATCCTGCCAACGGACACACATCTGCTGAATTTTCTGAATGAAATAGGTTTGCGTGAGCAAGTGGGCTGGAGTACAACCCAAACCGGGTTTTTCGTCGATGAACAGTTCCATTCCCTCAACAGCTCGATGGATTTTCTGCGCTTCCCGCCACTTGGTCTATGGTCCAAATTCCGCCTCGCATTCACAATTCTTTATTGTTCTCGCGTTAATGACTGGCGCAGACTGGAACAAATCCCCGTAGACCGCTGGCTTACTCGACTATCGGGACGTAATACCTTTGAAAAACTCTGGAAGCCCCTGTTGCTGGCAAAACTGGGCATACAATATCAACGCGTTTCGGCGGTGTTTATTTGGACCTATATCAAACGCATGTTTTCTGCACGCGACTCTGCGGCACAAAAAGAACAGCTGGGGTACGTCAGTGGCGGTTACAGGAGCGTGTTCGAAACTCTTCGGCAGGATATCGTACAAGCTGGTGGCAACGTGCATACCGAAGTAAAGGTCAGAGGCATTACACCCTCAGCAAGACATGGCATCCAGCTCCAATTGAAGGACGGAATTGCCAGTTTTGACAAAGTGGTGTTCACCGCACCCACCAGTATTTTGTCCAGGATGGTGACCGATTCACTGGTCAGCGTGGAAGATCGCGGTTCGGCCGTAGAATACCTCGGGGTGGTGTGCGTTGTGCTGGTCACGCGCCAGCCTTTGATGCCCTATTACGTGTTGAATATCGCCGATGCGCGTATTCCCTTTACCGGCGTCATTGGCATGACCAACGTAGTGCCCAGCACCGAAACCGCCGGCCTGTTCCTGACTTATCTACCCAAGTATGTCATGGCGGATGATCCATTGCTGAAAAGTACAGACGATGAAATAATGGTGCAGTTTCTCGCTGGACTTAATCTCCTGTTCCCGGAACTTGACCAGGAACAGATCGTCAGCTGCCACGTCAATCGAGCCGCCAGGGTGCAACCCTTGCAAGTCTTGGGCTTCTCGCAGATTGTTCAACGCTGCGAAACCCGTCACCCTGATTTCTTTGTACTGAACACTGCGCAGTTTGTGGCAGGAACCCTGAATAATAATGAAGTAATTGGCGCAGTCGACCACTTCATGGCACAGCATGGGCATGAATTTACAGACTAGTGTAGTGTTTCATTCTGTTTGGAACTTAAGCGGCTATTGACGCGAATGACTTTCTGCAGGATATCGCGAGCGCTCTTGGTCCAAATGAACGGCTTGGGGTTGGTGTTGTGATGAGCGATGTACGCGTCGATAGCGGCAACCAGATCTGGCACGCTGGTGAACACGCCGCGACGTAGCCGCTTGTCGGTGATATCGCGAAAGAATCGCTCGACCATGTTCAGCCAGGAGGCCGAGGGGGGTGAAGTGCATGGTAAATCGCGGATGCCTGGCCAACCACTTCTGCACGGCCGGATGCTTGTGCGTGGCGTAGTTGTCGGCGATCAGATGCAGCGGTCTTGTCCTTGGGCGTCTCACGATCTGTCGTGCGCAAGAACACAGCCACTCGGTGTGGCGGTGGCGTTGCTGGCACTGGGCGATGACTTGTCCGTCAAGCACGATGAGCGCGGCGAACAAGGTGGTCGTGCCATTGCGCTTGTAGTCGTGCGTGAGTGTTTGCGCACGCTCCTTCTTCAGCGGCAGTCCGGGGTGTGTGCGGTCCAACGCCTGCACTTGGCTTTTCTCATCGCATCACAGTACCAGTGCGTGCTCGGGCGGGGACAAGTACAACCCCACGATGTCTTCCAGCTTCTCGATGAACTTCGGATCGCGCGAGACCTTGAAGCCATGCAGGAGGTGAGGCTTCAGACCAGTGGCACACCAGTGCCGCGAGACACTGGCGGCGCTGATGCCCAACTCGGCGGCCATCGTACGTGTGCTCCAGTGCGTGGCGCCCTCGGGCGTGCTCTGGGTCGTCAGTTCCACAAGGCGCGCAACGTCGACCTTCACCGGCGGGGCGCCGCGTGGCAGGTCATGCTCGATGCCCGCACGCCGCCCCTGCGCATAGCGCTCGCGCCAGCGCGAGACCTGCACCCGGCCCACGCCAAGTTGCACGGCAATCTCCTTGTTCTGCAGCCTCTGCGCAGCCAGCAACACGATGCGCGCGCGCTGCGCCAGCCGGACACTGGTGATCCTGGAGCGGACCAGCCTCGTCAACTCGACTCGCTCCTGGTCAGTCAACACAATCTCTGGGGCAACTCGCACCCGCGTTCTCCTCATTGGCTTCGTAGTAAAGCATTGGAGTGACGAATGCAAATTAGGTTCCCTCAAGAGGGAGACACTACACTAGTATTTAAGAGAAAAATGAAACCTGACATTAGGCCTGCTGAGACAAGTACGTATGAACGATGATTATTTCGTGCACGAATCTTCTTATGTCGATGAACCTTGTAAGATCGGTGCAGGCACCAAAATCTGGCATTTCAGCCATGTTATGAAGGATTGTGTCATCGGCAGCGACTGCAACATTGGCCAGAACGTCGTAATCTCACCTGGTTGCGTGGTGGGCAACAACGTCAAAATCCAGAATAACGTATCTGTGTATGCCGGAGTGACTCTGGAAGACGATGTGTTTTGCGGGCCATCGATGGTGTTCACCAATGTCATCAATCCGCGCAGCCATGTCTCGCGCAAGGATGAATTCCGTGTTACCCGCGTACAGCACGGTGCCACTATTGGAGCCAATGCCACTATTGTGTGCGGCACGACACTGGGTCGATACAGCTTTGTCGGCGCCGGTGCCGTGGTCACACGCGATGTACCTGATTACGCCATGGTGTATGGAAATCCCGCCAGGATCAAAGGCTGGAGTTGTAATTGCGGCTGTAAGCTGCCGCTGAGTGTAAACGAAAACAGGGAGCAGGCCACATGCGATGCCTGTGGTCGGGTCTATGAACGTAATGGTACACAAGTGTCGTGTATGGAAGTGAAGGGGTAAGACATGTCAATGCTAAGCAACATCAAACAAGCCATCACACCAGTACCTTTACTGGATCTTAAAGCGCAATATGAGCCCATCGCGGCAGAAATACAGGCGGCGCTTAACGAGGTATGCGAAAGCCAGTATTTCATACTGGGCCCCAAGGTACAGGAACTTGAGGAAAATATTTCCGACTATAGCAAGTGCCAACATGGTGTTGGCGTCTCATCGGGCTCGGATGCACTGTTACTGGCGCTGATGACACTGGATGTGGGACTAGGGGATGAAGTGATTACCACGCCCTATACCTTCTTTGCCACCGCCGGTTGTATTGCCCGCGTCGGCGCCCGCCCTATATTCTGTGATATCGATCCGATCACATACAATCTCGATCCGCAGGCGGTACGAGCTACTATCGCCGCACAGTGTGAAATGAGCAACGACGGCCTTATCAATAAGGCCACAGGCGGCCGGGTCAAGGCTATGATCCCTGTGCACCTGTATGGACAAATGGCGGACATGGAGGCGCTGATGGTCATTGCCAAAGAATATAACCTTCTCGTGGTGGAAGATGCCGCCCAGGCCATCGGCGCCGAAGACAATCAGGGCCGCCGTGCAGGCAGCATCGGTGATATTGGTTGCCTCTCATTTTTTCCCAGTAAAAACCTGGGCGCTTTCGGCGATGGAGGAATGTGTACAAGCAACGATGCTGAGCTGGATCAACGCATGCGTATCCTGCGGGCGCACGGTTCCAGGCCAAAGTATTACCACGCCCTGATCGGTGGCAACTTTCGCCTCGATGCCCTGCACGCCGCCGTGTTATCGGTGAAACTGCCCTATCTGGATGGCTGGACCGCGGCACGTCAGGACAATGCCCGGCGTTATAATGAATTATTTACTGCCTCACCCATTGCTACACAGATAGCGACGCCGCGGGAAACTACCGGCTACCGCCACATATACAACCAGTACGTTGTTCGTGTGCCGCGCCGCGACGAATTGCGCAGTTATCTTGCAGGCCACAAGATCGGCAATGAAGTTTATTATCCGGTACCGCTGCATTTACAAAAATGCTTCGACTACCTGGGCTATCAGGAAGGATCATGCCCCGAGTCAGAACGCGCTGCTGCTGAAACCATCGCCGTACCGATTTATCCGGAACTTACTGAGACGCAGCAACGTAGCGTCGTCAATGCATTTGTCGCGTTTTATCAATAGCCCATCGGGCAGAACACGGCAATGAAAATCGTCAGTATCGTCGGCGCCCGTCCTCAGTTTGTAAAACTGGCGCCGTTTGCGCGGGTCATTGATGCGCATAACATCGCCAAGGCTGAAGACGCTACGATTGAGCATATCATCGTTCACAGCGGTCAGCATTATGATGCCGGTATGTCCGATGTATTCTTTGACGAGTTACAAATCCCCAAGCCGGATTACAATCTCCAGATCGGCTCCGGAAGCCACGGCTGGCAAACCGGCCGCATGCTGGAGAAGCTGGATGTGCTGTTAGCCAGACTGGAACCCGACCGTGTAATGGTCTATGGTGATACCAATTCCACTCTGGCCGGGGCTCTGGCCGCAGTGAAACGTCACTACAAATTAATCCATGTCGAAGCCGGGCTGCGCAGCTTTAACCGCCACATGCCGGAAGAAATCAACCGTATTGTTACGGATCATGTCTGTGATGTGTTGCTGGCTCCCACACAAACTGCCATTGACAATCTTAAAGCGGAGAACCTGGCTAAACGCACCGTATTCACCGGTGATGTCATGTACGATGCCGTGTTGTTTAACTCACGGCTGGCAGAACAACGCTCCAACGTTCTTGCACGTATGGCGCTGACGCCTGGAAGTTATGGCGTGGTCACCATTCACCGCGCCGAGAATACCGGGTCAAGTCAACTACGGAGCATACTCGACACCTTGAGCACTATCTCGGCGCAATATTTCCCATTGGTGTTTCCAGTACACCCGCGAACCCGTGCCTGCCTGAACGATCAGTTGCGAGACTGGCAGGTCAATGCACAGCTGCAACTCGCTGAACCGCAGGGTTATCTCGATATGCTTCAGCTGGTTGCTAATGCACGGATAGTGCTAACCGATTCAGGCGGACTGCAGAAAGAGGCGTTTTTTCTTAACTGTCCATGCATTACTCTGCGCGAGGAAACCGAATGGGTGGAGACAGTCATCGGTGGCGGCAACGTAGTGTGTGGAACGCAAAGCGATGCCGTAATAAAGGCAGTGCAGCGCTGGCAACAACACCTCTCTGCAGCAGATCAGTCGCATTCAACACTGGATTTTAGTGCCGCTGCGCATGCGTCCTTCGGAGATGGTCGTTCGGCGGAGATAATCCTCGCCGCAGTTCTAGCGAGCTAAAGAATACTCACGTCTATTTTTTTGAAAAATATTAATTATAGCGATTAGCATTCAAATCATATGCTATTTAAACAGGAGTAACATCATGACGAATATCGCAGTGGTAGGCGCCGGTGGTTGGGGTAAAAACCTGATTCGCAATTATTATCAAATTCCCGAATCAACACTGAAAACAGTCTGCGATCTGGATACTAAAAAGCTGGAGCAGATTCAGGGACTATATCCCGGCGTTGGCACGACTACTCGCTTTGATGATGTGATTGCTGACCCGGAAATCCATGGTGTCGTTATTGCCACTACCGGTGAAACCCATTTCGAACTCTGTTCACGTGCTTTGGATGCCGGAAAGGATGTTTACGTAGAAAAGCCCTTTACATTGCTTGCATCAGAAGCAGAACAATTAGTGGCAAAGGCGGATCAACTTGGCCGCATCATCATGGTCGGTCATTTGCTGGAATATCACCCGGTGGTAAATCGCCTCAAGGAAATGATAACCGCCGGTGATCTGGGCCAGATCCATTATATATATAGCCAGCGTCTTAACCTCGGTACAGTACGGGAAGACGAAAATGCACTATGGAATTTCGCGCCGCACGATATCTCCGTGATCCTCTATCTACTCGGTAAGGAGGCAGTAGATGTCTCTGCGCGTGGACAGTGTTATTTACGCAAAAACATCGAGGATGTTGTGTTTCTCAGTATCAACTTTGTCGACGGCACCACTGGCCATGTTCATGTGAGCTGGCTTGATCCGCACAAAGTGCGCAAAACTACTATCGTTGGCAGCAAAAAGATGGCTGTCTTTGATGATATGGAGGCATCTGAGAAATTAAGAGTATATGATAAGGGCGCCAGGTTCAGTGAAGACTACAACACCTTTGCTGAATACGTCGGTCTGCGTTTTGGTGATATTACCATTCCATATATTAGTGTCGGCGAACCCTTGACGGTGGAATGCACGCACTTTATTGATTGCATTAATTCACGCCAGCAAGCCCTGAGTGATGGGCGTGATGGGATACGTGTGATCCGAGTACTCGAAGCAGCACAAAAATCATTAAAACAGAACGGGCACCCCGTAGCCATCAGTGGGTAAACCATAGTGAAATCAATCGCGAGCCTCTCGCTGGACCTCGACAATAAATGGTCATACCTGAAAACTAATGGAAACCCGGAATGGCATGGGCACCCATCCTATTTTGATGTAGTAGTGCCCATCATCCTGGATTTTCTCAAACGCCGTGACCTGACGATAACTTTTTTTATTGTCGGACAGGATGCCTCGCTGGAAAAGAATCAACCCGCATTACAAAGCATTGCCGATTCCGGTCATGAGATTGGGAATCACAGTTTTCTGCATGAACCTTGGTTGCATCTTTACACGGAAGATGAACTCAACCTGGAGCTGGTCAAAGCGGAAAAGGCCATTGAACGTGCCACCGGGCAGCACCCCACTGGCTTCCGTGGCCCGGGATTCAGTTTGTCGACGGGTACGCTCAACACTCTGTATAGCCGGCACTACAGCTATGACGCCACTGCCTTTCCCAACATTCTCAACCCTCTTGCCAGAGCCTACTTCTTTAGCAAGAGCAATCTCAGCAGCGAGGAACGCCGGCAACGCAAGGCATTGTTCGGTTCTGCTAGCGATGCGCTACGTCCGGTCAAACCCTATTACTGGCGCCTTACAGCAGGCAGACTTGCTGAGTTACCCGTTACCACAATGCCAGTGTTCAAAACGCCAATTCATTTCAGTTACCTGTTATATCTTGGAAATTATTCAGCAGTGTTGGCCAAACTCTACTTCCGCTTCGCCCTAGGCATGTGCCGACTAACCGATACGCAACCCTCATTGCTTCTGCACCCGCTCGATTTCTTGGGCGCTGAAGATGACAATGACTTGGCCTTTTTCCCCGGCATGAATTATACGCGCAGTCGTAAACTATCTATTCTTGGCGAATTGATGGACATATTGCAAAAGCAATATAACGTAATAAACATTGCGAAACATGTCGAACTTATCCGTCAAAAGACTAACATGAAAGAATATTCACCACACTTCAAACATGATAAGCCGTCGCCCATCGAAACCTGATCAAGACTTGGCCGTAAAGCTGATGCCTAAATAATATTGATAAAAGCGCTGACTATGGAAAAACAAGATAGACAAATCCTGCGCAGCTATCTGCCTTCCCATATCCACAACCCCTTCAAACTGGTTTTTCGTCTGCTATCCAGCGGCAGCGCCGAAGCAAGATTTGCTCTAATCAGCGCATTGATAGGTATTATTATTGTGCCAGTGGATTTTGTATTATCTATATTCGAGAAAAGAAAATATGCCCGCTACAGTACACCCAGGAAACCCTTGGTGTTTGTTTGCGGACCGCCACGCAGCGGTACCACCCTCCTGTCTCAGGCATTAATCAATAACCTACCGTTACAATACTTCAACAATCTAACCTCGTGGTTCCCACGCGCACCACTGACTGCAATGCATCTTTTCTGTCACTGGTTGCCCAGGCACGAAGTTAACTATACTGCCTTTTATGGCAAAACACGTTATCTCTCCGGCCCCAATGACGCACTCTATCTGTGGGACCGCTGGGTAGGAAAAAATCGCGACACAGTACCAGACCGATTACTTCCTGATGCAGAAAAGGAGATGCCACAATTATTTGCTGCTGCAGAGGACTTGCTGGATAGTGCTTTAATCAACAAGAACAACCGACTTAATACCTATGCACACCTGGCTGCGGATGCCCTTCCTACCGCATTCTTTATCTGCCTGCGCCGAAATCCTCTTATGCTGGCGCAATCCCTGTTAATTGCACGCAAAGAAATCGTTGGCCATGTCGACCTTCCTTATGGCATTGACAGCGATGATCGTCCGCGGCCTGCCACGGGAGATTATCTGGATGACATCTGCCAACAGGTGCTTTATTACGAACGCGCGGCTGAACAGCAGCAGCAGCTCATCGGCAAGGAACGTTTCTGGATTGTCGATTACGAACAGTTCTGCCACATGCCGCAACAGTTAGTGCGACAGGTTGCACAATCCATACTGAATCTATCAGTACCACCGGAATACTTCAGTCACCTTGAGCCGTTTCATGTATCAGACAAGGTGCGAATATCCGAAGAAGAGTTCAATGGATTGCGGCAAAGGCTGGAACGACTGCTACCAGATCGGCCAAGTACACAATCAGCCTGAGGTTTCTGCCACATGGCGAATCTTATGCAAGTTGCTGCCAAGACGATTCAGATAGACAAGGCCCGTACCTGTCACCGACACATAGGCCAGCATGTGATAAAAAACACCTGCACTGAATGCCTGTCCGGCATCGATACCATAGGGCTTTAATCCCAGCACAAAACATAATTCAATCGTGCCAAAAAAGCCTGGGGCCGATGGCAATGATAGTCCCGCCACCATTAACCCCAACACCAAAAAGCTCGCAGTAACAGGCGCTTGTATTTGCATTGCAGCAAGTGCGAGATAGATGCAAAGCCCCATCACCAGCCACTGAACAATGGAATTCAGCAGCACGCCTGCCAGCGCAACAGGTCGTTTTACGATTTGCAGGCCACATGCCGCCATCTCCAATTGTACCAGCAACTTTGCACGCCATTCCTGTTTTAGCCATCCTGCCAGGAGGCGTTCTAGTAGAGCAATGCATTGTCGAGTCCAAAAGGCATACGCTAAAATAAATATCAGTGAACACAGCGTCGCTATTGCAGCCAAATAAGCGCCATACATCAATTCGGGCTGTGTATCTGCTTCGAAATATAGCGCAGCAGCCACCAGCAATAACACGGCCACCACATCCAGTATACGTTCAAGGACAACTGTCGCCAGCACAGCGCTTTTGCGAATCTGAAATTGCTGACCCACGAGATAAACTCGGATTAGTTCACCAGCATGTGCCGGTAATAGATTGTTTGCGGCAAATCCCACCATGAGAGAGGGTAAAACCTGCCATGGTGTGAGCGTTTGTATCGGATTTAGTAATGTCGCCCAACGTAGTGCTTTTAGACCGTAAAATAACATTAGACTCAGGAGCAAGGGCACGGCGAACCATAAAATGGCGCCGGTGAAAGCCGAACTAACAGAGTCAATATCCACATCTTTGACCGCAAGCCACAAAAACGTGGCACTTGCACCAAGGCCCAAAAGGATTGAAAATGCATGCTTACTAGTGTGTTTGCGAGCCACGTTTAGTTACTGGCCTCTCGATAGGATCCGTGTCAGATATAGTAAAGGTGCTTATGTCGATAGATAAATGTTTTTTAACTGAAATCTCTAGGCAGTAGACAACTGATAGCTTTTACCTTCAATATTAGGTCAGGCTCACGAATATGATATTTATTGCCAGATAATATGATGTAAGCAGTACACAATAGTGAAGAGTTGTAAATGGATACTAGGGACACTCTGATTAATTCCTTGTATTTGTGATAATAGGCGCGGGATTCGATGAAGGTAACGCATCAAGCGCCAAAGCGGTCTGACCGGTTTTTGAGGAACACATCAAGAAGGACCCTTAAGGAACTATTTCTGGAGGAGATGGAGCGGATTATTCCTTGAACCTAGCTGACCATAGCACTGAGTCCTTGTTATCCAGATCCGACTGTCACGACACGCCGCCCGAAGGGTCTGGAGCGAACGTTGCGTATCTACTTCATGCAACACTGCTTCAACCTGTCCGATCGGGGTATGGAATAGGTGCGTCCTCCTGAGATGCACCAGACGAAGAAGGACAACCAGTAGTATTTCGGGATGAAGATGCACCTCGGAGTGAACAGCAAGACGAAGCTGTTGCACAGCGCGATAGCCACGGACTTCAATGTTCACAACTCCCAGTTGCTTGATGATCTGCTGCACGGTGAAGAGACGCGTGTGTGGAGAGATTCGGCGTATGCAGGTCAGCAGTCAGCGCTGAAAAAGGTCGCACCTAGGGCGCGGTGTTTTACCCAGCACTAGGCCAGTCGCCACTGGGCTCTGAGTGTGGGGGAGCGGAGCCGTGGCCGGACCAAATCAAAAGTCAGGTCCCGGGTAGAGCATTTGTCCCATGTCTTTAAGTGCCGTTTCAGATGTGCCAAGGTGAGCTACCGGGGTCTCGAAAAGAATGCCAATTACCTGTTAGCGGTACAGTCGCAGGTCAACCTGGTGGTGGCGAAGCGCAGGTTACTGGGTGCCTGATGGGCACAGTACGTCCAGTGATTGTGTATCGGGTCTGGAAGGGCAGGAGCAGCGGTTAATAACAGTGAAGACTAACCAACGCGACACCACTCAATCTTGAAACGAATCGCAGACGCTGAAAGCGGTATTTGTTCAGAGGTCTCCTGAATTTTTATATGGAAAATTTTTCTTTGCCAATCAAACTGCTTGATAAAATCACTATTCTAGTGAATAGGCTGGACGAGGAATCAAGCTTCCCCGTTCTCGTATTGGGACTTTTACCGCCGCTATTATTATTATTATTTCCATTCACCTGGAATGGGAACGAGGAAAAATATTTTATTAGCGCATACCAACGAATTGCGCCTGAGCTTTTTTCTCCCTTTCACGCAGTTTTTGATCAATCCAATGCAAAATATCTAAGCGAATATCTGCTTGGTGTTCTGGTAAACAGCTTTGGCTACGAATCAGCGCATGCCATTAGCCGTACATTGATGGCGCTACTATATGCAATTAGCCTGGGCAGTTTCTTCAGTACGTTACGGTTGTCATTACTAAAATCCATGACAATCATCGCCATATTCTATTATTCTCAACAACAAATATTAGGTTATGAATGGCTGTTTAATGGCGTTGAGGCAAAAACCTTCGCTTATGCCGCTGTTATCAGCGCCCTTGGATTTGCATGGAGGAAAAAATGGTTAGCAGCGACTCTGCTCATGGTACTGGCAACTTACTTTCATTTTCTGGTAGGTGGTTTTTGGGCGCTAGCGCTGGCGTTACTCATGCAACTACAAACAAACAAGATGCGGTTGCCACTAAAATACCTGTCTGGTTACCTGCTCTTGATTTCGCCACTGATTGCCAGCATCGCAATAATACAGTTTGGACATCCGCCCATAACAATGGTACCAGGTCCTGACAAAATTTATGCCATGAGTTTTCCCTACCACATTACACCGTTCGCCAGTGGGCATATATTTTTTCAATACTGGTATCCCGGGGTTATGGCGTCATGCTCATTCCTCTTTGCATTCCTGCTATTAAATAAATTTGCCGATGATAAATTATTTTCTTTTGTATCTCTCTTGTTCTTCTATTTACTTCTTGCGCTATTAATCAGCCTCATTGATCGCAATACTCTGTTTCTGGCCAAGTTCTTTTTGTTCCGACCATCCTCGCTAATACTATTACTTGCGATAACAAGCATTATCATGCTACTGGAAAGCAAGCTTAATATTGAAGGAAAATATATATTCCAGATTACCCAGGCCGCTATCGTACTTTACTTTTTGGGCAACCTGCTTTTTCCAACCGCATACGCATTCTATGAGGACATAGATAACGCACTACCGGGTCAGCAAGCACTGATCGAGGCTATCGAAACCAACAGCAAGCCTGGTGAAATAGTCCTAATTGAACCCTATAGGGAAATGAAGAAACCCTATGTCGGGCTTCCCAGAAAATTACCGCGCCCAACACTGGTTTCCAAGAAATTCACACCCAATAATCCACTACAAATTGAGCGTTGGTATGAGTTAATTAACTTTCGCAAAACATTTTTTGAAAATGGCTGCTCGCAACCATCCCGTTATCCTATAAGGCTGCTTTTGGTCTTTCGGCAACAAACCTTGGAACATGTAAAAGGCTGTGGTGAAATTGTATGGCAGATGTATGCAACCAGTTTGGTCAGAATTGATAAACACACATTACAAGCCGGAAAGATCATCTTGGACACGGATTCACCATTGAAATAACTCCTTGTCAACATGCTGAGACTATCTACTATCACTGTCGTTAACCACTGAACCTCACTTTGGATACCATTGCCGTTTTCGAGCTTTCGTGCAAACAGAACGATGCCACATAGAAGTGGTCCCGCAATTTTGAAAAAATCCGTTAAACGTATTCATGGCATGCCGAAGCCTGCGACATGGCAGGCGTGCTTCAGGCCGCCCACAAGGAATGGACGCTGACGATGCTCAACGGCAAGGAGATCATTGCCGAAACGCCTCCCGCCATGAAGTTTGAACATGACAAGTTCTCCGTATTTGGAGGCATCAACCGCTTATCCGGTAGCTATGCCCTGCTCGATAACACCGTTACCATGGGTCCAAGTATCAGTCTAGATGAGCGGGTGCGGCGGCTCAAGAACTACCTGAGGGGTTGGCGTGGGTACTTCGGTTTCTGCGAAACCGCAAAGGTGCTACGTGACCTGGACAGTTGGATTCGCCTTCGTTGCGTGCAATGGAAGCAGTGAGAGGTGTACCGTCGGCGCAAAGCGGAGTTGATCCGTCTGGGGGTTAACCTCTGTAGTGACGCCGAGAATCAATCGAATAGAGCCTTGGGAATACGATCGGCAGATGCACAAGAAACGCAACGAAGTTGAACGACTGTTCCGCCGCCTCAAAGGATTCCGGCGGATATTCTCGCGTTTCGACAAGCTTTATGTGGTGTTTGCATTTTTCATCCGCTTCGCACTCATTATCGATGCCTTAAATAAGGCTTAGTTATCCCGCGCGCCCTGGTCGACCCACAACCGCAGAATCTCGATCTCCTGTGCGGTGAGGGGTTCATCCCGCTGGTGCGGCATGCGCAGGGAAGCGTCCGCGCGTCCTTCCACCAGCATATTCAGGATGCTCTTCCTGCTGTCCCCGGGGACGATCACCGGGCCGTAGAGCGTGCCCTTCATCAGGCTTTGGTAACTTTCCATGCTGAGATGTGTCTTCAGGTAACCCTTGCCGTCGGGCGGGCTGTGGCATGCAAGGCAGTTGGTTTTCAGGATCGGGTAAACGTCCTGGTGGTAACTGATCGATTGCCGGGCCGCACAGCCGGCCAGCAGAATCATAAAGATGCCGCCGGCGATAGCGCGACGATTTTCCATGCTCAGCAACCGCTGCCGGGATGATCGCAGTTTCCGGTGCATCCCGCCCCTGCGCTCGTGGGCCAACCATCGGCCGAGGGGTCCTCGCCGGCGAGCACCGCCGCCTGAATGGCATCGATGTCCGGCGCACCGGACGTTGCATCGGCGTGGTACTGTCGCGAACGGCTATCCAGTCCCGCCCTGATGCGTGCGATGCATTCAAGCCTCGTGAAGCTGGTGATGACGGCCTCGGCGAACGTCCGCTTGACGAAGTAACTGCCGATAATCGGCGGGATAAAAAACGCCGGAGTGACCTGCGCCTCGTAGACGATCCGGCTGTCATCTCCGTGCGGATAGATGTGCCAGTCGGCCACTCCGGTGGTGAAGTCACTCTGTTCCGGAATAATGACGGCCTGCAGATGCCGTGCATTTACTTCGCGCACCTCTTCCACGCGATCGACATCCCGGCAGAAGAAGAAGATGCAGCCTTGCATACGGGTTCTCACCCGGACCGTTCCGCTGTGCGGGGAGGGGAGGATCTCGCTCTCCGTGATCGAGGGATTCAGCCGGTAGATGTGCTTGTAATCGGTCAACACGCTGCTGACGTATCGCGCCGGTGCATGGACCAGCATGAACATTCTGATATGATAATTGCCCGAGTTCTCGCTGATCTCGATATTGGAGAGATTGCTTGCCCCGACAGGTTCAAGCGGACAGAGCGCAAGAATCAGGCAAACAATGCGGCCGGTTCTCGCGGTGGTGGCGGCAATGCCTGTGTGACGTGCAGCGAACATACCTGTTCTCCCTGTCGCAACCCGGATTCCGGGCGTCCTTACGACTTTGCCATCTTCGGAGTACCGGCTGGCGCGCGATGCGAAAGCCTTACCTGCGTTTCGGTGCATCACACGACGCAGAGGGTGTTGCAGTACTTCATCCGGCGCTTGCGGGTGACATGCCGCCGCCCGGGTGATTTATGCTAAATCTAGTTCACGGGTCGGAGGGGTGCAATACGTAACTCCCGTAATGGTTCCCCTTCCGGTCAGGCGTGATGCGTCGGTAATATCAAGACGAATATGCAGAAAAATGCCATTCCACACCGTTGATTGCCGGTGTCGAGTTGAGAAAATTCGCGTGACAGACGGTTGACGGTGTTATTCCGGCGTCAGACATAAAAAGCACGCTCCGCGGGAGGAGACGCGGAGCGTGCAGTGGCGTTACGGGGAGTGTTTTTATTATGGTCTACGCCACTGACATCCAGAATAGTGATTGCTGTCGGGTCTGTATATTGTCCCGAGGTACGATCACTCCCCGATGCATGGCCCGCCGGATTCCGGGGTCGAGCCGGTGCGCAGATTCGAAAAGTGTTTGCACCGGTTACAGTTTCAACACATTATTCCGCTCTCGCGATACGGTGTTGCAGGGAGCGGGTCTGTCGATCAGCGTCGACTCCCGATTCCCGGGGTGGGCTGACCGTATCGTTGTCACACGGTTTCCTGGATGAATGACTGGAGGATAATAAAATGCTGCGAGCAGGTGACAAGGCCCCCGAGTTCTCCCTGCCGGACGCCGACATGGAGTATCGATCGCTGGCCGATTTCGACGGCAAAACGGTGGTCATGTATTTCTATCCCAAGGATGACACGCCGGGTTGCACGATACAGGCGAATGAATTCACCGACCTGATGGACGAGTTTGAGGAAGCGGGCGTGCAGATTGTCGGCGTCAGTGGGGATGACTGTTTCAGCCACCAGGCTTTCAGGGAAAAATATGGCCTGAAGATTACCTTGCTGGCCGATGTCGAGCGCGAGGTGTGTGGCGACTATGGCGTTATTCAGGAAAAGGAGAAGGACGGGGTCAAAAAGATCGGTATCGTGCGTTCAACCTTCGTCATCGATCCCCGGGGCGTGATCAGGCTTGCGGAATATGGCGTCGCGCCGAAGGGTCATGCGCGCAGTATCCTGAATTTCATCAGTCAGCAGTCCTGACGGCAGCCCGCGACGGTCGCGGAGGCTTCCGACTCCCGGTATAGCGATCCCCCTACCGGCCCGGGGCAGGGCTGATAGTGTCTTCGTCCAGACGGGTTCGTGCGGCTTGCCGGCCGGTGTTTTACCGGGCCATCGGTGGCATCCTGCCGGCGGGTGGGGCGGTTGGCGCGTTCTGGTGGATGATAAGGCGCCAGCCACCGATCCCGCGACGGTAGATGTTGGTGCCATAAACGGCCATGGGGGGCTCGCCGCCAGGGACTAGATTTTGTGGGGATTCTTCCACGTGGTGTATGGCGACATCGCCCGCGTCAATCCAGCCCAGGTGTTTCACCGACAACGCAATACCCTGGCCGCGGGCGAACAGCCGTGTAAAGACGTCCCTGACCGCCGGGCGACCTTGCGCCAGGGGATGCATGGGCAACAGGCAACTGATGTCGTCCGTCTCGTCCCAGACGCTGAGCAGTCCTTCCAGGTTCCCGTCTTCGAGCGCATCGTAGTAGGCGTCTTCAGTGTCCTGGGGGGTGTCAAAAGTTCGGCTCATAGCGTTACCAGGTAAGTGTGGCGAGGGATGTTTGCATTCCCTTGGGTGGGAATCAAGTGGCGGACGCGAATCAGTCCACTGGCTTGGATGCTGCCTGCTCTTGGTGCACACTATGCACTGACTCAGTGCAAAAAAGAGGCTGTCATGACGGATGTTGCTATCTGAATGCAATAAGTATTAACAACATAGCCCCATGGTCTGGTTTTTGCTCTATACCTCTGAAAATATGCCTTAAAGTGTCCTCCAGGGTTCATCCCTGGTCGCCACAATCCTGACGAAGGTCTCCATGGAGAAACACGGCATCAAAATAGGGAGAATGGCCATGGATTATGCACTTACCCTTGGCTTGAACAAGGTGATTGACGATCCTCAGGAAGAACGTGAGGATGTTCAGCTGTACATTAACCTGAAGCTGGCATCTTCGGGCCAGCCGACGTGTATTTCCCGCGAAGCGTCCCGGTTCTTTGAAATATCCCGCAACCTGCTCAAGAGCTACCGGGAAAAAAACCGCCTGCTCTCGAACTATCAGTGCCGCGTCGACCAGCGCATCCAGAGCTTCCTCAATCGCTATCTCGACGAACTGGAACCCGAACGGGTGCCCCGGCTTCCGACCCAGACCTTCATTCTCGATCGCCATGGCGTGGCGCGCGAGCTTTCGCTGCCGCTGGGCGAGGACGAATTCCACTCGAAAATCGTATCCAGCTACCGCGTAAAGCAGGGCGTGCTCCACAATCCCGTCAGTGACCGGCGCACGACCCAGGGTTTATTCCATATCACCGAGGGTGGACTGCCGGTGCCCGGTGACAAGAAGGCCGTGCCCAAACGCACCTTCGCGCTGCTGCTGGAACACGCGCTCAATCCGCCGCCGGAACTGCTGGTCATCCCGTTTACCGCCGGGCTGACGGAACCCGCCCGCATGTTCGTGTCCTTGCTGATGCGCCCCATCGTGTGTCCCGAGATTCCCGGGCTGGAAGCCGAGAAGACCATGGAGATACGGTTTTTTGCTCCCGGCAATCTGGTCTGTAACCTGGACTTCGTGGAAAGCATCTTCGGCAACGGCGGCAATCCCAACCTTGCCGAGTTTGACGCTGCCCTCGATGTCGATCACTGGACCGGGCACACCGGCTGCGTGATCCTCGCTCCCCACATCGCCGGGTTGAGCAAGCGGGAACTCGGACTGCCGCGCTGGGAGGAGGCTAGCGAACGCCAGCGCCGGGACGGGATGTGCTGGAAGACACCCGATGAGCTTTACAATGACGGCCAGCCGTTCAAGCTCACCACTCGGGACGAGTCGGGCGTCATCGTCACGCTGCTGGCAGACAATTATTTCGGCTACTGCAAGAAGGAGGTCAAGGCACAGATCAGCTTCTCCGCCAATCTCTTCGGGCTGGCGGAGGAGGAGCACGCCGGCGGAGCGCTTGCTTTCCCGCGCCGCAACCACGGCGAAGAATACGGCGCAGACAGCCGCGCCCATGCGCCGGGCTATTCGTTCGCGGAAGTCGTGGAACGCTACGGCGATATCATGGAACTGCAGCCGGAAGGCTACGGTATCGACAAGCACTATCCTGACATCGTGTACGTGCCGCAGAAACTGCGCATGGACCTCATCTCCCAGACCGTCAGCTGGGAAGCGAACGGTGAAACGCAATCGATTCGTCTGCGACCCGGTGCAGTCTATATCCAGCCGAACGGCTACAAGCTCGAGATGCAGAAGCACCCGGATGCGCCCTCCTGGCGGCTGGTCGGCACGGACCCGGAAGGCACCTTCTGCCACAAGCCCTGTACGGTGTCGGGCGGTGGCAAGTCCGAAATCTCCAAGGCGCTCCATGATGCCGTCATCTACCGGCCGCTGTTTGTCGATGACCTGAACAAGGATCTCGACATGGTGCAGGAGATCTTCACACGGGACTACACCTCGCGCTTCAAGCCCGGTTTCGAGGATGATGACCACGATTCCAGCCGCCGGCCGCTCAGCACCAGTCGCAGTCTCGGATCGGTCATCAAGCTGCTGACGCCATCCCCCAAGTACACCGACGAGTTCAATGCCTGGCTGGAATCCCTGCCGCCGCGCATTCTGGCGTTGACCTACCTCATCAAACGCTTTTATCGCCCCGAATGGGGCGATCGCTGGCGTGATCAGCTCTCGGTGGACGTGGTGGACGGTGCTCCCGCACACGAACTCAAACTGCATGACCGCACTATCATCGCTTCCTACTTGCGCGTCGGTTTCGACCGGGAATCCAAATGGCGGACTTTCAAGCTGCGGCAGGACTTCATCGCAACGGAAAAGGTGCAAATGGAGGACGATATCAGTGCCTCCGTCGTGGTCCCGGCCAGTTGCGTTGCCGGGTGCGCCCCGTCGCATCGCGGCGACCACAGCGTCAAGCTGGTGAAGAACTGCGAGTATCGCCTGTTCCAGCGCCCGGATGAGGCGATCCACCCCGGTTTCGACAAACAGACCGAGGAGGACCTCTCGGGAGCCGATAACTTCATCGCCAACTTCGAGCCGATGCAGGGTGCACGGCTGGCCGCACTGGTCGAGGACGTCGACGCCTTCTACGGGTTTACCCCTCCCATGCAGCGGTTGTTGAAGGCGGTTTACGAGGAGGGACGCGGCTACGTCGTCTCCTCGGCACACCCGCGCCTGGTCGACGGCAAGCCCTCGAAGAATCCGCGTTACCTCCAGATCCGCCCCGATCTTGTGGAACCGCGGCGCAAGTACATTGCCGAGATGGGGATACGCCTGCACCGCAGACTCGGTTTGGAGGAGGCGATTTGCCATCCCGTGGATGCGGTGCTGACCGGGCGGCGCAACAATCCGCCGGAACCGGGCATCCGCTCCCTGGCGGTGTATAACCCGATCCACTACCAGGAATTGCCGGAACTGTTCATGGACTTTATCTGCAGCCTGACCGGCAAGTCGCCCTCCACCACCGGAGCCGGCAGCGAAGGTGCCCTCACCAAGGGACCGTTCAATGCCTTGCGCGCCACCGCGGACCTCAACAATGCCCTGGTGTCATTCATCCTGACCGGTTATGCGGGCTTCTCCAGTTCCGCCGGATACGTGGGACCTGATATGCGGGTCGACCATGACATCAGCCTGCTGATTCCGGAAATCTGGTCCCGGCTTTCCCCCGAAGTGCGTGACCCGGCGTATCTCATCGCAAACGGCTACCTGGAAGCGCTGGATGACTTCGAGCACAACGGCAGAACGGTGCTTGCAAGCCGCCTGGGTTACCGCATCACCGGCCACTTCGTGCATGACTTCATGGGCAAGATATTCGACAATCCCCGCGCCGTTTTTACCGAAGAGATCCTCATGCCGGAGAGCCAGGGGATGGAGGTGTTCGTCGACGGCGTGGACAACATCGTCGAGGCGCAGCAGCGCGTTGCGCAGCGTTACGTCGATGGCGGCTGCATCGAGGATGCCTGCCCGCCGCTGCGGGCGCTGCTGCACATCATGGCGCTCGGCAGCTACCGGGATATGGACGTGCATCACCCGCAAATCCGCGCCATGTTCACCCGCGAGTACCTGCTCGAATCCGACTGGTATCATGAACGCCTGGCGGTCAAGCAGCGCAACGACATTGCCCTGTGGAAGCGCCATCTGCAGAATCTCCAGCGTTTCCTCAGTGACACCGAGTTCAGCGACGAGGCGGAGCGTCTGGGTATCGGCAAGCGCTTCGACGCCGCCCGGAAAAAACTCGCACAGGTCCAGAACCGGGAATACCTGGCGGGGCTGGTCGGCACCATCGGCGCCGACCCGCTGAAGCCTGCCGCCTGCCTCTCGGCGCAGCAGTCAGCGCAGAACCGGCGGGTCGCTGCCTGCTGACCGGCCTCTTCCAGAATGTCCCGCGACTGCCTTGCCTGTTGCCGGGGGGTTGAGCGCGCCGTGACGACGGTGTGTCGTACTTCTCCCTAACCGGTCAGACTGACTCCTGTCCCCGACAAGCGCAGTAAGCTCCCACTCTGACGCGCGAGGCCGGTAAGTCGGTCACTTTTTCCAGCGCTAGTTTGGTATATTGCACGCCTCGCCGGCGAAGCCGGCTGCCAGATTCGAAGTTGTTGATGTATCAAGGCTATCCTATGTTCAACCATTCGCAATCCAGACACAGACCGGCCCCGTGGGGCGTGTCCTGATGCGTATCTTTGTTGCCGGCGGCGGGCAAAGTGCCGAAACCATCGCCAAGCGCCTGATCAGGGAAGGTAATGAGCTCGTGATCATGGAGCTGGACGCGACGCGCTGCAAGTACCTCGAAGCCCACCTCGATGCCAGGATCGTGCAGGGAAGCGCGGGCAGTCTTACCGCCTGGCGGCGCGCCGGTATTGCCACGGCAGACATGGTGATTGCGGCTACAGACAGCGATGAAACCAATGTGCTGGCCTGCCTGATCGCCGATGCCGAGGCGCCGGCCGCCACCAAGGCCATACGGCTGCGCACCCGGGAGTTCAGTGACTGGGAGAAAATGCTCACGGCCCGGGGCGTGCGCATCGACCGTGTCATACACCCGGAAAGCGACATCGTGGGACGCATCTACAATGTACTCGCCGTTCCCGGCGTGTCGGATATCCGTGATTTCGCCGGCGGTGAGGTCAAGGTCTTCGGGATGAACGTGGAGCACGACAGCTGGCTTGCCGGCAAGTGCCTGAGCGATCTGGTCCGTGTCGGTCCGCCACAGAACACCATGGTCGCGATGATCTTTCGCGGCAAGGAATTCATCATTCCCCACGGGGACGAGGTCCTGCGGCCATGGGATCATATCTACGTCGTGACGACGCGGCAGAATTTCGATGCCACCCTGCGTTTCATGGGCATTGAGAAGCAGGCCGCCGTCCAGCGCGCCTTCATCGTCGGTGGCGGCGAGGGCGGCATCGTCATCGCCGAACTCCTGGAAGAGCAGGGGATCGCCGTGAAGATCTTCGAGCAGGATGCCGCGCAATGTGAATATGTCGCCGGCATCCTCAAGAAGAGTGTCGTGATTCACGGCGACGGCAGCGATCAGGAAACCCTGTTGCGGGAAAATGTCGAGGGCGTTGATGCCTTTCTGGCGCTCACTGCCGACGATGACACCAATCTAATCGTCTCGTTGCTGGCCCGTCAGCTGGGCGCACGCAAGGTCGTGGCGCTGGTCAACCGGGTGCACAATCTCATCCTGGCCCAGCGTCTCGGCATCAACGCCACGGTCAGCGTGCGGGTGAAGACGGTCGATGCCATTCTCGAACTGGTGCGCAAGGGCAAGGTACTCTCGGTGCGGACCTTCCGGGAAGAGGAAGCGGAGGCGATCGAACTCATCGCCAACGCCTCTTCCAAATACGTGGGGCGGGCGCTGCGTGAACTGAATTTCCCGCGCGGCGCCATCGTCGGCGCCATCGTGCGTCCCTACGGGGAGGTGATCATTCCGCGCGGTAATGCGGTTATTGCCGCCGGTGACCGGGTGGTGTTCTTTGCCGCGGAGAGTTGCGTGGCACAGCTTGAGTCCGGCTTTCTCGCCACGGCCGAAGAGGCGTGATGCAGTACCCCGTCGTCGAACCGCGCATCGTCGGCTGGTTACTCGGGCAGTTCATTTCCGCCCTCGCCGCCGTCATGCTGATACCCCTGGGCTATGGTGTGTTGACCGGCGGTGGTGGACTGCGTGCACTGACGTTGTCCATCATGATTACCGCGATCGCCGGAGGATTCCTCATGGCGTTGTCGCACCGGCGGCCGGAACGGGAAATCAAGCAGCGCGAGGGCATCCTCGTGGTCGTGCTGATCTGGATGGGCATCTGTTTCTTCGGCTGCCTGCCGTACTTCTTCTCGCCCTGGTTTCCGGATCTGACCGACGCCTTTTTCGAATCCGCCTCCGGCTTCACGACCACGGGAGCGACGGTGCTCGTGCGGGTGGAACTTCTGTCGCCATCGATTCAGCTGTGGCGCTGCTTCTCCCACTGGCTGGGCGGCATGGGTATCGTGCTGCTCGGGCTGGCGATCCTGCCGCTGGTCGGGCAGGGCGGCATGTATCTCTACCGCGCCGAATTCTCCGGCGCCAAATCGCAACGGCTCATGCCGCGCGTGCTCGAGACCACAAAAGCCCTGTGGAAGATATACATCCTGCTGACATTGCTGGAGATTTTCGCTCTCTGGCTGGCCGGCATGGACGGCTTCGAGGCCGTGTGCCAGTCCTTTTCCACTCTGGGCACCGGCGGATTTTCCACCCGCACGGCGAGTATCGCCGGGTTCGACAGTCCGGTGATCGAATACATCATTATCGTCTTCATGCTGTTGAGCGGCATGAGTTTCATTCTGCATTACCGCCTCTGGATCGAACGACAACCGCGCAGCCTGTGGAGTGATTATGAACTGCGTAGTTACATCCTGCTGCTGCTGGCTGCAACCGCCGTCATCGCGTCGGTGCTGATCTGGAAGAACCACATGGCCGGAGAACAGGCATTCCGCGCAGCGCTGTTCCAGGTGACCTCGATCTTCACGACCACCGGTTTCGTGACCGATGACTACGCCGCCTGGTACCCGCTGTGTCAGCTCACCCTGTTCATGCTCATGTTCGTGGGCGGCTGTACCGGCTCCACCGCAGGCGGGATCAAGGTGGCGCGTGTTATGTTCCTCAGCCGGGTCGTCGACCGGGAGTTCCGCCGCATGGCCGAACCGCAGGGGGTGTTCACGATTCGCCTGGGCGGTGAGACCACGCCCGAGCCGGCCGTGAACGGACTGCTCAACCTGGTGTATCTGTCCTGGCTGGTGATTTTCTTCGCGTGGCTGCTGCTGACCGCGCTGGGTGTGGACTTGCTTACGTCACTGAGTGCGGTCGTCGCCTGCGTCTTCAATGTCGGTCCCGGCCTCGGCGGTGTCGGGCCGATGAACACCTATGCACAGCTTCCTGATCCGGCCAAGTGGATACTCAGTCTGTGCATGATTGCCGGGCGGCTGGAATTCTATACCCTGCTGGTTATTTTAACCCGGCCGTTCTGGCAGCGCTGAAGTGCAGCCTCTGGCGCCACGAGTAGTTATCGGGCAGCAGACGCCTCAACCCAGGTAATGCTGCGCCGCCTTGAAGAAGTCGGGCTGCCCGGGCAGATCCGCGCGCAGGACATAGCCGGGCAGCAGAATGCGGTGCACGCTGCTGACGGAATAGAGTTCGATCAGATTGAGCCGGTTCGATGTCTGCCCTGAACGCTCCTCCACCTCGCACTGGCAATGTTGCCTGTGGGGCGGGGTCTGCTATGCTCAGGCCACAGGCTGGCGTTTGCGGGCCGGCTCCCGCATCGGTGTTCAGGCCGGATATCAGCGGAAAAAAATCCATATCATAATAGAGGACTTGCCCATGGCGCGGAAATCAAAGAAAGACAAGAAAGACGAGGATATGAAAAAGTCGCAGGGTGAGACAACGGAAACGCTTTCCACCGGGAAACCGCAGAAGCTCTCCAACAAGGAATTCAACAAGGAACTGGAGCGGCTGCAGGGTGAACTGGTCAAACTGCAGTACTGGGTGAAGGAGAAGGGCCTGCGGGTCATCGTCGTGTTCGAGGGCCGCGATGCGGCCGGCAAGGGCGGCATCATCAAGCGCATCACCGAACGGGTCAGCCCGCGCGTCTTCCGGGTCGTAGCCCTGCCGACGCCTTCCGAGCGCGAGAAGACCCAGGTCTATATGCAACGCTACATTACCCACTATCCGGCGGCCGGAGAGATCATCCTGTTCGACCGCAGCTGGTACAACCGCGCCGGCGTGGAACGGGTGATGGGCTTCTGCACCGAGGAGCAGTACCTGGGATTCCTGCATTACACGCCGATCTTCGAGAAGGCCATCACCGATGGCGGCATCCTGCTGGTCAAGTACTGGGTCGATGTCGGCATGAAAGAGCAGGAACGCCGCTTCAGGGACCGCATCCATGATCCGCGCAAGACCTGGAAACTGAGTCCGATGGATACCGAGTCGTACAAGCGCTGGTATGAGTATTCCCGCGCGCGGGATGCCATGTTGACGGCCACCGACACGGAGTATGCACCCTGGTACATCGTGCACTCGGACGACAAGAAACGGGCCCGCCTGAACTGCATCTCCCACCTGCTCAGCCTGATACCCTACAAGGACCCGCAGCTCGAGGAGGTGAAACTGGGCAGACGCAATTCGAAGGATAAGTACGACGACGAGGCTGCGCTCAAGGGACGGCGTTTCATACCGGCTAACTACTGAGCTTCGCTGGCGGACGGTCACCGCTCCTCCCGCCGGTTGACTGTCCCCGACCGGTTGTTCCACGGGCAGTACGAAGGAAACGCGTCGTCTGATTTGAGGCCGTTCTGGTCAAGTCTGTCATCCCCGCGAAAGCAGGAATCAGTCTGTGCAGAATCAGCGGGTTACTGGATCCCCGCTTTCGCGAGGATGACGTGTACAGATGTTCCTAGAATCTGTCTCAAAACGGGGCTGTGAATGGGCGAAGTTATCCGTTTCAAAAAGCCAAAAGCCGCGGAGAAAGCGCGGGGCAAGACGCTGTGCCGGGAGGGGTTCCATCGATGGGTCGTCTCCAGGGACAAACAGTTCGATGTCCGGCAGGGAAGGCTGGTGACCGTATACTGCTGCAGTCGCTGCGGAGCCACGAAGACGAAGGCACTGTAATGGCGTGGCTTACCGACGCTACGGGATGACCGCGGTTGCCGGATCCTGATGGTCAATCGGGCGGCTCGAGCGTATTGATCAGCGTCTCCCAAAGGGAAGCGGCTTCCGGTCCGAACACCGCCGCCGGGTCGCCCTTCACCAGGTGCCAGTAGTGGTGTTCGAGTTCCTGCTCCAGTCTGCCCGGCGACCAGCCGGCATATCCCGGGTAGAAGCGCACGTCATCCGGCGGTTTCTGTTCAACAAGCAATTCGTCCAGCACCTGCAGGCTGACGCTGGCCTGGATCGTGTCGGTGACCTGGCGCATCCGGGGTGAGCCCGGGAAATTCCTGATCAACATGACCAGCATGTCGGGGTCCATGGGACCGCCACGATACACCGGACTGGAAGCAAACGGCGTTTCGGCGACGTAGGGCAGTGTGGAGGACAAGGTAACCTCGCCGGGGCGGTTGACCACGAGTCCGAATGAGACCTCCCGGTCGTGCTGCATCAGGTAGACCACGGTCTGGCTGAAATTGGGATCCAGAAAGCCGCGCCGGGCGATCAGGAACATGCCTGGAGCAGGTGTCGCGACGGCAGGTTTCAGGTCCAGCGCGGGTGGCGAGATCGCGGCGAACAGACTGTTTGCGCCTGTAGACAGAAGCAGCAGTGACAGGACTGCCACACCCGGATACCCCGACAGGTTTCGTGTGCCGTCCTTAATAGTTGACCACTCCCACCGCCTTGCGCTCGATCAGCAGCAGGTCGGCGGTATTGAAGTAATCGTTGACGACGGGTTGTGGCGTGCCATTGACAAGCGGCGCGACCTTGCCACGCGCCTGTTCGGCATCGGTCAGTGACAACAGTCCAAGAACGGCGCGCGAGGCAAGCAGCACATCGGCGGTGTCGACCACCCGGTCGTCATTGATGTCGCCCCATACCGGGTAGCTGGTGGCGAGCAGGAGGTTGTAGCCCGCGGTGTTTTCCATTCCATCCTTGAACCCGTCGCCGTCGGTGTCGGCAAACAGCGGATTGGGATCACTGCCGGGGAGGAAGGACGAGGCATTGCCATCCCAGGCGACTTCCTCATAATCCGTCAGTCCGTCATTGTCGCTATCCGCGACCAGCGGATCGGTCCCGATGGAGGCTTCGAGACTGTCGGACAGGCTGTCGTTGCCATCGTCCGGGTCACACGCATCGCCCATGCCGTCACTATCCGTATCCAGCTGATTGACATTCGTCACCAGCGTGCAATTGTCCTCGTTGTGATTCAGGCCATCGCTATCCGCGTCCAGGCTGATGCGGCCATAGCCGGTGCGGAAATCGAAACCCGTTGCAGACACATCGTTGGCGGTTGCCGTCAGTCCGTTGCGGATCTGGACGGTGGTAAGACCGGGGTGCGCCGCCAATACCAGGGCCGCGGCCCCCGCGGCATGCGGCGAAGCCGCCGGGGTTCCGGCAAAACTGCCACTCAACGAGGTCGCAACGCGGTCCGGTACGCTGATTTCCGGTTTGTCACGCCCGTCCGTTGTAGGCCCCTCGGAACTGAACCCCTCCAGGCTGTCCATCAGGTTCGTCGCTCCGACCGCCAGCACGCGCGCGCAGTCTGCCGGTTGCGACAGGC
>JBAVKA010000160.1:0-7898 GCA_049688075.1 Gammaproteobacteria bacterium
TCGCATGACTGTAAACTCACAGCGCGAACAATATCCGCGCATCCAATCAGGGGCAATTGGTTGTTGTCTTGATGGATGAGGCTGTGTTCAGTCATGGTTACATGGAGAAATGCGCACCATCGAAATCGACAGGGATGCTATCGAGATCACCTGCTACTCATTGCAGCCCATCTGTCCCTGTCAACTGGCTGGGGAGAACCGTCATGCGTTATACCCGTCGTATAATACGGCACTTGTGCAATCGTGTTGTTGATAGGGTGACAATCCCGGCGCAAAGGTGTTATTGCTTTCTGATATCTCCGGTATGGCAGGTGTTAAGGATAGCCTTGGTCATGGCGCTGTTCGTCACGCGACCGGTCTTGTCGGCGACGCCGGCACTCCATGAGAATAGAACCGCGCTAGCACTGGAGGACGCCGTATCAATGGCGATCGAGGGCAATCCGGGACTTGCGGAAATGCAGGCGCGTGCCGAGGCCATGGCGGCCGTCCCGTCACAGGCGGGCTCATTGGCGGATCCCATGGTGAGCTTTACCGCCCTGAACTTCCCGGTGGACACGTTTTCCCGCGACCAGGAACCCATGACCCAGCTGCAGTTCGGGATCGAACAGGCATTGCCGTTTCCCGGCAAACTGGCATTGAAGGAGCGCGCCGCCGAATTCGACGCCGATGCGGCGGCGAGCAATGTCGATGAAGCCCGGCTGCGCCTGATCCGCAATGTGAAGCAGGGGTGGTGGCAGATTTTCTACCTTGACCGGTCGCTTGACACGGTTTCCCGCAACCAGGACCTGCTGCGCCAGTTCGTGCAGATCGCGCAGACAAAGTACACGGTGGGGGAAGGTCTGCAGCTGGAGGTGCTGCTGGCTCAGGTGGAATTGTCCCGGTTGCTCGACCGCCAGGTGGAACTGCAGGGCATGCGCCGCCAGCAGGCCGCGCGCCTCAATGCGCTGCTGGACAGGACCGCCAGTACGCCGGTGGTGTTGCCGGAACGGGTGAATGAAGCGCTGGCAGGGATATTACCGGAAGCGCAATTGTACACGCGTGCCGAGGCCGCCCGGCCGCTGCTCGAACAGCGTCGGCAGGAGGTCGAGGCGGCCCGGACCCGGCGGGAATTCGCCCGGCGCGATCGTTATCCCGATTTCAGTCTGGGGGCCGCCTATGGATTCCGCCAGGGCGAGAACCCGGATGGCAGTTCGCGCCCGGATTTCGCCTCGCTGCGTCTGGGCATGAGTCTGCCGCTCTACGCCGGTCGCAAGCAGGACAGAGCGGTGGACCAGCGCACCAGCGAACTCCTGCAAAAGCAATACGCACTGCAGGACGAATGGAACAAGGTGCAGGCGGAGATCACCGCGGCGCTGGCGGATTACCAGCGCGCCAGTGAACAGGTACAGCTGTACAAAACCGGTATCCTTCCCCAGGCCCGGCAGTCGGTCGCCTCCATGCTGTCCGGTTACCAGGTCAGCAAGGTGGATTTCCTGAACCTGGTACGTGCGCAAGTCACCCTCTATAACTACGAGACCCAGTACTGGAAATCCTTCAGTGAGGCCAACCAGGCGCTGGCGCGCCTCGCGGCTGCCGTGGGCGAGGAGGTAATCCATGAATAAGCAGGCGGTAACCGGTGTGCTGATTGCCCTCCTGCTGGGTGGCGGGGGCGGCTATTGGGCGGCAACCTGGCTCGGGAACGGGGGTATCCCCAGTGACAGGGATAAGGCAATGGCAACCGCCGGGAACAGGGTGCTGTTCTATCGCAACCCCATGAATCCGGCGATTACCTCCCCGGTACCGGCCAGGGACGAGATGGGCATGGACTATATCCCGGTGTATGCCGAGAAAAATGCCGGCGACGAAACCGAGCCTGCCGGTATGGTCAGGATCGATCCGGTGACCGTGCAGAATATCGGCGTGCGCACGGCGGTGGCGCAACGGCAGTCGATCAGCCGGCATATCCGCGCGGTGGGCCGAGTCGATTTCGATGAGGAGCGACTGTCCCGTCTGCATCCCAAGACCGAAGGCTGGATAGAGGAACTGTATATCGACAAGACCGGCGAGCAGATCAAAAAGGATACGATTTTGCTCAATATCTATTCCCCGCAGCTGGTGACCAGCCAGCAGGAATACCTGCTCGCCCTGAACAGCCTCGATGCGCTCAAACAAAGCCCGTATGCGGAGATACGTGAGGGGGCGCAAGATCTGGTCGCCAGTTCCCGGGAGCGGCTCGAATTGCTGGATGTGCCGGAACACCAGATCCGTGAACTGGAGAAGACGCGCAAGATCAAGAAGAACCTGCATATCCATTCGCCCTTCGACGGGGTCGTGATCAACATCGGGGTGCGTGAAGGCCAGTATGTCACGCCGTCGACCGAACTCTACAAGATCGCCGACCTCTCCCGTGTCTGGGTGATCGCGGATGTCTACGAGAACGAGATGCCCTGGATACAGACCGGCGATCCCGTGGACATGAAACTCGAGGCCATCCCCGGCAAGGTGTTCACCGGGCGCGTCGGCTACATCTATCCCTATGCCGAAGCGAAAACGCGCACCATCAAGGTCCGCCTGGAGTTTGCCAACCTGGACCTGCTGCTACGACCGGATATGTTTGCCGATGTCACCATCCACGCACAGCGCAAGGTCGATGCCATCGTGATCCCGACGGAAGCGGTCGTGCGATCGGGGGAACGCGAGCAGGTCTTCGTGGTGCGCGGTCCCGGCAAGTTTGAGCCACGCGTTGTCAAACTGGGCGTTGACTCGCAAGGGATGGTGCAGGTCATCGACGGGGTTTCCGCGGGGGAGGAGGTGGTCACTTCCAGCCAGTTCCTGATCGACTCCGAATCCAAGCTGCGCGAGGCGACGGCGAAGATGCTGGAAACGCTGTCCAGCGAAAAGGGAGGCGTTGATGATCAGGGCAATCATTGATGCGTCGCTGCGTGACAAGTTCCAGGTCATCCTCGCCACGCTGATTATCGTCGCCGCGGGTCTCTGGGCGCTTTGGCAGGTGCCGCTCGATGCCATTCCGGATCTCTCGGACGTGCAGGTCATCGTCTTTACCGACTACCCCGGTCAGACTCCGCAGGTCGTCGAGGACCAGGTGACCTATCCGCTCACCACGGCCATGCTGGCCGTCCCCGGCGCCAGGGTCGTACGCGGTTATTCCTTCTTCGGGCTTTCGTTTGTCTACATTATCTTTCAGGACGGCACCGATCTGTACTGGGCGCGTTCCCGGGTGCTGGAGTACCTCAATTATCTGCGTGGCCGTCTGCCGGCCGGTGTCTCACCCAGTCTCGGGCCGGATGCGACCGGTGTCGGCTGGATCTACGAATACGCCCTGGTCGATCGCAGCGGCAAGTATGATCTGGCCAGGTTGCGATCGATTCAGGACTGGTATCTGCGCTACCCGCTGCAGACCGTGCCGGGCGTCTCCGAAGTGGCCTCGGTGGGCGGTTTCGTCAAGCAGTATCAGGTCGAGGTCGACCCCAACGTCCTGCTCGCCTATGGCATCCCCCTCTCGAAGGTGAAGCAGGCCATCCAGCGTTCCAACCAGGATGTCGGCGGACGGGTGGTGGAGATGGCCGAGACCGAGTACATGGTGCGCGGCCTGGGGTATATCCGCGGCATCGAAGACCTCAAGCAGATCCCGGTCGGCGTGGATGCCAAGGGTACGCCGGTCCGGCTGGAGGATGTCGCCAATGTCCACCTGGGCCCGGAGTTGCGGCGTGGCTTGGTGGAGTTCGACGGAGAGGGCGAGGTAGCCGGTGGCGTGGTGGTGATGCGCTATGGGGAAAATGCCCTGGCCACCATCGAGGGGGTGCGCAAAAAACTCGCCGAGCTGAAAAAGGGTCTGCCGGAAGGTGTGGAGATCGTGACGGTCTACGACCGCGGCAACCTCATTGAACGGGCGGTCGACAACCTCAAGCACAAGCTCATCGAGGAATCCATCGTGGTCAGTTTGATCACGATCCTGTTTCTGCTGCATGCCCGTTCCGCCCTGGTGGCGATCGTGTCGCTGCCGATCGGCATTCTCATGGCGTTTATCGTCATGCACTGGCAGGGTATCAATGCCAATATCATGTCACTCGGGGGCATTGCCATCGCCATCGGCGCCATGGTCGACGGGGCCATCGTGATGATCGAAAATGCGCACAAGCACCTGGAACATGGTGCGAACCGGAAAGGTGAACCGCTCACGCTGCCCGAACGCTGGGAAGTAGTGGCGGAGGCCGCCCGGGAGGTCGGGCCGGCGCTGTTCTATTCCCTGCTGATCATCACCGTCTCCTTTCTGCCCGTGTTTTCACTACAGGCCCAGGAAGGTCGGTTATTTAAGCCGCTGGCCTATACCAAGACCTACGCCATGGCCGGCGCCGCGGTGCTGGCGATTACCCTGGTGCCGGTGCTGATGGGCTATTTTATCCGCGGCAGGATACTTCCGGAGGCGAGCAACCCGGTGAATCGCCTGTTGCACGGCATGCACGCACCCGTGCTGCGCGTGGCGATACGCTGGCGTTGGCTCACGCTGCTGCTGGCACTGCTGCTGTTGGGCGGCAGCCTGTACCCCGTCATGAAGGTGGGCAGCGAGTTCATGCCGCCACTCGATGAAGGTGACATCCTGTATATGCCGACCACCTACCCGGGGATATCCATCACCAAGGCCCGGGAACTGCTGCAACAGACCGACAAGATCCTGAAGACTTTTCCCGAAGTTGCGTCCGTGTTCGGCAAGGTCGGCCGCGCCGAGACGGCGACCGATCCGGCGCCCCTGTCCATGCTGGAGACCACGGTCAGGCTCAAACCCCGGGACGCCTGGCCGGATCCCGGCAAAACCACCCGGGAACTGATGAATGAAATGGACCGGGCAATCCGTTTCCCGGGGCTCGCCAATGCCTGGACCATGCCGATCAAGACCCGCATCGATATGCTCTCGACCGGCATCAAGACCCCGATCGGCATCAAGGTTAGCGGCCCCGATCTGACCGTTCTGGAACGCGTCGCCGGCGACATCGAGCAGACTGTAAAGCAATTGCCGGAGACGCTCTCGGCCTTCGGCGACAAGGCCGCCGGCGGCTATTATCTGGATTTTGATATCCGCCGGGAAGAGGCGGCCCGCTACGGCCTGACGACCGGGGACATTCAGGATGTCATCCAGACCGCGATTGGCGGAATGAACATCACCTGGACTGTGGAAGGGCTGGAGCGCTATCCCGTCAATCTGCGTTACCCGCGCGAGTTGCGTGACAATCTCGAGGAACTCAAGCGCGCGCTGATCGCAACCCCTACGGGTACGCAGATCCCGTTGTCACTGGTGGCCGATGTGCGCATGCACCGGGGTCCGCCCTCGATCAAGACGGAGGATTCGCGGCCCAATGCCTGGGTCTATGTCGATATCACCACCTCGGATATCGGCGGCTATGTGGCGAAGGCGAAGAAGCTCGTGAATGAACAGGTCAACTTGCCGCCGGGCTACACGCTGTCCTGGTCGGGGCAGTTCGAGTACATGCAACGCGCCGCGCAGCGATTGCGCATCGTGGTGCCGGTGACCCTGTTGATCATCTTCCTGCTGCTGTATTTCAATTTCCGCAATGTCACCGAGCCGCTGGTAGTCATGCTGTCCATCCCCTTCGGGCTCATCGGCGGCTTCTGGCTGGTGTACTGGCTCGGCTTCAACCTGTCGGTGGCGGTTGCGGTGGGCTTCATCGCACTCGCCGGTGTGGCCGCCGAGATCGGCGTGCTGGTGCTGACTTTCATCGATCACGAGGTAGCAAGTCGCCGTCACGAAAAGGCGCATGGCGTACGCCTGGATGCCAGCGACATCCGGCAGGCTGTTCACCGCGGTACCTCGGAGCGCGTGCGGCCGATCGCCATGACCGCGACCGCCATCATCGGCGGCCTGCTGCCCATCATGTGGGGCAGCGGTACCGGTTCCGAGGTCATGCGCCGCATCGCCGCCCCCATGGTCGGCGGCATGGTGACGGTGACGATACTCAGCCTGCTGGTGCTGCCGGTGATTTACGGGCTGGTGCTGCAATGGCACGAACACCGCCGTTCCTGAACACACCAGCCACCTGAGCCACCCGAGACCGTGGCGGCGCCGTCCAGTGTCAGTGAGACGCCGCGCTCTTCTGCCCAGCCCTCGTAATAATCGAACAGCGTGCGCATTTCCCTGGCCAGATCCAGGTCGGCGCCGGTTATCTCCCGCGGACTGTTTTCCGCCTGCGCCAGAAAGAGCATGTCTCCGGCCATCTGCGCCATGCGCTCGTATTCCTCCATATTCGAATAGAGGATTTCCCGGTACTTGTCGATGGTGCGCTCCCGGGAGAGGACCACCTGTGTCTGGGTCATCAGGTTGGCAATGGGGGTGCGCAGTTCGAGTGCGATATCGGCGTTGAACTCCGAGATCCGGTGAAACACCTGGTCCACGCGCTGGAGCATTTCATTCTCATCAGGTCAAGCTCGAGATCGACGGCCGTCAGCATCGTTTCCGTTGTCGTGACGGCGCCGCGCCGCAGCAGCGTGCGTACCCGCGCCAGCAGTTCGGCGAAGGCGAAGGGTTTGACCAGATAATCGTCGGCGCCCAGCTCCAGCCCCTTGACGCGATCGTCCACGCTGTCGCGCGCGGTGAGAAACAGCACCGGCACCTGACGACTCATTCGACAGGGTCAGCAGGACGTTATGTTTGCAGTTACGATTTGCGGGGACAGTTTTTATTCCGTGATGTGTTGTGGCATGCGTCGCCGCATACGGGGTCTACACCAGGAATATCGCTTGAGTGTCCGCAACCACCCTTGATAGAGCGTTTTCCGACCAGCACTCCAATGCCCATCAGAAGCACTGTGATCAGGAAGGCGAAAAACCCGATTATGAATTCTTCCATGAGAGATTAACCATTAAATCACATTCACTGTATTACCGATGACCGCAATGCCTGTACTACAGATAAGGGGAATTTATGTTGTCCCGCGCACTTTGGCACGTATGTGCGACGTACTCATCATTCAAAGAGTGTGACATTAAAACGCAGGAAAGGTTCGACTATCCCGATATTCGGCTGATCCAAGGAAAACAAAGCATTCAACTCATGTTGTACTCCTCGGGACAAACGCCAGGATATCTCATGTTCTGTGACAGTAATCTCTTGCGAATGGAGATAAGCCGGAGAAGAATTCAGGCGGTCGCAGCAAACACCCACAGGGTTTCGCAGCGGGAATTGCAAAGTTTGGGGAAAATGAGGGGAATTAAGCCTGGACTTTACGGAAAGGGGTTTTATGCTATACGTTGTAATGGATTCGCTACATTTCAGGGGTGAATATGAAATGCATTAAAGGATTTCTCTGGCTGGCGATTATTGCGCTCATTGCCGGTGTGGTCGTAATGCTATCCGGGGTCATCAATGTTGCCGCCACGAACCCGCACCATCCAGTAACGCGTTTCATCCTGAGTACCACCATGGACAATTCAGTGCGTGCGCACGCCAGGGGAATCACCGCACCGCCCCTGGATGATGCCCGGATGGTTATGGAAGGATTCCGGCACTACCGTGAGATGTGTGTCGAATGCCATCTTGCACCGGGTATCACCTCGACTGAAATCAGCGAAGGCTTGATGCCCAGACCACCCAGGCTGCAGGACGAGGTGGAAGAGTGGAAGCCTGAGGAACTGTTTTGGGTTACCAAAAATGGCGTAAAGATGTCCGGCATGCCCGCCTGGGGTCCGACCCATAGCGATGCCAAGATTTGGGCAATAGTGGCGTTTCTCGAAAAACTGCCGCACATGACCGCGGAGCAATACCAGGAAATGGACAGGACGGCCGGGGCAGGGGAAGGCGACGAGCATGACCATGCCGCTGCCGAGGTAACGCATGTTCATGACCATGTTGATGACACGGCCAACCATCACGATGCTGATGTTCACGA
>JBAVKA010000161.1:0-5400 GCA_049688075.1 Gammaproteobacteria bacterium
AGCGTCCTCCAGAAATCCGCTTCGCGCCGAAGAGCTGCGCCGGATAAACGCCTGGTGGCGCGCCTGTAATTACCTCTCGGTCGGCATGATCTACCTGCGCGGCAACCCGCTGCTGAAGGAGCCGCTCGGGATCGAGCACGTCAAGCATCGCCTGCTCGGCCACTGGGGCGCAAGCCCGGCGCTGTCCTTCGTCTGGGCGCATCTCAACCGCCTCATCAAGCGCGACGATCTCGACATCATCTTCATGGCCGGACCCGGCCACGGCGCCCCGGGGGTGCTCGGTCCGACCTATCTGGAAGGCACCTATTCCGAGGTCTACCCCGACAAGAGCGAGGATGCGGAAGGACTGAGGAAATTCATGAAACAATTTTCCTTCCCTGGACACATCGGTTCGCACGTTACCCCCGAAACGCCCGGCTCCATCCACGAGGGCGGCGAACTGGGCTACAGCCTCTCGCATGCCTACGGCGCCTGCATGGACAACCCCGAACTCATCGTCGCCTGCGTGGTGGGTGATGGCGAGGCCGAGACCGGGCCGCTCGCGACCGCCTGGCACTCGAACAAGTTCATCAATCCGGTCCGCGACGGCGCGGTGCTGCCGATCCTGAATCTCAACGGCTACAAGATCGCCAATCCGGCCATCCTCGCGCGCATCAGCCACGAGGAGCTGGAGGCGCTGTTCCGCGGCTATGGCTACACGCCGTATTTCGTCGAAGGCGACGATCCCGATACCATGCATCAGGCCATGGCGGCGACGCTGGATGCAACCGTCGCGGAGATCCGCGCCATTCAGAAGACCGCGCGCGACAGCGGCAAGGCCGAACGCCCGCGCTGGCCGATGATCGTGCTGCGCTCGCCCAAGGGCTGGACCGGACCGAAGGAGATCAACGGCCACAAGGCCGAGGGTTCCTGGCGCTCGCACCAGGTGCCGTTCTCGGACGTACGCAGCAATCCCGCCCATCTGAAGCTACTCGAAGACTGGATGAAAAGTTACCGCCCTGATGAACTCTTCGATACGGACGGCCGACTGTTCGCGGAGCTGCGCGAGCTCGCACCTGCGGGCAGCCGCCGCATGAGCGCCAACCCGCATGCCAACGGTGGCTTGCTGCGCAAGGATCTCAAGCTGCCGGACTTCCGCGACTACGCGGTGCAGGTGAAGGAGGCCGGCAAGGTACTGTACGAAAACACCCGCCCGCTGGGCGAGTTCCTGCGCGATGTGATGCGTAACAACATGCACAACTTCCGCCTGTTCGGTCCCGACGAGACCGCCTCCAACCGCCTGCAGGCGGTCTACGAGGCCAGCAAGAAGACCTGGATGGCGGAGTTCTATCCCGAGGACGCCGACGGCGGGGAGCTCGCCCGTGACGGGCGGGTGATGGAGATGCTGTCCGAACACACACTGATCGGCTGGCTCGAGGGTTACCTGCTGTCCGGCCGGCACGGCTTCTTCCATACCTATGAAGCCTTCGCCCACGTGATCGACTCCATGTTCAACCAGCACGCCAAGTGGCTGGAGGTCGCCAACAACCACGTGCCGTGGCGCGCCTCGGTGGCCTCTCAGAACATCCTGCTGTCATCCACGGTCTGGCGCCAGGACCACAACGGCTTCTCTCACCAGGACCCGGGCTTCATCGATCTCGTCACCAACAAGAGCCCGAGCGTCACGCGCATTTACCTGCCGCCCGATGCCAACACCCTGCTGGTGGTGGCCGACCACTGCCTGCGTTCAACCGACAACATCAACGTCATCGTCGCCGACAAACAGAAGCACCTGCAGTTCAGTACCATCGACGAGGCCGTCGTGCACTGTGCCAAGGGCATCGGCATCTGGAGCAAGGCGAGCAACGACCAGGGCGTTGAACCGGACGTTGTGATCGCCTCCTGCGGCGATGTCGCAACGCAGGAGGCGCTCGCGGCCACCGCTATCCTGCGCGAGCGCCTGCCCGATCTCCGGGTGCGCTTCGTCAATGTAGTAGACCTGTACAAGATGCAGCCGGCGAGCGAACATCCGCACGGTTCGACCGAGCGGGAGTTCGACAGCCTGTTCACCACCGACAAACCGGTGATCTTCAACTTCCACGGCTATCCCTGGCTCATCCACAAACTCGCCTATCGCTTCACCAACCACGAGAACCTGCACGTGCGCGGCTACAAGGAGCGCGGCAACATCAACACCCCGCTGGAGCTGGCGATCCTCAACCAGACCGACCGCTTCACGCTGGTGATCGATGTCATCGATCGCGTACCGGGCCTCGCCGACCGTGCCGCACATCTGAAGGAGCAGATGAAGAACGAGATCATCCTGCACCTTGCCTACGCCCACGAGCACGGCACCGACCGCGAGGAGATCACCAACTGGGTGTGGCCGCTGTAGATACAAACGGGTCATTCTGCGTAGAGGAAGTGATGGATAAACGGAAAGCAAGCGATCCCCTCTCCCTTAGGGAGAGGGACAGGGTGAGGGGATCAAACAGTTTGCTCTCACGGGCTCTCACGGGCTCTCACGGGCTCGCACACTGCGTCGCAACGCAAGTGACGCGGAAGCTATGTTATGGAAGCACCTGAGAGGACGTCGGCTAATAGGCTGTAAATTCCGTCGCCAAGTTGCAATCGAGCCGTATAGTGTCGATTTCGCCTGTCTTGAAGCCAGATTGATTGTGGAAGCCGATGGAGGGCAGCATGTTGATCAGTTGGCCTACGATGAAAAACGAACAGCGAAACTGGAAAGCATGGGCTTCAGAGTTTTGCGTTTCTGGAATCACGAAATCATGCATAAAACGCAAAATGTGTTGGAACAAATTGAATCAGCACTGAATAATTCCCCCTCACCCTAACCCTCTCCCTGAGGGAGAGCGGACTAGTTAGAAGGACGAACTGAGATGACCAAAGAGACACGAGCAAAGACCACAACAGCGAAAACATCCCGGGTGACCGGAGAGGTGCGTACCGGTCTGGACCGTGAATCGCTGAAACAGGCAGTTCACGACCACCTGCGCTACTCGGTCGCCCGTCTGCCGAGCCTCGCCACGACCCGCGATTATTACCGTGCGCTTGCGCTCGCGGTGCGCGATCGCATGCAACAGCGCTGGACGCGCTCCGCGCAAACCTATTTCGATCTCGACTGCAAGGTGGCTGCCTATCTCTCGGCGGAATTTCTCGTCGGCCCGCACCTGGGCAACAACCTCGTTAATCTCGGCATCGAAGAGGCGACGCGCACGGCGCTGGCCGAACTTGGACAGGATCTCGACGCGATCCTCGCCTGCGAGGAGGAGCCCGGGCTGGGTAACGGCGGGCTCGGCCGGCTTGCCGCCTGTTATATGGATTCACTGGCGACCCTGGAGCGCCCCGCGATCGGCTACGGTATTCGCTACGAGTTTGGCATCTTCGACCAGGAGATCCACGACGGCTGGCAGGTGGAGGTGACCGACAAGTGGCTGCGCTACGGCAATCCCTGGGAAATCGCCAAGCCCGAGATCGTCTATTACGTCAAGTGGGGCGGCTACACCGAAACCTTTCATGACGAGCAGGGTGCCTACCGCGTTCGCTGGGTGCCGAATCACGTGGTGAAGGGCACACCCTGCGACACGCCCGTGCAGGGTTACGGTGTCAATACCTGCAACACCCTGCGGCTGTGGAGCGCCGAGGCAGTCGAGTCTTTCGACTTCCAGGCGTTCAATACCGGCGACTACTACCAGGCGGTGGCGGACAAGCTGCAGTCCGAGACTGTCACCAAGGTGCTTTATCCCAATGACGAACCGGAGGCCGGCAAGCGACTGCGGCTCGGCCAGCAGTATTTTTTCGTGTCCTGCTCATTGCAGGACATGCTGCGCATTCTCGAGATCGCCGGCGTGACGGTAGAGCGTTTCGCCGAACAATTCGCCGTGCAGCTCAACGACACGCATCCCTCCATCGGAGTGGCTGAACTGATGCGGCTGCTGGTGGACGAACGGCATCTCGACTGGGACACGGCGTGGGAGATTACCCGCAATACCTTCGGCTACACCAATCACACGCTCCTGCCCGAGGCCCTGGAGACCTGGCCGCTGGACATGTTCGGCGAGCTGCTGCCGCGGCACCTGGAGATCATCTACGAGATCAACCAGCGCTTTCTCGCCGAGGTGCGTGCGCGCTTCCCGGACGATGAAGCGCGCGTGGCGCGCATGTCGCTGATCGGCGAGGGGGGCGCCAGGTGCGTGCGCATGGCGCATCTCGCCACCGTCGGCAGCCACGCCGTGAACGGCGTGGCCGCACTGCACACCGAATTGCTCAAATCGAGCGTGCTGCGGGATTTCTACGAGCTCTGGCCCGAGCGCTTCAGCAACAAGACCAATGGCGTGACGCCGCGGCGTTTCCTGGCGCTCGCCAACCCGGAATTGCGCGAACTGATCAACCGTTCCATCGGCACCGGCTGGCTGACGAACCTCGACGAGCTGAGGAAACTCGAGCCCTTCGCCGACGATGCCGCCTTCCGCGAGCAATGGCGCGGGGTGAAGCATGCCAACAAGGAGCGGCTTGCCGCCTGGATCCACGCACAAACCGGCATCGAACTCGACCCAGGCTGGCTGTTCGACATCCAGGTCAAGCGCATCCACGAATACAAGCGTCAGCACCTCAACGTGCTGCACATCGCCACGCTCTACAAGCGCCTCAAGGACAATCCCGCGCTGGATGTTCCGCCGCGCGCGTTCATTTTCGGCGGCAAGGCCGCGCCCGGTTACTTCCTTGCCAAGCGCATCATCAAGCTGATCAACACGGTGGCCGAGACGGTCAACAGCGACCCGGAAGTGAACCGCCGCATGAAAGTGGCCTTCGTGCCCAACTTCAACGTACAGAACGCACAGCTCATCTATCCGGCTGCCGATCTTTCCGAGCAGATCTCCACCGCCGGCAAGGAGGCCTCGGGCACCGGCAACATGAAGTTCATGATGAACGGCGCGCTCACCATCGGCACGCTCGATGGCGCCAATGTCGAGATGCGCGAGGAGGTCGGCGCGGACAATTTCTTCCTGTTCGGACTCGATGCCGCCGAGGTGGAAGAGATCAGGCGCAGGGGCTACCGGCCGGAGGATCACGTCGAGGCAAATGCAGAACTGCGCGCGGTGCTGGATCTCATTGCGAACGGCTATTTCTCCCATGGCGACCGTGAGGTGTTCCGCTCGCTGGTCGACAACCTGCGCTATGCCGATCCGTTCCTGGTGCTGGCGGACTACGCCGCCTATATTGCCTGCCAGGAGAAGGTGAGCGCCGCATGGAAAGACCGGGATGACTGGACGCGCATGTCCATTCTCAACAGCGCGCGCAGCGGCAAGTTCTCCTCCGACCGCGCCATTGCCGAGTATTGCGATGACATCTGGAACGTACAGCCGGTGAACATTGCACTCGACTGAGTGGACACTCCAC